>NZ_JBKORJ010000039.1:0-2758 GCF_047314585.1 Shewanella sp. BJSY2023SW005
TTCAGACGCTCATCCCTGATTCGACTGGCGCTGCTTCGGCATCCATGCCTCAGCCACGTTATTTGCGCCAACGGCTTTCGGCGACACCGAGGGGGGAATTGGTGCACTTCTATTAGCACTGAGTAGTTGGAAAAGGGAAAGACAGGACAGCCAAATCTTTTCTGTCGTTACTTATCAGAGACTGACACCCTGCATCGTACTTCCTTGCAGTTCAGAAAGTGTTTTGGATGTCCTGTATGTTTCATTGCCGTATGTTCGCTGTATGTTCGGTATATTCGTGCTTTTTGATTTTTTGGTAGTGTATCAACAGTGACGAATTTTAGCTTCATCGTAGATTTAGTGTCACGTAAACGTTCACCTTGAATCAGGGCGAGAACACCGAAGACTATCAATGCCACACTAAAAATAATCGCTAATATCACATAGACAGACCACTCAATCAGCGAATAGGTAAGAAGTAAAATGACAAGCCCCACGCTGGTTAGTACCCCGTAAGCAAATATCAGACTTGCTTGTTCTAACATTCGGCTTTTCTTATTTGAGAACTTTTTATTGTACTTAAAAGAATCCCCGTTTTCCGAAATTTCTATGTACCTTGCTTGCGAGCAATAGGTTTGTAAATGTCTAAAAGCGTTTGGAGTATCGATAAACCACTTGATTTCATCTAAACTCAGCTCCCTTCGAATTAGACAATTCAATGCGGCACACATTTCAGCGTAATTATTAATTGGCTGCTTACTTAATAGGTCTTTAACTCTTTTATATGTCTCAAAGTTTTTCGATTTTTTATTTTCCCTGTTGTTATGTAATGTGGATATTGTTTGAAATATGCCGAATATTGTGGCTATTCCGGCTATGACTTTAAAAATTATATCAATTTCCATATGATAATCTCAGTTGGAGTTTTGGAGATAATTAAAACAATCCTGGTATTTATTGAATGAATGCATTGCTTGAGCCATCAATAGAGGGTTTTTAGTCATTTGAGCCCAGAAATAGCTTGACACTCCACAAAGCTGATTGGAATTTTTCAATACATTCTCTAGCAGTGGTATCGGGTAGCCTTTGCTTTTACGACTGATTGCATGAATTCCCCCGTGGATGTATGAACTCAGTGCTTTATAGGAGTTCTCTTTGAATTCTTGCAAAGGCTGAAGAGCATTTGGAGGGGCTTTACCTTCCATAGCCTTCATCATGTCTCCCACCATAGGGGTGGAGTTCCCCGCTTTTGCAGATTCATGAGTCAGTT
Organism: Shewanella sp. BJSY2023SW005; assembly: GCF_047314585.1. Lineage (NCBI taxonomy): Bacteria > Pseudomonadati > Pseudomonadota > Gammaproteobacteria > Alteromonadales > Shewanellaceae > Shewanella > Shewanella sp. BJSY2023SW005. Next base: position 1,250 of record NZ_JBKORJ010000039.1, read on the forward strand.
CAGCAAGCAGTTTTTCAACTTGGGTGTCTGATGCAGCAAAAACTAACCAATGTGCGCGTACTAATGCCTCATACTGCAATCTTAGAAGACCTAAGGCCGAGGTAAATGCGTGGGAATGCATGAGTATTTTCAGGCTTTGTCCATGCTCCATTGCGACAGCACACAATATTTTTGCACCGTGTGTGCGGCTGGACGGTTCAGCTTCAGGGTAACTCAGAAGCCCATAGACAAAGTCTTCATATTCGGCTGAACGAGAAAGTAGTTTATCCATGCTATCCCTCTAAGAAGATTATGTGTCAGCCTATCATGTATTTATGATGTCGGTGCAGGATTATCTTTGATAACTGGGCAGGATGCTCCTGTAAGATATATCAGCGGGCAGTGGTTCGTATTTCCCTCAGATAACAGCCTTACAGGCCATGTTGTAGGGCCGTAAGTTAGTAAGTTTGCGATTTCTGGCTGATAGATAACACACTTTAGGACAATCTGTCAGATATGGTCACATTAAGGAAACGAAACTGACAGATTGGATTCATGCTAATCCAGTTAAAACTGATGAGTTTAAGCTGTGCAGCTATTCCCTAGCGCTGGGATGTCGGTGCGCAAGCCGACAGCAGGTCGGTGACCTGCCATCCAATCACTTGCCAAACTTATTGATGAATAAGTTTGCCCCCCTTGATGACATCCACCAACGGATTCACGCCATAGCTGTAGGCGAGTTCCGCTGGGGTTGAGATCCGCCACAGGCAGAAGTCGGCATCCATTCCCTGGCGCAGCATACCTATGCGCTGTTCGCGACCCAGAGCGCGGGCGGCGTTGCGGGTGACACCGGCCAAGGCCTCTTCCGGCGTCAGGCGGAACAGGGTGCAGCCCAGGTTGAGCATCAACAGGGTTGAGCAGATGGGGGAAGTCCCCCAACAAAATGGGACAACAAAATGGGGACAGCCATATCTTTTGATGTTTCGCCAAGCCTTGACTAGGCTTTGAAATACCCATCAAAGCTCAGTCGAGGTTGGTTATGACCACAGCCCGTCGCCAGTTGATAGATGCTGAAAGTACGCCTTTTTACCACGTGATTAACCGTTGCGTGAGAAGGGCATTTTTGTGTGGTGAAGATGCACTGTCGGGGCGCAGTTACGAGCATAGACGTGGCTGGATTGTGGATAAAATCCGGCAGTTGTCGTCAGTATTCTGCATCGACGTTTGCGCTTATGCGGTCATGAGTAATCACTACCATTTGGTGCTCAAAATCGACCTTGCTGCGCAACAAGCGTTGTCGCCATTTGAAGTCATTGAGCGTTGGACATTGCTCTTTAGTGGCAATCCTGTGGCGGCAAAGTTCCTCAAGGGCGATAGTCTCTCAGAAGGTGAGCAAATACTGTTGGATATGTTGATTAGCGATTGGCAGGAACGACTTGGCAGTATCAGTTGGTTTATGCGCTGTTTAAACGAAGATATCGCCCGCAAGGCCAATCGAGAAGATGGTTGCAAGGGCGTATTCTGGGAAGG
>NZ_JBKORJ010000040.1:0-77753 GCF_047314585.1 Shewanella sp. BJSY2023SW005
TCGTTGAAAGGACTCGAGAGCCGTTTTTCTTCGACCCTGTCACGTCTTTCGCGTTGCCGCTGTGCCGTGTCAGTGGGAGCGCATTATAGGGAGCCTGAACTTTTGTGCAAGGGCTTTTTATAAGAAAACTGCTGTTTTTGGCTTATTTGCCGAGAATTTGTCCTGACCTGCCACTTTTTAATCTTTATAATGGCGAAAACCATTCATATAAGGACTTTTTATGGCCAATTCTCTCAGATCTTACCAAGGTACCAAGCCAAAGTTGGCCGAAGGCGTCTATGTTGATGAAGCTGCGGTTCTGGTAGGTGACATCTTTTTGGATCAGGACGCCAGCGTTTGGCCTATGGTGGCTGCCCGGGGTGACGTCAATCATATTCGCATAGGCAAACGCAGCAGTGTTCAGGATGGCACTGTCCTGCATGTTACCCGTAAGTCGCCGGCCAACCCAGAGGGACACCCGCTGCTCATCGGCGATGATGTCACCATAGGGCACAAAGCCATGCTTCATGGTTGCAAGGTAGGTAATCGTGTATTGGTTGGCATGGGAGCCATTATTTTGGATGGCGTCATCATCGAAGACGATGTGATTTTAGGTGCAGGTTCGTTGGTGCCTCCCGGCAAGGTGCTAAAGAGTGGCTTTCTCTATATAGGCAGCCCGGCCAAGCAGGCGCGCCCCTTGACCGAGGCTGAACGCCAATTTCTGCCACAATCGGCAGACAACTATGTCCGCCTTAAAGATGAGTACCTGGCCGAGCAAAGTAGTACTGACTAAGGTAACTCTATCTCACCGGCTCCATTGAAGCACTCCTGCTCAATCAGCGCCTCGGCTTCATCTTCGAAGTCGAAGCGCCACTGTTCAAACATGCTCAGGATCTCTTGCTCTTCAAGAACAACCTTGCCACTTAGTTGCTGCATACGTTGTAAGCCAACATAACAAGGAATATTGACCCCTTGCTGCTGTGCCATAAACATGAGCCTGTTTGATTCGGCTTGCCACTGACACAAGTCGCTGAAGATGATCCCCTGATTCATGAGGCCTCTCCTTTTAATTCTTGTCGCAAACTCTCGAGTACAGGCTCAACTTTGGGCATGACACCTCGCCATAAATAGAAACTTCTAGCCGCCTGCCCCACTAACATTCCTAAGCCATCCAGTGTTTTTGCCGCCCCTTGCTCGGCAGCCCAGCGATTGAACGCAGTTGTATGTGCCGAATACATCATGTCGTAGCAATAGCTATGATTGGCAACCACGGTTACGGGAATATCCGGTAGCTCACCATGCAAACTGGCAGAGGTGGAATTGATAATGAGATCATAACCCTCATAGAGCTCATTTCGCCTCAACGCCTGCAATTGCTGTGGCGCAATAGCCGCCAACACTTCGGCCTTACTGTATGTTCTGTTGTAGATATCAATATGGCCGACACCGGCCGCCAGCAGAGAAAGCAGCCCCCCCCTGGCAGCCCCACCAGCGCCGAGCAGCAAGACCTTTTTATCTTGCAGCGCCAGGTAACGACTGAGATCGGCCACCAAGCCGTAGCCATCGGTATTGTCGCCCCGAATTCTGCCATCATCCAGTTTAATCAGGGTATTCACCGCGGCGGCGGTTTCGGCTTCCTGGCTCAACTCATCACAGAGTTTAAAGGCTTGTTCCTTGAAAGGCACAGTGACATTGGCGCCCTTCCCCCCGGCAGCAAAAAAAGCCGTGACACTGCCGCTGAAGTCATCGATTGGTGCCAGAATCGCTTGATAGCTTAGGGCTTGCCCAGTCTGAGCGGCAAAGGCTGCATGGATAGCGGGTGATTTACTGTGATGAATGGGATTGCCAAAGACGGCATAGCGGTCGGTCATCTGTGCTCCAGAGCAATGGAAGAGATATCAGTCTACTCAGCGGCCCAAGGCCAGGCAAGGCTGCCGACCTATGGGGCTTTCAGTGTATACTGACACCAAAATCGACAACAAGATTCAACACAAAAATGAACTGGCTAAAGAAAATTATCAATCGCAAACCCGAGGCCGAACGGGACCCCACCCAGTCCAACGCCTATGATCTGATTGGTGGCGACGAGACGATACGCGCCATAGCCAAGAGCTTTTATCAGCAAATGCAAACGCGGCCGGATACTCAGGAACTCCTGTCCATACATCAGGCTCCGCTGGCACAATCGGAACAGAAACTATATGAATTTCTCAGCGGTTGGTTGGGAGGGCCTCAGCTGTATCAAGCCAAATATGGCCACCCGGCGCTGAGAGCCAGACACATGCCGTTTGCCGTTGATGAAAGAATGCGCGATCAGTGGCTGTTATGCATGAGGGCCTCGCTGGAGGCCAATCTGAAGGATCCTGAACACAGGAAGGTGATTTTCAATGCTATCGCTCAGTTAGCTGACCATATGCGTAACCAATAAGCCAAAGAAAGGCTTATTGGTTACGCTCACTAACTATTCAGTGAGCCAATCCCTGGGGTGCAAAAAGTCACTGTATAGCTTGGCTTCGGCAGAGCCGGCTTCAGGTTCATAGGCATATTGCCAGCGAACCAAGGGCGGCATCGACATGAGTATTGACTCGGTTCGGCCGCCGGTTTGCAGCCCAAACAGCGTTCCTCTGTCATAGACCAGGTTGAACTCTACATAGCGACCTCGGCGATACAGTTGGAACTCGCGCTCACGCTCGCCATATTCGGTATCCTTACGCCGCTCAACAATGGGGGCATAGGCAGGTAAGAAGCCATTTCCGACAGCTTGCATGAAAGCAAAGCAGTGCTCAAAGCCACCTTCATTGAGGTCATCGAAGAAAAGGCCGCCGACACCTCGGGTTTCGTTTCTGTGTGGCAGGAAGAAATACTCATCGCACCATTTTTTGTACTCGGGATAAACCGCTTCGCCGAAGGGCTCACAAATCGCTTTGGCTTGCTGATGCCATTCGCGCACATCCTCGAGGAAAGGGTAATAGGGGGTCAGGTCGAAGCCACCACCAAACCACCAGACGGGATCGGCACCTTCTTTACGGGCGATAAAGAAGCGCACATTGGCATGGGTGGTTGGGATATAGGGATTAAGCGGGTGGATAACCAGTGAAACCCCCATAGCTTCAAAGCTTCGTCCGGCCAGCTCAGGCCTGTGTGCCGTAGCCGAGGCCGGCATGGCTGCGCCTTCTACATGGGAGAAGTTCACCCCGGCCTGTTCAAACACGCCACCGCCGTTAAGTACCTTACTGATCCCGCCACCGCCCTCGGCCCGTTTCCAGGAATCGGTAGCAAACTCAGCTTTGCCATCCAGTCGTTCCAGTCCTTCACAAATCTGTTGTTGCAGTTGCATCAAGAATGCTTTTACCTGGTGGGAATCAGGTGCCGTCATGCTCGCTCCTTCTTGCTTGGAATTATTAGCCATTACGCAGGATCTGGCCGCTGCGAATATCTATGATGGTGGAAGGCTGGCGCTGCTGCCCCAACTCCCCTTCGATAAGGGCATCTATCTGCCCGGCAAAAGTTGTTTCAATATCATTCACAGTCAGTGCCGGCGGCTCACCCGCCAAATTGGCACTGGTGGATACCAACGGCTTACCCAAGGTATCACACAATTCCCTGACAACCGGATGGGCCGACACCCTGACGGCTATAGAGTCAAAATGGCCACAAAGCAGTTGGCTCATTCCCTGACGCACCGGCATGACAAAGGTAAAAGGTCCGGGCCATTTGGCAAAAGCCTGCTGCAGTTGCTCATCACTCAGTTGAGACTCGTCCAGATAGGGTTGCAACTGCCGATAGTCACTGGCGACCATGATAAGCCCCTTGTGCCAGGGGCGCTGTTTGATGTCGAGAATTCGGGAAACGGCGGCTTCATTATCGGGATCGCATCCCAAACCATAAACAGCTTCGGTGGGATACGCTATGACCCCTCCATCCAGAAGCAGTTGCTTACTCCCGGCGGCGAGCAAGTGCAGCATTGAGTGTACCTTTTATAGAGACAAAGACGGCTGGGCGCCCTCGGCGACAGCGGAGGTGATTATAGTCACATATTGAGCCGGATCACAGAGTTCGCTTGTACTTACATTCCTTACGGGGACATTCCAGTCTGTCGCCTGCAGCGCCCTTACGTTCTACCAGAATACCGAAACCGCATTCAGGACAAGCCTCTGCCCGAGGAGGAAAATTCACCAGAAACTTGCACTTGGGGTAGTTGCTGCAAGCATAAAAGCTCTTGCCGAACTTGCTGGTCCTATGCTCAAGCACTCCGCTATTACACTGAGGACAAGGCACTTTTTCAGCCTCTTCCTGCTGATCGTGTCGCTCGATATGAGTGCATTGTGGATACTGGGTACAACCAATAAAAATACCAAAGCGCCCCGACTTGACCGCTAACTCGTGGCCGCACTGGGGACACTCGGAGCCGGGAATAGGCTGAGAGTCGATGGATTCGTGCTGCACCAAAGGCCGGGTGTAATCGCACGCTGGATAATTATTACAGCCAATGAAGCCACCATGCTTACTGTGGCGTACGGAGAGCTCACTGCCGCACTTGGGACAAAGTTCATATTCTTTTTCGAGCGCGTGCGCCCGAGCATTGAACAACTGCTGGTCTATCTTGGCCATGACACATCTCGCTATTAAAAGAGTTAGGCGAACATTTTACCAGCGCCACACGGATAAAGGGAGCCTGCAACTGGAGTCATCAAACAGCAAAGGCAAATGGGGCTGGGATCTCAGCACGGATGAAGATATATTGTATCCAAAATAACAAAAAGGACCCTCTCTATGCCTCTGCTCACAACTCCAGGAAAATCTCTCGCTTCCATACTGATGACGCTAATGATCAGCGCCTGCGCTGGCCACACACAGACCACGAATCTGTCCCCCGCCATAGCGACAGCTTCCCATGAACAATTACTGCAACACTCGGATGCCCTCTATAACCCAGTGCAATTGCAGCATGTGCTCGCGTCACTACAAAACACAACGGATATGACACAGTGGCAGCAAGGGCTGTTTTATTTGAGGGGATACAGTTATTTCGGTCCCTTCGATAAATTGACCGATACAGATTTTCAGGCCATAGCCGACGCGTTGGCAAGGTTGCCGCAACAGGCAAACTTTTCTATGGATGAGCAGTTTGCCGTAACCCTCTATCTCTATTTCACCAGCGACCAGCAAGCCGGAAAACTTGCACCACTACTGCCGAGGCTCGCCCGCCAGCTGTCTCGATTGGGTAAACAAACTGCCAGTGACGCCAGAGACTATGCATTATGGGAGACAATTCGAGCCTATGGATTTCTACTTAATCAGAGCCGACAGCGGCTCGATGGCCAGTTGAACAAGCTGCTGTTGCAACAGCGCCTCGACGCAGATCTTTTGGGTTTTGTAGCTGGCGACAGATCACCATGGGAGCGGGAAAACGCATATTGGGCCCTGGCCATGTATCGCCTGGCACTGACCCCCAGCAAAGGCAAACAAGCTGACGATGCCCCGACTCCAGAACAACTGGCTCTGGATAAACAGCTCGAAGTCCTGGCACTCAAAGATATTGCCACCAGAGGTGATGCCGGTAAAGACAGCTACACCTTGGGATACCATGTAAACCACTTTGGTGGTCAACTGAGTTGCCAAGAGAAGACTCAGCTTTGCCGCATACCGGACTTACTCTCTGTACTACCGCAAAGACATAAATGTTCAGAGTCTCTATTTATCGTCGCCCAGGATCTCAGCACCGCTGAATTTGCCGAGAGCTGCCAGCGACTAACGTCCCAGGAAAGCCATTTCCACTCTTTGCTCAAAACAGAGCAACAACCTACAACCAACGATCACAACCAGGCGCTGCAAGTCGTAGCTTTCAAAAACTGGAGCCAGTACAACGCCTATGGGCAGTTGCTGTTTGATATAGGTACAGACAACGGCGGCATGTATATAGAAGGTACACCACAGCAACCGGGCAACCAAGCCAGCTTCTTTGCCTTTCGCCAATTCTGGATCGCTCCCGAGTTCGCCATTTGGAACCTGAACCATGAGTACGTCCACTATCTGGACGGACGTTTCGTCAAATATGGTGGCTTTGGCCATTTTCCAGGCAAAATGGTGTGGTGGGCCGAAGGCTTGGCGGAATATATCTCCAAGGGAGAAACCAACCCCAAGGCTATTGATTTGGCCACTGAAGCCCTGGAACAGAAAAAGGCTTTGGACTTGGCGAGTATTTTTGCCACCGAGTACCAGGACGGCCAAGATCGTACTTACCGCTGGAGCTACTTGGCTATCCGCTTCCTGGCTGAGCAAGAACCTCAGGCGCTCGTTCGCCTGAGCCAAGCCTTGAAAATGGATTATTTTGCCGGTTATGAGCAGGAATTGACGGCCTTAACATCAAAGGAGCCTGCTTTCCAGCAATGGCTGCAACAACTGGCCCAAACAGCCAAAAACAATGACGCGGATACTACCCCATCAATACGCAAGCTCAATAGGTACAGCTATCGTGACTACCTGCAGCCGGCACACTTGAGCAGCAGCGGCCGTCATCAACACTACTGACAATGTCGTAATCGGATGCTTGATTCAGATAAGAAAGTGTTTGGGAAGGTGCCGGCAAGTCTGGCGCCTGTATTGCCAAAACATAAGAATATGAACAAAAACCGGCTTAGTTGCGGAATGGTAGAAATAAAAAGGGTCGCTTAATGAAAGCCAAACCGGGCAGCTAAATCCGGAAATTAAGCTGCTGCGGCATAGCTAAAACAAATCAGGAGTGTAATCGACCTTCTTCGGGTTGCTCGAAGATAAGATCTTCCATCTGCTCATAGGCAGACTCATTACCGGGAGCATTGAACAATACCATCAGAATCACCCACTTGAGGTCTTCCAACACCATGGCTGGCTCGTCCAATTCCATCACCCTATCAATAACCATCTCCCGGGTTTGCACATTCAGCACCCGAATCTGCTCCAGGAACAACAGGAAACCACGGCACTCGACGTCCAGTTTGTCCATTTCATCTTTGGTGTAGATGCGGAAGGAATGTTGAGTATGCCCTCTAAGGTAAGGAGTATCACTCTCTTGCAGTTCGGCCAACCGCTCAAGCCAGGAAAGCGCCTTGATGATTTCGGACTGATGGAAACCGGCACGGGTGAGTTCTTTGGTCAACTCATCTTCGTCGACCAGCATTTCAACTTCACTATGAACATAGTTTTCAAACAGATACATGAGGATATCAAACATGGCTATTTCCTCTTAAGTCTAACGTAACCACCGGGTACTGCGGCAACCCAACCTTGCAACTCAAGTTCAAGCAATTGTTCCAACACCAGATCCAACGTTATTCCACTATGCTCAACCACAACATCCAAAGGTGTGGTCTCATAATCTACACTAGCTAACAGCGTTTTAAATGGCAACTCAGAGTTATCACTTGGTTTTATATGGTGACTCTTGTGCAAGTCTTCAAGGTGGCAGCTACATAAAGGCGCCAACTCTTCCACTATATCGGCCACAGACTCCACAAGTTTTGCCCCATTGCGAATTAAATCGTGGCATCCCTGGTGTTCATCGCCCATAACGGAACCCGGAACCGCAAAGACTTCTCTGCCTTGTTCTGCCGCCAAACGAGCGCTGATCAGTGAACCACTGCGCCGACGAGCTTCTACCACCAAGGTTCCCATTGCAAGGCCGCTGATTATACGGTTTCGTTTGGGGAAATTCCCGGAAAATACACCGACAGAAGGCCAAAGTTCACTGATAACAGCGCCATGTACTTGAATATCATCATAAAGGGCTCTATGCCTTCGAGGGTAAATTTCGTCAATTCCGGTTCCCAGTACTGCGATAGTCTTGCCGGTTGACGATAAGGCTCCCCGGTGAGCAGCGCCATCTATGCCGGCAGCCATACCACTGCATACGCTGATGTTCAAGGCATCCAGTTCGGCGCCCCACTGCCAGGCGAGCGACAAACCGGCGCGGCTGGCATCGCGGCTGCCGACCATGGCCAGCGCGGGTTGCAGCAGGGTTTCAACCTGTCCTTTGACGAACAAAATCGGAGGAAAATCTGGGATATGTTTCAACAATGGCGGGTAAAAGGGATCATCGGGGCAGATTAGATATCTGCCCTCTGCACCCTGCTGCCATTGCAAGGCTTGGTCAACTTTTTCAGGAGCCAACTCCAAGCGTTGGAGCTGTGTCTGGTTTATTGGCAAAGACTGGGGTTCATGTTCCAGCCTCTGTCTCAACTCAGCCACATCCATGTGCAAGAGTAATTGCCTTATCCGGAGGGGTCCCAGTCCAGATACCGCAGCGACAACCAGCCAATCAACCAGACTATTATGCGTCATTCACCTTTCAGTAATATGTCAGGCTTGACCAAAAGGTCATCAACCCTGACAGGGCTCTCGTTCACCATGATGAGCCCGAGAGCTGTCTTGTCGAATACCTTGAACACCATTACCTGACCGCGATAGAGGTCGGGCAGTTTAACGGCATTGTCTGAGCCCATCTTGGCCATCAGGTTGTCGTAAGCAGAGCGTTCGGTCGGCGGCACGGGGATACCATCGCCGTTGATCACCACTTCGGCACCGTCCTTGTAGATAGAGAACACATCGCCAGGCTCTACGCCTTCACGGCTGCCCCGATCCAGATAAAACACATCCAGTTTCCCCATGGCGCGAATTTTACGTTCAGATGCCAACACCTTGGCGCCCTCGGTATCGCTGGCCTTGGGAATAAAGTAGGCAGACAACAAGGAGTCATCTTCTATCGCCAACACTCTGAAACCGGCTTTGGTTTCGCGGAAATTGTTGAGCAGCTTCACCTTGGAAACCTCACCCGACTCCACCACTCGGCCGCTGGCACTGAGGATCACTTCCTGACCCAGCAACTCACCGGTTTCCTTATTGGTAAATTCGCGCCCGGGCTGATACATCCCGACTTTATCGCCTTGTGGCAGATTGGCCTGGATATAGATGATGTCGTCCATCACATGGTGACGGGAATCTCTTTCTCCCCCCAGCACCATAGGTTGTTCCTTGAACCACTCGGGGTCGACCACCCGGTTTTGCACCAGGTAGGGTTGAATCAAGGCCAAATCGACCGCGGGAATGGCACCGCCTTTGGGTTGAACCCTTCCGGCCGGGCTCTTGCGAACATGAGGTTTATTGACCAGCCGGGGTTCTCCGTCGATAAACACCAGTGTTAATCGATCGCCGGGATAAATAAGGTGTGGATTGGCTATCTGGGGATTGGCGCCCCAGAGTTTGGGCCAACGCCATGGGTCTTTGAGAAACAATGCTGATATATCCCAAAGGGTATCGCCTTTCTTGACCACATAAGTATCAGGATGACCGGGTTTTAATGTCAGGGTATCTGCTGCAACGAAGGCGCAATTAAATGTCAGTAACGCGAGTAAAATTAACCGTTTCATGGGGGCTTCCATGTTGTCTGGCTCATTAGTGAGAGCTTTTGCTGTTATTGATAGCCGCTAAGGATTAAAATTAACGCAATAGCACAAGTCAGTATAACCAACTGGCACGGATTTGACAGACTTGTTAAGAGTTTATCTATGGCCCTGTTAAAAGTATTACGATTCCCAGACGAGAGATTACGCACGATTGCCCAGCCCGTGACAGAATTTGATTCTGCACTGCAGACGCAAATCGATAATATGTTCGAGACCATGTACGAAGAAAAGGGTATTGGTCTGGCTGCAACTCAAGTCGATTTTCATAAGCAATTGATTGTGATGGACTTGCAGGACGATGTCGAACGTCCAAAAGTCTTTATCAACCCCCAAATTATCAGCGCAAGTGGCGACTTCTGTAATGAAGAGGGTTGTCTGTCTGTACCCGGTATTTATGCCAAGGTGGATAGAGCCGAATTTATTACCGTGACGGCGCTCGACCGTGATGGCAATGAATTTACTATTGAAGCAGACGGTTTATTTGCCATCTGTATTCAGCACGAGATGGATCATCTAAAGGGCAAGCTTTTCGTTGATTATCTGTCACCACTGAAACGTCAGCGGATCAGACAAAAGCTGGAAAAAGCGGCACGTCAGGAAGCTAAAGCCTGAATTAATCCCGAATAATTAGGATCTATTTTGAAACCACTGAAGATCATTTTTGCCGGTACTCCGGACTTTGCAGCGCGCCACCTGCAGGCGCTGCTGGACTCAGAGCATCAAGTCATTGCCGTCTATACCCGAGTGGACAAGCCAGCAGGACGAGGCCACAAGTTAACCCCCAGCCCGGTCAAGGCACTGGCGTTGGAACACGATATTCCCGTCTATCAACCCAAGTCGCTGCGCCACGAAGAAGCCCAGCAGGAGCTGGCAGCTCTGGGAGCCGATATCATGGTGGTGGTCGCCTATGGCCTGATCCTGCCATTGGCAGTGTTGCAGGCTCCCCGCCTGGGATGCATCAATGTTCACGGCTCTATTCTGCCGCGCTGGCGCGGTGCGGCGCCTATCCAAAGGGCATTGTGGGCCGGGGACAAAGAAACCGGGGTCACCATAATGCAGATGGATGTCGGTTTGGATACCGGAGACATGCTGCTCAAGACCTCGCTGCCGATAGCCGATGACGACACTTCAGCAACCCTGTATGAAAAACTGGCCCAACAGGGACCGGTGGCACTGATCCAAGCTCTGCAAGGTCTGTCCGAAGGCAAACTCACCGCCGAGCCACAGGATGAATCACTGGCCAACTACGCCGAAAAACTCAGTAAAGAGGAAGCCCGTATCGACTGGCATAAGGCTGCCCGCAATCTGTGGCAGGAGATCCGCGCCTTTAACCCATGGCCGGTGAGCTACTTTGAATGCCAAGGGCAAAATATCAAGGTCTGGCAGGCCGAAGTGGAAGAGTCAGCCGAGCAGTTTGAGCCGGGCACAGTGGTGCGCGCCGACAAGCGAGGGTTAGCCATTGCCACTGCCGATGGCTTATTAGTGTTGAAAAAGGCGCAACTGCCAGGGAAAAAACCGCTGGATATCGCCGATATTCTCAACGCCAGGGGCGAATGGTTCCAGCCCGGTAAGAATTTGGCTCAAGCATCATGAGGCAGAATCTCAGAGCCCTTGCCGCCAAGGCCATCTTTCAGGTACTGGAACGGGGCATGTCCCTCTCGGTTGCCCTGCCCGAACAACAGCAGCAGCTTCACAGCGGCAAAGACAAGGCGCTTTTGGCCGAGCTTTGCTATGGCGTAATGCGCACCCTGCCACAACTGGACAAGAGAGTCAGCGACTGCCTCAGTAAACAATTCAAAGGGAAACAGCGTATCGTCCACCAACTGCTTCTTGTGGGTTGTTACCAATTGTATTTTACCCGGATACCGGCCCATGCAGCCATTTCGGAAACTGCCGAAGCCTGTCGTCAGCTGAAGTTTGAAAACCTGGTCAAGGTAGTCAACGGCGTTTTACGCAATATCCAGCGAGACAATAGCCCACTGGCCACAGATAACCCTGTGCTGGAACACAATACGCCCAACTGGATCCTCAAGGCGCTCACTTCAGCCTATCCGGAAAACTGGCAACAAGTGGTGCAGCAGAGTCACCAGCGGCCGCCACTGTGGCTGCGCAACAACCGTTTATCCCAAAGCCGTGAGCAATATCTGCAACACTTGGCAGAAGCCGAAATTGTCGCCACTCCAGGTCAGGGGGAAGACAGTATATTGCTCGAGCAAGCCTGCGATGTCACCACTCTGCCCGGCTTTGGCGAGGGCTCAGTGTCTGTGCAGGATGGTGCTGCTCAATGGGCCGCCGCCCTGCTGGCACCTCAAGCGGGCGAAACCATTCTCGATGCCTGCGCCGCTCCGGGAGGCAAGAGTTGCCATCTGCTGGAGCTGTGTCCGGACATAGAACTGGTGGCGGTCGACAACGACAACAAACGGCTGCAGAGAGTTGCCGAGAACCTGCAAAGGTTGCAACTGAATGCCAAGTTGGTGCACGGCGATGCCGCAAATATTGCTTCATGGTGGCAGGGTGGCAAGTTTGATCGCATATTACTGGATGCTCCCTGCTCGGCTACCGGCGTTATTCGGCGCCATCCGGATATCATGTGGCTGCGTAAGCCGCAGGATATTGAGGAGTTGGCCAAGGTGCAGCAACAGATATTGGATCACTGCTGGCAGTGGTTGAAGCCAGGCGGTGTACTGTTATACGCCACCTGCTCTATCCTGCCACAGGAAAACCGCGATCAAGTTGTCGCCTTCCTGGAGCGTACGCCGGATGCCCGGTTGGAAGCTATCACTCAGGCAGACCAGCCAGATGCGATAGGCTGGCAAATCTTGCCCGGACAGGACAATATGGACGGGTTTTATTACGCGCGAATCGTTAAGTCGAAACTTCAGGGATAAGACGAGGCCATGAAAATAATCATCTTGGGCGCAGGTCAGGTCGGTGGCACCCTTGCAGAAAACCTGGTGGGTGAAAACAACGATATCACCATAGTCGACAGTGACAGAAACCGCCTTAGGGCACTGCAAGACAAATATGACTTGCGGGTGGTTGTCGGTCACGGAGCCCACCCCGGCGTCTTGAAAGAAGCCGGCGCCGAAGATGCCGATATGCTGATCGCTGTAACCAACAGCGACGAATGCAACATGGCCGCCTGTCAAATTGCCTATACCCTGTTTGGCACACCAACCAAGATAGCCCGTATTCGCTCAGAGCAGTACTTGGGGATGCAGGATAAGCTGTTTATCGACAGTGAAACCAAGAGTAATGAGCCTCGGACACGGGGTGGTTTCATCATAGATGAGCTGATTGCCCCCGAACAGTTAGTAACCGCTTACATACAACGCCTGGTAGATTACCCAGGGGCTTTACAGGTTCTGGAGTTCGCCGAAGGAAAGCTGAGCCTGGTGGCTGTTCGTGCCTATTATGGCGGCCCCTTGGTGGGTAACGCGCTGGCCGCGCTGCGCGAACACATGCCGAATATTGATACCCGGGTAGCGGCGATTTTCCGTCAGGGACGACCGATTATGCCTAGGGGAACCACTATCATAGAAGCCGATGATGAAGTGTTCTTTGTCGCCGACAGTCGCCATGTGCGGGCAGTAATGAGTGAGATGCAGAAGCTGGATAACAGTTACCGCAATATCATGATCGCCGGTGGCGGTAACATAGGTTTGGGACTGGCCAAGAAGCTACAGCGTAATCACTCGGTCAAGTTGATAGAACATCGTCAGGACAGAGCCGAGGCGCTGTCGGAAAAGCTGGAAAATACTACGGTATTCTGCGGTGATGCTTCCGATCAGGAACTCCTGATGGAAGAGCACATAGATCAAACCGATGTGTTTATCGCCGTCACCAACGACGACGAGGCCAATATCATGTCGGCACTGTTGGCCAAACGTATGGGTGCCAAGAAAGTGATGGTGCTTATTCAGCGTGAAGCCTATGTCGATATTGTTCAGGAAGCCAATATCGATATCGCCATTTCGCCGCAGCAAGCCACCATCTCGGCCTTGCTGACCCATATCCGCCAGGGAGATATCTGCAACGTATATTCACTGCGCCGAGGCGCTGCCGAGGCGATTGAAGCCATTGCCCACGGTGATTCCAGCACCAGCAAAGTCGTCGGCAAACAGATAGGCGAAATCAAGCTACCACCGGGTACCACCATAGGCGCCATAGTCCGCGATGATGAAGTCTTGATGGCCCACGATAAGACAGTTATCGAACAGGGAGACCATGTCATTCTCTTCCTGGTGAACAAGAAGTTTATCGGCGAAGTGGAAAAACTGTTCCAGCCGAGCGCTTTCTTCTTCTAAGGCTCTGGCCATGCTGAATTTTCGCCCGCTACTATTCATCCTAGGCCTGTTTTTGTCCATGCTGACGGCCTTTATGTTTATTCCACTCTTCTTCGCCCTGTTTTACGGCGAAGAAACAGTGGCAGCCTTCATGGCATCGGCGCTGGTCACAGGTACTGTCTCCAGTATCTGTATGCACAGGGGCCAAGGGCAGCAGCTTAATCTGAATATCCGCGACATGTTCCTGCTGACCAGTCTCACCTGGTTTATTGTCAGCTTGTTCGCCGCCATGCCCTTTACCCTGTATCACGGTATTGGCTATACCGATGCCTTCTTTGAAACCATGTCGGGGATCACCACCACAGGCTCCACTGTACTATCCGGGCTGGACGGCATGGATCACAGCATTCTTGTCTGGCGTTCGCTGTTGCAGTGGCTCGGTGGCATAGGCTTTATTGTGATGGCGGTGGCCATTCTGCCGTTTCTCAACGTAGGGGGGATGCGGCTGTTCAGAACAGAATCCTCAGATTGGTCCGAGAAGGCCATCCCCCGCACCCAGAGCCTGGCCAAATACCTGTTTCTGGTGTATCTGGGGCTGACAGTATGCTGCGGTTTGGCTTATCACCTGGCGGGGATGAACTGGTTTCAAGCGCTCAACCATGCCATGACCACGCTCTCCACTGGGGGCTACTCGACTTCGGACAGTTCCATGGCAGCCTTTCCCAAGGCGGCGCACTGGGTCGGGGTGGTATTTATGGCGGCCGGTGGCCTGCCGCTGCTGATGTTTGTTCAGAGTCTGCAGCAACGTAGTATCAAGGTCTGGAATGATGCCCAAGTGAAAGGCTTTATTCTTTTTCTGCTGCTGGTGTCTTTCTCTCTGGCTTATTGGCTCTACAGTTCGCGTGAAATAGCCTTTATTGACGCCCTGCGGCTCTCGAGTTTCAACGTGGTTTCCGTGGTCACTACCACAGGCTATGGCCTGACCGACTATGGCAGTTGGGGGGCGCTGGCAAATATCGCTTTTCTGTTCCTGATGTTTGTCGGCAGCTGTTCAGGTTCAACCTCCGGCGGAATCAAGATATTCCGCTTCCAGATCGCCGGCGCCATCATGCGCGAACAGTTGAAGCAGCAGTTTCATCCCAACGGCATTTTCCGCGAGCGCTACAACAACCGACCTATCAATGAAGAGATTGTGCGCTCCTTGGTGACCTTCGCACTGCTGTTTATGTTGGTTATCGTGATGCTGACGCTGGTGTTGGTGCTTTGTGGTCTTGACCCTGTCACCAGCCTGTCCGGCGCAGTCACGGCAGTGACCAACGTCGGCCCAGGGCTTGGCCCTGTTATCGGCCCAGCAGGCAACTTTTCCAGCCTGCCGGACTTGGCCAAATGGGCACTGTCGATAGGCATGTTACTGGGCCGCTTGGAGATCCTGACTGTCGCCGTCTTGTTCCATCCCAGCTTCTGGAAATACTGATATTATCTATGGGTGAATTTTATTCAGCTGTAGATAATCGGCCTGCAGGACATACATGCGTTTGACATCCGAGTATTGGCCGTTGATAAAGATCTCCTGCACCAGATGGCCTTCCTCTTTAAAGCCGCACTTCTGATAGAGTTGTAACGCCTTGTCATTCTCCAAGGCCACATGCAGATAAACCTTGTATAGGTTCAGTATGGTAAAGGCATAGTTTAGCGCCTTGTTAACCATGGCCCTGGCGTAGCCTCGCCCCTGAAACTCAGGCGCTATGATTATCTGAAACTCGGCATTGCGATGAATGTCATTGATCTCCACCAGCTCAACCAGACCTATGGTCTGCTGCTGAGCATTTTCTGCGATAAAGCGCCGCTCTGTCTTGTCGTGGATATGCTTGTTGTAGAGCTCTTCAAGCTCATCGAACGATTCATAGGGCTCTTCAAACCAGTAAGCCATAATGATGCGGTTGTTATTCAGCTGATGAATAAATCTCAGGTCTGTTCTTTCCAGCGCCCGTAGGCGAATCTCACCGTCATTCATGACACCTCCTAAAGTCGTGCCAATAAAGCCAGCCATATTAAGCGGACAACAGGCACACAGATAGTGAAAGTTAGTTTACCTTGCAGCCCTTTTCCACACATACAAAAAAGCGCAGTACCAGGACTGCGCTTTGAAAACATTGCCTCTATCAGGAAGCCAAGTCACTCAGGTACTCGGCATAGTGCTTTACGTCTTCCCAGTCCGTGTAGTCGATAACCGTCTTGGGATCGGTTGGCCCCCCCGTCATCTTCATGATCAGCCGGATCATAAAGCTGTCCAGCCAGCCCCAAGAGGGGTAATCCACCTTACCGGCGATAATCTTCACATCCTTGGGCTTCCAATCCGACAGGGCAATAAACTTCTGCAGATACTTGTTGTTTTCCGGGATCCGTTTCTCCGGCTTGCGAGCCACCACATTGACGGAAAAGAAACTGAGTCCTTTCTCTGCCAGCACCTGTTGGTGTTTGCTGCAAAAAGCGAACACGCTCTTGTCGTAGGTACCATAAAGCACACAAGCACCGAGGACCACGACATCATATTTTTGCCAGTCGATGTTTTCCGCCTCAGCCGCAGCCAAATCCATGCTGTCACACTCATGGCCCAACTGCTGTAGCCTTTCGGCAATACAGCGACTGATCTTGGCAGTGTGGCCACCACGGGAGAAGTAGAGCACAAGAATGGATTTCATAAGTTCGCCTATTGAGTGTCTGTAACTTAAATTGTGTGGCTTATCGCCCGGATTGAACAAGTTGAAAGATCACATAATCGGCTTCAACCCGTGAGAATATTGCCGCAAATTGCGCTGTATCGGTATTTTTCAGGCTAGAATTGCGATCCAGATAAAAGACTGATGATTGTGCTCATCTCCCCATTCAATTAGAATAACCTAATCAAAAGGCGAAGAGGTTCCAAGCTGATGCAAAAAGATATTGATGTCGCAGCCATGCTTTCCAATGCGGAAAACGCTGCCAAATGGCTCAAGGCCATCGCCAACCCTTACCGCCTGATGATCCTCTGCCTTCTGCTGGATCAAGAGCTGAGCGTCACTCAGCTGAATGAAACCGTGCCTCTGAGCCAGTCCGCTCTGTCACAACATCTGGCGGTACTGCGTGCCGAAGATCTGGTGGCGACCCGCAAGAGTTCGCAGGTTGTTTACTACTCGCTCAAGAACCAGCAGGTCACTGAGGTCATCTCTATTCTGCACCGCAAGTACTGCGCTTAGGGAAGGTGCGAATAAGTCCCATGTGTGCTCTGCGTCGGCTTACGGGCCTGGATGCAAGGCGTGGTTCGCAGCAAATGGCCCTAGTCCTTTGCAAGAAGCACAACACAGCAGGCAGGCTTGTAAGCCACGCCCTTAGGGGCTTGCACAGCAACCGGCTTTCTGCGTTATCCAACCTCGACAGGCCCCGGCATGCCTTCAGTCAGATGCCTTGAACGCCAATTGCTGTGCAAGCCACTCTCTACAAAAGAGAGGGCCACGAGGACTTATTCGCACCTTCCTTATTAAAGCTCGGCAAACTCGGCAGCAAATGTCTTCACCCGCTGCCAATCGGTGAATTCATAAGTACCGCTGGTATCTGTTGGCCCCTTGGTTATCCACATAATCAGCCGAATCATGCTACGGTCAAATAAACCGTAGTTGGGATAGGCTATCTTGCCGGCAAACACGCCTTGCAACTGTGGCTGCCACAGGGATAACTGCAAGAACTTCTGCATATAAGGGTTGGTTTCCGGTGTATTCTTTTCCGGCTTGCGGGCCACAACATTCACGGTAAAGAAGGCGTTCTTCTTGGCGTTCAGCAGCGCATGATGGTTATTGACGAAACGATACAGCTCAGGCCTGTGCTTACCATAACGTATGCTGGCACCCACCAAGATTTTATCGAATGTCGGTAACGTATCGGTTTCCACCTCAGCCAGCGATACCATAGAGACTATCTCACCCGCTTGGCTCAATTCATCGGCCATGATCTGGCATATTGTCTTGGTCTGGCCATCAACGGTCGAGTAAATAATCAGAGTCTTGCTCATCAGTTCTTCCAGAAAGTCGGGGTAAACAACACCAATAAGGTAAAGATTTCCAAGCGCCCAAACAACATGGCAACCACAAGCACGTATTTGGCTCCGTCACCTATGCTGGCGTAGTTGCTGGCAACTTCGCCAAGGCCTGGCCCCAGGTTGTTGAGGCAAGCTGCAGTGGCGCTGAAGGCCGTAATAGCATCCATCCCCATGGCCATCAGAACCAGCATACAGATGACAAACACCAGAGCATAGGCGGAGAAGAAGCCCCAAACAGCGTCTATCACCCTATCCGGCAACGCCTTGGAACCGATACGAATGGAGAACATGGCCCTGGGATGAATTAGACGCTTAAGCTCGCGCGAGCCCTGCAGTAACAGTAGCACCACGCGGATAACCTTGATCCCGCCGGCAGTAGAACCACCGCTGCCGCCAATAAAGCTGGAAAACATCAACAAAATAGGCAGAAACAGCGGCCAAACATGGAAGCTCTCGGTACCAAAACCGGCTGTGGTGGAAATGGATACCGCCTGAAACAGCGCATGATCCAGAGTTTGTTCCGGTGAGTCGTAGATACCCGAGTGATACAAGGTGGCGAAACAGATAGCGGTCAGCAGTAACTGAATACCGATAAGCGCCTTGAATTCGGCATCACGAAAGTAAACCTTGAAGTTGATCCCCCGGCGGGAAAACGCCGCAAAGTGCAGGCTGAAGTTCACGGCCGCAATCAGTAGAAATACCACACAAATTAAATTGATGGTCGGGCTTTGAAAGTAGCCCATGCTGGCATCATGGGTGGAGAAGCCGCCAATGGCGATAGTAGAAAATGAGTGGCTGATCGCATCGAAGGCACTCATACCGGCGAGCCAGTAAGCACCGGCACAGGCCAGGGTCAACATCAGATAGATATACCAGAGCGTCTTGGCAGTTTCAGCAATCCTGGGGGTCATCTTGGAATCTTTTACGGGCCCGGGGATCTCAGCCCGGTAAAGCTGCATCCCCCCGATCCCCAACACCGGCAGAATAGCCACCGCCAGCACAATGATTCCCATGCCACCAAGCCATTGCAGCAAGTGACGATAAAAGAGTATCGCCTTTGGCAGGTTATCCAGGCCGACAATCACAGTGGCCCCTGTGGTTGTCAGTGCCGAAAAAGATTCAAAAATACTGTCGGCCAGCGACAAGTCCGGCTGTTTCGATAGCAAAAAGGGCAAGGTACCTATGGCACCAAGTACGGTCCAGAACAGCACAACAATCAAAAAACCCTCTCGGGTCTTGAGTTCTGCCTTATGGTGGCGATTGGGATACCAGAGCCAGAAACCGATAAATAGACTGATAAAGAAGGCCTTGATAAAGGCTGTACCACCGCCGTCTTCATAGATAAGGGCCACCAATGCCGGAGGCAGCATAGTGATGGAGAAGAGCCCTATCAGTAACCCGGTAATACGGGTAATTGTTCGGTAATGCATGCCGTTTTTCAATCAGTCCATTGGCCAATAAAACCCAGCATTGTCGCACAAGTTATCAGAGTGTTCACTGTGAAAAATCTATCTTTAACTGGCCTTGGCTCATGGGAGCCAGCTCTTTATTGATGCTTCCGGTAACAGATAAGGGCACGGCCAGTGTCAGCCGAATCTGCTCTGAAAACTCCCGCTCCTCTATCAACACATCAAGCCTCTGCAGCAGATGTTCGACATCGGCCAATTGGTCGTAACGGCAAACCAGATAGCCTTTTTCCCTGAGCATTTTGGTCTTGGTCGCCAGCTTGGGCAACATCTGCTTGAGCCCACTACTGTAGGCACGAACCAGCCCACCCACGCCCAACTTGGTGCCGCCATAGTAACGCACGACAACCGCGCCAATCTCGCCTATGCCAGCCCCCTGCAATACCGCCAACATGGGGCGACCGGCACTACCACCCGGCTCGCCATCATCACTCGAACCCATGGCCGACTGCCCCATGGGCGCACCACAAATAAATGCCTGGCAATAATGACTGGCACCGGGATAACGCTGCTTTATCTGTTGTAGTTGCTGTTTAAACTCTTCCGGCGAATGACAGGGAAATACCAGAGAGAGAAAGCGGCTGTGCTTTATCTCCTCTTCATATTCCAACTCCTCGGCCGCAATGGGATAACTTTCAATCAATGAGACCAGACTCTCGAGTCATATTTTCGTTGCCATGGGCGTGAATTATGACATTGTCTTCGATGCGGATCCCACCAAACGGGCGCAAACTGGCGACCATGTCCCAATCCACTAACGCCTTGCGGCCATCTTGTTTGAGTGGCGCCAACAGGCTGTCGATGAAGTAGAGCCCGGGTTCTATGGTTACTACATGCCCGGGCGCCATAGTCCTGGTGCAGCGCAGAAACGGGTGCTCTTCCGGAGGGGCCACATGAGTGCCGCGTTCGTCATTGAAGAAACCACCTACATCATGCACCTGCAATCCCAACATATGCCCCAGCCCGTGAGGGAAAAACGCCCGGGTAATGCCCTGCTCCAGCAGCGTCTCTTGTGAGCCTTTGGCCAGGCCGGCTTCAAGTAACAGAGTCGCCAGCTGTTGATGAGCCAGCAGATGCAGCTCGGTATAACGTTTGCCGGGTCGCAAGTGCTCAATCAGTTGAAGCTGCAGTTGATTCATCGCCTGGATAAGATCGTGGAACCGATTTTTTTCAAAAGCATAGGTACGGCTGATATCGGCGGCATAGCCGTGGAAAGAAGCACCTGCATCGATCAGAAAAGACAACCTCTGCTGTGGGCTTTCATGCTCCAACGCAGTGTAATGCAAAATGGCAGCATTTTGGTTGAGGGCTATGATGTTGCCATAAGGAACCTGATTCTCCCCTTGTGCTATGGCACTTAGATATTGCTGCTGGATTTCAAACTCACTGGCACCACTGTAGAAGGCGTTCTTGGCCGCGCGATGGCCCTTGACCGCAATGCGGTTAGCCTGACGCATACATTCCAACTCGTAATCGGTCTTACAGGCACGATAAAAGTGCATGTAACTCATTACGGCTTCGGGATTACAGTTGTTAAACCCGAGCACAGAAGCCACTTCCAGGTGTTCACCTACATAGGCCCAGCGACCTTCGGCCACAGGCAGGAGGTCCGCCACCTTATCGGCCTTGGTCAAAATACGGATATCAAAACTGTCACACCAAAAACTTTGCGGCAGATCTGTCACCTTATGCCAGAAGTCTTCGGGACGGTAGAAGATCAGTACAGGCTTGTCACGACCATTGACCAGCAGCCAACAGTGAGGTGTTTCCAGTAAAGGCACCCAGGCCTTGAAATGGGGATTCACCTTGAAGGGGTAATCGATATCGTCCAGAAACTGCCTGTGTGGTTGACCCGAATGAATTGCCAATCCAGACAGTCCCTCACGGGCACAAATCTCGGCAACCCTTTGATTAAGAGTGTTTATATGTGATTGATAATGCTGAGCCAGTTGCATAATAAGCCGTTCCTGTTATCTGAAATCAAGGTTCCCCTTGCTATTGGAAGCTGTTCACAGTTACAACAAAAGCCAGTGTGCAGTGTATCACAAAGCTGAAATTTGCAGCTAACCGGTAAGCAATTAAACGATCGTTTAAATTGGGTGTTGTATTTTTCCTTTTTTCGAAGCACACTGAGCAACAACTGGTCAAATGATGGCCTGAGCTGCCCTACTCCTAAGCAATAAGGATGCAAGCAATGATCTACCAAAATTCGATGATTCAGGTTGAGTTACTCGAGAATAATATCGCCCGCCTTTGCTTCAATGCCGAAGGATCGGTAAACAAATTCGACCGCGCCACCCTGACCTCTCTGGATGAGGCACTGGACGCCATCAAAGCAGAATCCAGCGTTAAGGCACTGCTGCTGACATCGGCCAAAGATGCCTTTATTGTCGGTGCCGACATTACTGAGTTCCTTGGGTTGTTCGCCCAGGAAGATGAAGTACTCGTGTCATGGTTGCAGCAAGCCAATGCGATATTCAACAAGCTGGAAGACATGCCTTTCCCAACTGCTTCTGCTATCAATGGTTTTGCCCTGGGCGGTGGTTGCGAAACCATTTTGGCCACAGACTTCCGCATTGCCGACACCAGTGCCCGAATCGGCCTGCCGGAAACCAAGCTGGGGATCATCCCGGGATTCGGTGGCACAGTGCGCCTACCCAGAGTGATAGGTGCAGACAATGCACTGGAGTGGATCACTACAGGCAAAGACCAACGCCCGGAAGCCGCTCTCAAAGTAGGCGCTGTAGACGCAGTAGTGGCTCCAGAGCAGCTCCAGGCCGCAGCACTACAGATGCTACAGGACGCGCTGGCTGGCAAACTTGACTGGCAGAGCCGCCGTCAACGTAAACAGTCGCCACTGACACTGCCCAAGCTGGAAGCCATGATGTCGTTCACCACAGCCAAGGGCATGGTGTTTTCCGTTGCCGGCAAGCACTATCCGGCACCAATGGCGGCGGTTAACGTTGTGGAAAAGGCAGCCGGTCTGGGGCGCGAAGAAGCCTTATTGGTAGAGCATCAAGCCTTTATTCAACTGGCCAAAACTGATGTGGCCAAGGCGCTGATCGGCATCTTCCTCAATGACCAACTGGTCAAAGGCAAAGCCAAGAAGGCCGCCAAACAAGCCAAAAACATTGAACAAGCTGCAGTATTGGGCGCAGGCATTATGGGCGGCGGTATCGCCTACCAAAGTGCCAGCAAGGGTACGCCGATTGTTATGAAGGACATAGCGCAGAAGGCGCTGGATCTCGGCCTTAACGAAGCAGCCAAGCTACTGACGGCCCAGGTAGAGCGTGGTCGCTCCACCCCGGCCAAGATGGCCAAAGTGCTCAACAACATCACCCCATCGCTCGACTACAGCGCCGTCAAAGACGCCAACATAGTAGTAGAAGCGGTAGTAGAACATCCCAAGGTTAAGGCGACTGTGCTGGCCGAAGTAGAGCAGCAGCTGGCTGCCGATGCCATCATAGCGTCCAACACCTCAACCATCTCGATTAACCTGCTTGCCAAGAGTCTGAAAGACCCTTCCCGCTTCTGCGGTATGCACTTCTTCAACCCCGTGCACAAGATGCCACTGGTGGAAGTGATCCGTGGCGAACATAGCTCGGAAGAAACCATCTCCTCTGTAGTGGCCTATGCCAGCAAGATGGGTAAGACGCCGATAGTGGTCAACGACTGCCCCGGCTTCTTCGTTAACCGGGTACTCTTCCCCTATTTCGCCGGTTTTAACGGCCTGCTGGCCGATGGTGCAGACTTTATCGCCGTCGACAAGGTGATGGAGAAACAGTTTGGTTGGCCTATGGGCCCGGCTTATCTGCTGGATGTAGTCGGTTTGGATACCGGCCATCACGCCCAGGCCGTCATGGCCGAAGGCTTCCCGGACCGTATGGGCAAAACAGGTAAAGACGCCATAGATATCATGTTTGGCCATGAGCGCCTGGGGCAGAAGAACGGTAAAGGTTTCTACCAGTATTCTGTGGATAAGCGTGGTAAGCCGAAGAAAGACAAGGATCCTGTCAGCTACGAATTACTGCAGACCGAATTCGGTGAACTCAAAGAGTTCAGCAGCGATGAAATCATCGCCCGCACCATGATCCCCATGATTATTGAAACCGTACGCTGCCTGGAAGAAGGCATAGTAGCCACCCCGGCCGAAGCCGACATGGGTCTGGTATATGGTCTTGGCTTCCCACCATTCAGAGGCGGTGTGTTCCGTTATCTGGATACCATGGGCGTTGCCAACTTTGTCGCCCTGGCTGACAAATACGCCCACTTGGGGGGACTCTACCAGGTGACCGATGGCATGCGTGAACTGGCAGCCAACAACGGTTCTTACTATCAGGCCTAATTTGCGGAAAGGATTTTAACCATGAAACAAGCAGTTATCGTAGATTGCATTCGTACACCCATGGGCCGTTCCAAGGCCGGTGTATTTAGAAATGTTCGTGCAGAGACACTCTCTGCCGAGTTGATGAAAGCCCTGCTGGTACGTAATCCCCAGTTGGATCCCGGCACCATAGAAGACGTTATCTGGGGCTGTGTGCAGCAGACTCTAGAGCAAGGTTTCAATATCGCCCGTAATGCCTCTCTGCTCGCGGGTATCCCCAAGCAGGTTGGTGCTGTTACCGTAAACCGTCTCTGCGGCTCCTCCATGGAAGCCATTCACCAGGCAGCCAGGGCCATCATGACTGGCATGGGTGACACCTTCATCATTGGTGGTGTTGAACATATGGGTCATGTTCCCATGAGTCATGGGGTCGACTTCCACCCTGGCCTGGCAACCCGGGTTGCCAAGGCAGCCGGTATGATGGGACTGACGGCGGAAATGCTCGGTCGCATGCACGGTATCAGCCGTGAAATGCAGGATGAGTTTGCCGTGCGCTCGCACAAACGTGCGCATGCAGCCACAGTTGAAGGCCGTTTTGCCAGAGAGATCCAGGCTATCGAAGGCCATGATGCCAATGGGGCCTTGATCAAAATCGATTATGACGAAGTGATCCGCCCTGAAACCAGTATGGAATCACTGGCGGGCCTGCGTCCCGTGTTTGACCCGGCCAACGGCACTGTTACCGCTGGTACCTCATCGGCCCTGTCCGATGGCGCATCTGCCATGCTGGTGATGGAAGAAGAGAAAGCCAAGGCGCTGGGACTGCCTATCCGAGCTCGTATCAAGTCGATGGCGGTTGCCGGTTGTGACCCATCAATCATGGGCTATGGCCCGGTTCCAGCCACACAAAAGGCGTTGACTCGCGCAGGCCTCAGCATAGCGGATATCGATCTGGTTGAGCTGAATGAAGCCTTTGCCGCGCAATCTCTGCCTTGTGTGAAAGACCTAGGTCTTATGGAGTTGGTCGATGAGAAGGTTAACCTCAATGGTGGAGCCATCGCTTTGGGTCACCCTCTGGGTTGCTCGGGAGCCCGAATCTCTACCACTTTGATCAATCTGATGGAGAGTAAAGACGCGACTTTGGGTCTGGCAACCATGTGTATTGGTCTCGGCCAAGGTATTGCCACTGTGTTTGAGCGTGTCTGAGTAAATATCGCCAAGGCTGAGGGCGTATAAAGCAGCCCCTTTCAAGCGAACTCAAACGAAAACCGCTGCCTGGTCAGTTAAAGCCAAGCGGCGGTTTTTTATTGCCGTCAAATACTCAAGATTCCCCTCGTGATAGTTTGCTCTTAGTCCATTCTTCATCTTTACTTTCAGTAACTAATAACGGTGAAGAGAACATCATGCTCCAGACTGAACAGACACTGTTCGAGCAGATGCGGATCACTGAGCTGGAAATTGACTTCCGCAAATCCCTTTTTAATCTCGGCAGTCAGGACATCAAGGCTCTGCTTTCCTGCAAACCCATTATCGAACACAACATAGACAGGGTCGTAGACAGTTTTTATCAATTACAGACCAGTGTTTCCGAAATAGCCCTTCTAATTGGCGACTCAGACACTCTCGCTCGGTTGCGTACGGCACAAAGAAGGTATGTTATTGATTTATTTAGTGGTGTTTATGACCTTGAGTATGTTAACAACCGTCTGCGTATTGGTTTGGTACATAAACGTATCGGTGTGGAGCCCAAACTCTACTTGTCGGCGGTTCATACTCTAAAGTCGCTGCTCTACGAAGTATTGGCTACATCCATGACTAAGGAGCAAGAGTTTCAGGAAGCGAGAGTCGCCCTGGACAAGTTAATGTTGTTTGATGTGACCCTGGTATTCGATACCTACATTCGCAGCCTGGTTTCCGAAATAGAGAATGCTAAGTACAAGGCGGAGCAATACGCTCTCAGCATGGAGACCAAGGTAAAGCAGAGAACACAACAGTTGGAGGAGCTTTCGCGAACCGATCCCCTAACTGGGCTACTGAACGTGCGCCATCTGCAGGAAATAGCCACCAGAATCCTCCGAGCGGCACAAAGGAGAGCCGAGCCGGTCTCCGCCATCTATATGGATATAGATGACTTCAAAAACTTCAATGACACCCAAGGCCATAGACTAGGGGATGAAGTTCTCTGCACCGTCGCCAATGCGATAAAAAATACAGCCAGATTGGAGGACTGCTGCTTCCGTTATGGCGGAGATGAGTTCTGTATCATACTGCCCAACTGCCGCGAAGATCAGGCCAGAGAAGTATTTATCGACCGACTCAGGCAGTATCTACAACAATCACTCAAAGAGGTTTCTCTTAGTGTCGGTATTGCCGAAACCGGTCCCTATGAATATATGGAGCCCATGGCATTAATCCATCTGGCCGACGAGCGCATGTATGCCTATAAGCGTTCCCGCAAGCAGAATACGACAGCAGAAACCGGCGGAGATCCGGAGACCGAAGATACAGTTAAGAGCTCAGAGTTGGATTAAGCACAGAACTATGTTCCACGTGGAACAATGCGGTAGAGCACAAAAAATAGCTGCCAACTTGGTTTGACCGCTGCCTTGGAGTAATATTAGCCACTTCTGTTGTTCTCGTTGTAAGAGGTTATATGAGTCAGGTCTTCGCCAGTGCCCAACATCAACTGGATGCTTTAGGTTTGAGGTGTCCGGAACCTGTCATGATGGTTCGTAAAAAAGTCCGTCATATGGCCGAAGGAGAAACGCTACTCATCATCGCCGATGATCCGGCTACCACTAGAGATATTCCCAGCTTTTGCCAGTTTATGGACCACACCTTGGTGGCCAGCCAAACGGATAGCCTGCCTTATCAATATTTGATTAAGAAGGGTCTCTAATTAACTCCATCAGGAAGGAACCTATGATTACCCTACTCGCTATCGCCCATAAAAAGCAAAGAAATGCCCCGATGGATTTATTGCCTTATGCCGAAGTCAGTTTGGCCCAGGGTGTAGAGGGCGACGTTTTCGGTAAACCGGGAAAGCGTCAGGTGACGCTGTTGTCTCAACAACAGTGGCAACAAGCCTGTGCTCAATTGCAGACAGAGCTTCCCTGGACGAGCCGCAGAGCCAACTTGCTGCTGGATGGTCTGGAGTTTGCACCTGAGTTGGTGGGTAAATACCTGAAGATTGGTGAGCAACTGGTACTTGAACTTACCGGAGAAACTGACCCTTGCGGCAAAATGGAGCAAGCACACCCTGGGTTGGAAGCAGCATTAATGCCTGGTTGGCGTGGTGGCTGTACCGCCAAAGTGATCAATCCGGGGAAAATCAGGCCTCAAGACCCGGCTCAGTTACTCGATAGCTGGCCAAATCGCAACTTAGACTTATAAAACATGGAAAACCAATTGATACAGTATTGAGGTTTTACTGTTAACAAATTTGTGAGATAACAGACAGTCGGTAACCGATAACTAAAATAAGGCCGCTGTCATGTTGAGACCTAAACTAACCCCTCTGTACACAGCTGTTTCATTGCTCTTTTCAGCTTCGGCATTCAGTGACGATCAAGCCCCCAAGTGGGATGTCAATGCCCCGCTGAACGCTCCTCTTGAACAAGCCAAAATTCAGGTATCTGAAGGTACCTGGATGAATCTGAGCCTGAGTCCGGATGGCAAATATCTGGTTTTTGATCTGCTGGGTGACATCTACAGAATTCCCGCTCAGGGCGGCGAAGCCAAACCTCTGGCACAAGGCATAGCCTGGCAGATGCAACCTGTCTATAGCCCAGATGGAAAATACATTGCCTTTACATCGGATCAAGATGGCGGCGACAACATCTGGGTAATGAATGCTGACGGCAGTAATCCGCGTCCGGTAACCAATGAAACATTCCGCCTACTCAACAGCCCGGCCTGGAGCCCAGACTCCCAGTATCTGGTGGCGCGAAAGCACTTCACAGCCAGTCGCAGTCTAGGAGCCGGGGAAGTCTGGCTTTATCATATTGCCGGTGGCGAAGGAGTTAAACTCACCGAGCGGCCAAATGATCAGAAAGATTTGGGTGAACCCGCCTATTCCCCTGACGGCCGATATATCTACTTCAGCCAAGATGCCACCCCAGGCAAGACCTTTCACTACTCCAAAGACTCGGTCAAAGGCATATACAAGATAAAGCGCTACGATACCCAAACCGGGGATATCGAAGTGCTTATCGAAGGCACAGGTGGTGCTATCAGGCCTACTCCGAGCCCGGATGGTAAACAGTTGGCCTATATCAAACGCGACGGTTTTCAGTCAACCTTATACCTGTTGGATCTGGCTTCCGGTAAAGAGCAAAAGCTCTATGGCAACCTTGACAGAGACATGCAGGAAACCTGGGCGATACACGGTGTCTATCCCACTATGGCCTGGAGTCCAGATAGTGCAGAGATCTATTTCTGGGCAAAAGGCAAAATCCACAAACTCGAATTGGCTTCCAAGCAAACGGCAGAGATCCCATTCAATGTCACCACAGAGCTTGCTGTGCAACCGGCGGTGCGCTTTAAGCAGGATATAGATCAGCAACAACTGGATGTCAAAATGCTGCGCATGGCTCAGGTGTCGCCAGATGGAACCAAAGTCATCTACGAAGCTCTAGGAAAAATCTGGATAAAACAGCTGCCGGACGGCAAACCGAAACGCCTGACCCGTTTGGATGAACAGTTGGAAGAGTTATTCCCTCAATGGTCCCGTGACGGTAAGCGAGTGGTGTTTACCACATGGAATGATCAGCAACAAGGCAGCGTTAGAACCATCAGTGCCCGAGGAGGAAAAACCACAACACTTACCCAAGAGCCGGGGAAATATATCGAGCCAACCTTCTCTCCCGATGGCAAACAGGTGGTGTTTCGTAAAATTGCCGGCGGCTATATTACCCCAAAAACCTGGAGTCAGGATCCCGGCCTCTACTTGGTTGACAGCAATGGTAAAGAACTAAAGAAACTCTCAGCTCAGGGCTTCCAACCACAGTTTGGTGCCGACAATGACAGAGTCTACTTTATGGAGAGTGGTGAAACGCCGCAGCTAGCCTCGATATCACTTAGTGGTTTCGATAAACGGGTACACTACTCCGGCAAACACGCCACAGAATTCAGGGTATCTCCCGATGGTAAACAGCTCGCGTTTGCCGAGCGTTTCCGGGTTTGGGTCACCCCATTCGCCAAGCATGGTGAAACCGTTGATATCGGGCCTAAGGCGACTAATTTACCGGTAACACAGCTCAGTACCCGCGCCGGTGAGAGTATCAGTTGGGGCGCCAACAGCGATCAACTCTATTGGACCCTTGGCCCAGAACTCTATCAAGTGAGCCTGGATAACGACTATCGAGAGAAGAATGCTAAGGACAAGGTCCAAGTTACTGAGATTGGTTTTCAGACAGAGATGGATGTTCCACGTGGAACAATCGCTTTCGTCGGCGGTAAGATCATCACAATGGAGAATGATAGGGTCATAGATAAGGGTGTGGTGTTGGTGAAAGATAACCATATCCAAGCCGTGGGTGAAGCCGGCATGGCTATTCCGGATGATGCCATGCTAGTGGATATCTCAGGTAAGACACTGATGCCGGGTCTGTTTGACGCCCATGCACATGGCGCTCAAGGAGAAAACGAAATCATCCCCCAGCAGAACTGGCAGCTATATGCCGGCTTGGCCTTGGGGGTTACCAGCATCCATGATCCCTCCAATGACACTACAGAAATTTTTGCTGCCAGCGAGCAACAAAAAGCCGGAAAGATTGTTGGTCCGCGGATCTTCTCTACCGGCACCATACTCTATGGTGCCAACTTACCTGGCTACACCAGCCACATAGACTCATTGGATGATGCCAAATTCCACCTCGAACGACTTAAAAAAGTCGGCGCTTTCAGCGTCAAGAGCTATAACCAACCCAGACGCAATCAGCGTCAACAAGTCATAGCCGCCGCCAGAGAACTGGAGATGATGGTGGTTCCAGAGGGAGGAAGCCTGCTGCAGCATAATCTCACCATGATTGCCGATGGCCACACCACAGTGGAACACTCCCTGCCGGCTGCAGCAATCTACGACGACATTAAGCAGTTCTGGAGCCAAACCCAAGTTGGTTACACCCCCACCCTGGTAGTGGCCTATGGTGGCATTTCGGGTGAAAACTATTGGTACGACAAGACTGATGTCTGGGCTCATCCACGATTGTCAAAATATGTTCCAGCCGATCTGTTGCGGGCTCGCTCCATGAGAAGGCCTACTGCACCGGATGAACATTACAACCACTTCAATGTAGCCAGAGTCGCCAATGAGGTGAATCAATTGGGGATTCATCCCAACATTGGTGCCCATGGTCAACGCGAAGGCTTGGCTGCTCATTGGGAGATGTGGATGTTTGCCCAGGGCGGTATGAGCAATATGGAAGTGCTGAAGACAGCAACGCTTTATCCCGCCAAGACCTTCGCTATGGACCATCAACTTGGTTCGATAACGCCGGGCAAATTAGCCGACCTTATTGTTATCGACGGTAACCCACTGGAGGATATTAGGGTCACAGACAGGGTCACTCATACTATGGTCAATGGCAAACTCTATGATGCCGAAACCATGAATCAACTCAATGGTGATAAGAAGCAGCGTCAGCCCTTCTTCTTTGAAGAGATTAAAAAAAAGATTAAGCCCGACGTAAATACGGAAGGATGTTCCACGTGGAACATCCTTTTATTTTATAAGCAGTAGCAGTACCAAAGATAACAGTAGGTAGCTAACAAGCGCCGGCAACAGGAAGCGGATGAGTGTAGGCATGATGGCTTGTTTGCCAAAGCTGAGTCGCAGTAAAGTATCACCCACCCGAACGGCCCACAAGTTCACCAGCGCCAGAGTTGGCAATGTAAATAGCGCTCCAATAAACACACTAACGCCATCACTAAGCGTCAATAATCGACCCAAGGCAAATGCGATAAACATCCAGAATAGCATGCACAATGGCAGATAGATTATCGTCGCAAAGGGCCCAGGCCCCGGACCAGAACTGAACAGTAGCAGCAAAAAACGGCGACGCCGGGAAAATTTAATCATGGGGATAACAACAGCAATCCAACAGATGATCGTTGACCATGCCTACAGCCTGCATAAAGGCATAGCAAATCGTCGGGCCACAGAAGTTAAACCCCAGTTTTTTCAGCGCCTTGGACATAGCCTCCGACTCGGGTGTCTGAGCAGGAACCTGAGTCAGGGTTTCAAAGCGATTCACTTTGGGTATCCCGCCGACGAAACCCCAAAGAAATTCTGAAAAATCATTACCTTGTTCCACAAATGCCAGATATGCCTTGGCGTTTCGAACTATGGAATTCACCTTGGCTCGATTGCGCACTATCCCTGGGTCTTGTAGCAATTCCTCTATCTTGGCTTGGTCGAACCCGGCAATGACTTGGGGATCAAACCCGGCAAAGGCGCGTTCATAGTTAGCCTGCTTTTTGAGTATGGTCAGCCAAGACAAACCAGCCTGCTGACCATCGAGACAGAGCTTGGCAAACAGTTCTTTGGCATCGTAAACCGGCCTTCCCCATACCTTATCGTGATATTCCTGATAGAGAGGATCATCAGTCACCCAGCCACAACGAACTATATCCATTACTCAAAATCCCTTAAATCGTTAAATCCGATAAAAAATAACCTACATAAGCCTATATCGACAAGGTATAATCGAAACCATTTTCTATTAATAGCTGACAGCAGTAGATATGACGACGAAACACGACGTGAAGACATTCCAGGGTTTTATCTTAACCCTGCAAGAATACTGGGCGCAGCAAGGTTGCGCCATAGTTCAACCCCTGGACATGGAGGTCGGTGCCGGCACCTTCCATCCACAAACCTTTTTGCGTTCATTGGGCCCAGAGCCGATGAGCAGCGCGTATGTCCAACCATCGCGCCGCCCTACCGACGGCCGCTATGGTGAAAACCCCAACCGTCTTCAGCACTACTATCAGTTTCAGGTCGTATTGAAACCTTCACCGGATAATATTCAGGAGCTGTACCTGGGCTCACTGCAGGCCCTGGGTGTAGACCCAAGTATCCATGATATCCGTTTCGTTGAAGACAACTGGGAATCACCTACCCTGGGTGCTTGGGGCCTGGGCTGGGAAGTTTGGCTCAACGGTATGGAAGTCAGCCAGTTCACCTATTTCCAACAGGTTGGTGGCCTCGAATGTAGCCCGGTAACCGGCGAAATCACCTATGGTCTAGAACGTCTTGCCATGTATATTCAAGGCGTAGACAGCGTCTATGATCTGGTGTGGACCGACGGCCCAATGGGAAGGATCACCTATGGTGACGTGTTCCACCAAAACGAAGTGGAGCAGTCGACCTACAACTTTGAACATGCCGATGTCAACTTCCTGTTCGGTCTGTTCGATCAGTGCGAAAAAACCTGTCAGCATCTGCTTTCACTGGAAAAACCTCTGCCTCTGCCCGCTTATGAGCAAGTGATGAAGGCCTCACACGCCTTCAACCTGCTCGATGCCCGTCACGCCATCTCTGTGACCGAGCGTCAGCGCTATATCCTGCGGGTGCGCACCATGGCCAAGGCGGTAGCCGAAGCTTATTACCAGGCGCGTGAAGCCCTGGGCTTCCCAATGTGCAAATGAGGTAGAACTAATGAATTTTGACAACTTACTCATAGAGATAGGTACCGAAGAGCTGCCACCAAAAGCTTTGCGCACTCTGGCAGAGTCTTTTGTAAACAACTTCTGCGAAGAGCTGGACAAGGCCGAACTCAGCTATAGCAAGGCACACTGGTATGCCGCTCCGCGCCGTTTAGCGCTCTACGTAGAGCAACTGGCCCTGGCACAACAGGATAAAGTGGTTGAGAAAAGAGGCCCAGCAGTCAGCTCGGCCTTTGATGCCGACGGCAAGCCAACCAAGGCCGCCGAAGGCTGGGCCCGCGGCAATGGTATCAGCGTTGCCGAAGCCGAGCGTCTGGTGACAGACAAGGGGGAATGGCTGCTGCACCGCGCCAAGGTTGAAGGTGTGACCACTGAAAGCCTGATCCCGGCCATGGCCCAGCGCGCCCTGGACAAGCTGCCTATCCCCAAGCCTATGCGCTGGGGCAGCAACAAGACTCAATTTATTCGCCCCGTGCATACAGTTACCATGTTGTTGGGTGACAAGCTGGTTGCCGGTGAGCTGTTGGGTGTCACCTCGGCACGTACCATTCGTGGTCACCGCTTTATGGGCGAAGCCAGCTTCGAGCTGGATCATGCCGACAACTACCTCAGCAGCTTGAAAGAGCGCGGCAAGGTGATTGCCGACTATCAGGCCAGAATGGATATCATCAAGACAGACGCCGAAAAAGCCGCTGCCGAGTTGGGTGGCCGTGCCGATATCGCCGACGAACTGCTTGAAGAAGTCGCCTCCTTGGTTGAATGGCCTGTGGTACTGACAGCGGCTTTCGAAGAGAAGTTTTTGCAGGTGCCCGCCGAGGCTCTGGTCTACACAATGAAAGGCGATCAGAAATACTTCCCGGTATTTGATGGCAACAATAAGCTGATGCCCAACTTCATCTTTGTGACCAATATTGAGTCCAAAGATCCGGCGCAAATCATTGCCGGAAATGAGAAAGTTGTCCGCCCCCGCCTTGCCGATGCCGAATTCTTCTTTAACACAGATAAAAAGCAATCACTCGAGTCACGCATTGCCAGCCTGGAAACCGTGGTATTCCAGAAGCAATTGGGCACCCTTAAAGACAGAGTGGAGCGCATCTCCTGTGTGGCCGAAGCCATTGCGGCCAAAATCGATGCCAACCAAGCCGATGCCAAGCGGGCCGGTCTGTTGTCCAAGGCCGATTTGATGACCAATATGGTTATGGAATTTACCGACACCCAAGGCACCATGGGTATGCATTACGCGCGCCTCGAAGGGGAAACCGAAGCCGTTGCACTGGCATTGGAAGAACAGTACAAGCCCAAGTTCTCCGGTGATACTGTGCCTACAGCGCCGGTATCCTGCGCCGTTGCACTGGCAGAGAAGCTGGATACCCTGACCGGGATATTCGGTATCGGCCAGGCTCCTAAAGGCGCTGCCGACCCCTTTGCCCTGCGCCGCGCGGCCATAGGTGTACTGAGGATCATTGTTGAGAACAAACTGCCACTGGATCTGGTCGAACTGATTGGCTGCGCCATCAAGGCTCACGGCAGCAACCTCAGCAATCAGCACTGCGCCGAAGAGGTGCTGGAATTCCTGATGGGCCGTTTCCGCGCCTGGTATCAGGATAAAGGCATCAGTACCGATGTGATTCTGGCGGTTCTGGCCCGTCGGCCGACTCGTCCGGCCGACTTTGACAGCCGTATCCAGGCCGTCAGCCATTTCCGCAGCCTGGAGCAAGCCGCCTCTCTGGCCGCAGCCAACAAGCGGGTTTCCAATATTCTCGCCAAGGTTGAAGGTGAATTACCAAGCGAAGTCGATACTGCCCTGCTGCAGGAAGATGCCGAGAAGGCCCTGAATCAAGTTCTGAGCTCACTTCAGCCACAACTTGAGCCCTTGTTTGCCAAAGGGGAATATCAACAAGGATTGACCCTGCTATCGACGCTGAAAGAGCCGGTAGATACCTTCTTTGAAGATGTGATGGTAATGGCCGACGATGAGGCGCTGCGCCGCAATCGTCTGGCACTGCTGAACCAGCTGCGGAATCAGTTCCTGCGAGTGGCCGATATATCACTGTTGCAGTGATGGCAGTTGCAGTGATGCCAAACAGCTAAAAAACGCGCCGAAAGGCGCGTTTTTTCATTTTATTTCAAGCAGTTTCTGATGCCACTGTTCAAACATTTCCCGGCTGACATTGGCTTCCTTCAACAAGGCATCCAGCAATTCCGGGGGCAACTTATCCTCTTCCACCAGCATAGAGCATTCACTGATCAGATTGGCTTGCCAAATCAGCTGGCTTAAACGATTTTCCGGCTTGGCACCGACATTGGCCAGAGGTTGCAGTACAATCTCAAATGCCTTGGGTAACTGCCAGCAACTCACCAGCAGGCTACTCAATGACAAGGAGCGCGCCGTCATCACCTGACGGAACAGCCAGGACTTGGGCTGCTCGCCAGGGTCGGCCTGATTGAAAGCATCGAGCAACAGCTTGAAGATAGCTATCTTGCCAACATCGTGCAGCAGCCCCACCATAAAAGCTGTATCCGGTTCTTCGGTTTCCAGTTCTCCGGCCAGGAAAGCCACCTGTAGTGAATGGCGCCACAAATGGGCCCCAAAACGGCGAAAGTAGATGGGTTTGATATCTATCATCTCTTTCATCATGCAGGTAGTCACTATCCGTCTTAGTCTGTTGCTGCCCAGTTGAACCAGAGCCTGCTGGAGACTGGTTATCTGCCGCTCGCTGCGGCGAAAAGCCGCCGAGTTACAGATGCGGATCACCTCGGCACTCAATACGGGATCTTGCTGAATCAGTACCACTATATCCTGACTATCAAATTCTGGATCGCTGAGTTTGTTGTCCAGCTCCAGTATACGACCAGGGATCTGCAGTACAGAATCGGCAATCTGCTGCGGTGAGGCCAGTGCCTGCTCAATGTCGCTCATGACTCGCTTTTCGAGTTTATTGGCAACGCCACCGCTATTCTGGCTGCTGACGGAGAACAGTAAACTGTAAAACAGTGCAGTAGCATCGACGGCAGCCACCAGCTCGTCAGCCTCAGTCTCCCGCGAGCGGCTCAATGCTTGCTGCTCATGCTGGATATTGGGCGGGGCTTCGTTGAAGCTTTTTGGTCGCTCTACTTCAACGTTTTCCCTGACATTAAACAGTTTCCTGAAGATTCCTATCACTTGATTTCCTGCGCAATTATTCCACCCCAGATGGTTCAGTATAATCGCTATTTCCTAAAGTTAACGCGGTAAACACCCAATAAAAAAGGAAGGCCTGAGGCCTTTCTTTTAAAGATAACAAGCTGTTTGATTAAACGTCGAGGTTAGCCACGTTGAGGGCGTTGGCTTCGATAAAGTCGCGTCTTGGCTCAACCTGATCGCCCATCAGAGTGGTAAACAGCTGATCGGCCGCTATCGCATCTTCAATAGTGACCTGCAACATGCGGCGGCTCTCGGGATCCATGGTGGTTTCCCATAGCTGCTCTGGGTTCATTTCACCCAGTCCTTTATAGCGCTGGATATAGAGACCGCGCTTGGACTCAGCAATCAGCCAGTCAAGTGCTTCAACAAAACTGCTGACCTCTTTGACCCGCTCACCGCGTTTAACATAGCCGCCGTCTTCAATCAGATCACAGATCTGCTCACCCAGCTTGGCGATACGCTCATAATCGCTGGAATGGAAGAAGTCATAACCAAACAGATAATGGGTATCTATACCGTGTTTGCGCACAATGAGCTGCGGCAGATACACCTTACGCTCTGGGTCCAGCACAGTTTCCATCTTGTAGATAACGCCGCCATTCTCTTCATCTTCAAGATCCTGCAGCAGGCCTTTGCACCAAGTGGTCATAGCGGCCTCATCGGCCAGCATTTCGGCGGTCACCCGTGGACGATACAGCATGCGGTTGGTCACATTGGTTGGGTAACGCTTTTCCAAGCGCTCAATGATGGCTTCCACTTCGCGATACTGATTAACCAGACGCTCCAAGCCTTCACCAGACATGGCCGGTGCATCCTTGGACGGATAGATGCAGCCGCCATCAAGAGCCTGAGTGGTCAAGTATTCAGTCAATGCCGGCTCATCTTTCAGATACTGCTCCTGCTTGCCTTTCTTCACTTTGAACAAAGGAGGCTGGGCAATATAAACAAAGCCACGCTCGATCAGCTCAGGCATCTGACGGAAGAAGAAGGTCAACAGCAGCGTACGAATGTGCGAGCCGTCGACGTCAGCATCCGTCATGATGATGATGTAGTGGTAACGGGTTTTTTCCGGATCATATTCATCACGGCCGATACCGCAGCCAAGGGCTGTGATAAGAGTCGCCACTTCCTGAGAAGACAGCATCTTGTCGAAGCGAGCCTTCTCTACGTTAAGAATTTTACCCTTGAGTGGCAAAATAGCCTGGTTCTTTCTGTTTCGGCCCTGTTTGGCACTACCGCCGGCCGAATCACCCTCCACTATGTAGATTTCAGAAAGACCAGGGTCTTTTTCCTGACAGTCCGCCAATTTACCCGGTAAACCACCCAAATCCAGGGCACCTTTACGACGTGTCATCTCGCGGGCTTTACGGGCCGCTTCACGGGCGCGGGCAGCGTCGATAATCTTGCCAACAATCATCTTGGCATCGGCTGGGTTTTCCAGCAGATAGTCATTCAGCTTCTCACCCATGGTCTGTTCCACGGCGCCTTTGACCTCACTGGAAACCAGCTTGTCTTTGGTTTGGGAGCTGAACTTGGGGTCAGGAACCTTCACAGAAACCACAGCGGTCAGGCCTTCACGGGCATCATCACCTGTGGCGTTGGTCTTGCCCTTCTTGTTGAAGCCCTCATTCTCCATGTAGTTGTTCAGGTTACGGGTCAATGCCGCCCGGAAACCTGCCAGGTGAGTACCACCATCACGCTGGGGAATGTTGTTGGTAAAACAGAAAATGCTTTCCTGGAAACCGTCATTCCACTGCATGGCCACTTCAACAGTGATGCCATCTTCCCGCTCTTGGGAGAAGTGGAATACATCCTTATTCACCGGAGTCTTGTTACGGTTCAGGTACTCTACGAAGGCCTTGATACCGCCCTCATAGTGGAAAAACTCATCTTTGTTGTCGCGCTCGTCAATAAGACGGATACCCACGCCTGAGTTCAGGAATGAAAGCTCGCGAATACGTTTGGCCAGCAGCTCATAGTGAAACTCGGTATCAGTAAAGGTTTCATGGCTGGGCCAGAAACGAATTTCAGTACCTGTCTTGGTTGCTTCACCGATTTCCTTGATAGGCTCTTGCGGCTCACCGTGCTTGTAGAACTGCTCATAAACCTTGCCATCGCGGCGAATGGTCAACTGCAGCTTTTCCGACAGGGCGTTAACCACTGACACACCCACACCGTGCAAACCACCGGAAACTTTATAGGAGTTGTCGTCGAACTTACCGCCGGCGTGCAGCACTGTCATAATAACCTGGGCAGCCGATACCCCTTCTTCAGGGTGAATGGCGACCGGAATACCACGACCATCATCTTTGACAGATACAGAGCCATCAACATGGATGGTGATCACTATGTCACTGCAGTGGCCCGCCAAAGCTTCATCGATAGAGTTATCGACGACTTCGAATACCATGTGATGCAGACCCGTGCCATCGTCGGTATCACCAATATACATCCCAGGTCTTTTACGTACCGCATCAAGGCCCTTAAGGACCTTGATACTCGAAGAATCGTAACTGTTCTCTGACATATTATTCTCTCATCGGTTATTCAATGACCGTTACCCGCCCCTGTTCCACCTGAAAAATCCGGCTTGGGGGCGTGCTTAATGAATCTGATATTGCTGCCGGGTCAATCGCAGTGACAAACACTTGCGCCCCGGTTTCGCTCAACTGCCGCAGCAATAACTTCCTGTGTTTCGCATCCAACTCTGACGGCAGATCGTCGACCAGATAGATACTATTCTTATCTATTTGTTGTTTAAGCAACTTTCCTTGTGCTATTCGCAGTGCACACACCAACAACTTCAGCTGACCACGGGACAAAGCATCCTGAGCGGGTAGATTACCCACTCTGAGTCTCAAGTCGGCTTTATGGGGGCCACTGACGGTGTGCCCCATGGATAGATCCCGGGAATAAGACGCCTGTAACAGGGTCGAAAACTCAGTTTTACTATCCCAACCACGGGTAAAGGAAACCTTGATATCAACCTGTGGTAAAAACTCCCCGATTATACCCTTAAGTAGCTCATTTAACGAGTCTACATATGCCTTTCGTATCTCGGTGACCAACTCGGTATAACGGATAAAATCCCGGTCCCAGTATGCGATTTGCTGGTAGGCTGCACCATCCTTAAGTAATTGATTACGTTGCTTGAGGATCCGCCTTACATTGACCCAGGCCTGATAAAACTGGGGATCGCAATGAAACGCGCCCCAATCGATAAACTGGCGCCTGGCCTTGGGGCCTTCAAACAATAGCGAAAAGCTCTCTGGGGTTATTACCTGAATAGGCAAGGTGTCGGCCAGCACAGACAGGCGTTTTATCTTCTCGCCATCCATTCTGACCTCGGTTTCGCCGCTGCGAAACCGCCGTAGCCCCAACTTACTGTCACCGGATGGCAGGCTCAAATTGGCAAACAGGGTCAACTGTTCCTGTTGGTTATTGATCACCCTCTGAGACAGATGACTGCGAAACGAGCGCCCCATCCCCAGAAAGTAAATCGCCTCCAGGACACTGGTTTTGCCACTGCCATTTTGGCCGTAAATAAGATTCAGCCCAGTGCCGGGGAGCAGTTGGGCTGAATCGATATTACGAAAAGCTTGAATATTGAGACGAGTTAGACTCATTTATGGCCCAAAGTCGCCCCTAGAGGCGCATCGGCATCACCACGTACAT
This sequence comes from Shewanella sp. BJSY2023SW005, assembly GCF_047314585.1. Lineage (NCBI taxonomy): Bacteria > Pseudomonadati > Pseudomonadota > Gammaproteobacteria > Alteromonadales > Shewanellaceae > Shewanella > Shewanella sp. BJSY2023SW005. The sequence goes on from NZ_JBKORJ010000040.1 coordinate 39,097, forward strand.
GGAGTCTTCCTCGACGTGGTTTTCAATCAAGGCACTGGAGTTACCGTCACTGAGAGTGATCCTCACTTCATCGGCCTTGAGACCATTGAGCACATCCAGCAGATAAGAGACGTTGAAGCCGATTTCGAGCGGCTGACCGGCGTAATCCACATCGATTATCTCTTCGGCTTCTTCCTGCTCAGGGTTATTGGCGGTGATCTTGAGCAGCGCATTTTCCAGCTGCACCCTGACACCACGGAATTTCTCATTGGACAGGATAGAAGCCCGCAATAGTGCTTGCTTAAGCTGATTGCGACTGGCCAGCACTATCTTGTCGCCGCCTTTGGGCAATACCCGGCGATAATCCGGGAAGCGGCCATCCACCAGCTTACTGGTGAACACGGCGCTGGCGGTGGTAGCACGAATGGCGTTATCACCAATGGCAATATGGATATCCTGCTCTTCACTGTCCAGCAAGCGAGCCAGCTCCATCACCCCTTTACGAGGCACGATCACCTGATTTTCCGGCAAAGAGGCTGCTATTTCTCTGTGACTCAGAGCCAAGCGGTGGCCGTCTGTTGCAATGGCGCGCAGTACATTACCCTCGGTTTCCAGCAGCAAACCGTTGAGATAGTAACGCACATCCTGGTTGGCCATGGAAAACTGAGTGGCGTCTATCAGTGACTTGAGTGTGCCCTGCTTGAGGTTAAATTCGATGGCGGGCTGGAAACTCTCGACATTGGGGTATTCTTCCGCCGGTAGCGTCGCCAACGAGAAACGGCTGCGACCGCTGCGAAGCAGCCACTTGTTTTCCTGCTGTTCGATTTTGATTTCGCTCTGCTCAGGCAGTGACTTGACGATATCGAGCAGTTTCTTGGCCGGCACTGTGGTGCGACCTTCCTGCACTTCGCCACTGACCTCGGCACTGCCGACCAGTTCCACCTCAAGATCTGTACCCGTCATCTTGAGTGAGTGATTACTTACTTCCACCAGGAGGTTTGCCAGAATAGGCAAGTTATGGCGTCTTTCCACCGCGCCACTGACCAACTGGAGCGGCTTTAATAGGGCATCCCTATCGATCGAAAATTTCATGGTCCTGTTCCCTGATTAAGAAGATAAGGTTCTAATCAAGTTGGCATAATCTTCTTTAATGTCGTGACTCTCTTCCCGCAGCTGTGCAATCTTGCGGCAGGCATGCAACACAGTTGTATGGTCACGACCACCAAAAGCATCCCCTATCTCAGGTAAGCTCTGATTGGTTAATTCTTTAGATAACGCCATGGCCATCTGCCTCGGTCTCGCCACACTGCGGGAACGGCGCTTGGACAGCATATCGGCCATCTTGATCTTGTAGTATTCAGCCACTGTTTTCTGAATGTTGTCTATAGTGACTAATTTTTCCTGCAGAGCCAAGAGGTCACGCAAGGCTTCGCGCACAAAATCAATGGTTATTGGCCGACCGGTAAAGTTGGCATTAGCGATAACCCGGTTCAATGCCCCTTCCAGTTCACGCACGTTGGAGCGTAAGCGCTTGGCGATGAAGAAGGCCACTTCATCCGGCAAGTTGATCCCACTCTCCTGCGCCTTGCGCATCAAAATGGCGACCCGGGTTTCCAGCTCAGGCGGCTCGATGGCCACGGTAAGACCCCAGCCAAAGCGCGACTTGAGCCGATCTTCCACACCGTCGATCTCTTTCGGATACCGATCCGATGTCAAAATGATCTGGTGATTGCCTTCCAGCAAGGCATTAAAGGTGTGGAAAAACTCTTCCTGGGATCTGTCTTTATTGGCAAAAAACTGAATGTCATCGATAAACAGAGCATCAACACTGCGATAGTAACGCTTGAAGTCTTCGATGGCATTGTTTTGCAACGCCTTGACCATGTCCTGCACAAAACGCTCTGAGTGCATATAAACCACTTTGGCGTTAGGATTATTCTTGATAATGCCGTTGCCTACGGCGTGCAGTAGGTGAGTCTTACCCAAACCGGTACCGCCATATAGAAACAGAGGGTTATAGGCACCACCCGGGTTTTCAGCCACCTGCAATGCGGCCGCCTTACCCAGTTGGTTGGACTTACCTTCAACAAAGTTGTCGAATTGGTAAGTGGGGTTAATATTGCTGCGATAGCTGTGGTTTACGGCCGGTTCAGCGGCAGTATTAAAGGTTGCACCTTTACCGGCCGCACTCTTGGGGGCACTGACAGAGGCCTTGGTCGCAGTTGGGGTCTGAACTTGGGGCTTGGCCGACGGACGACTACCGATATCAAACCTGAGTTTTGGCGCATCATTGCCCAAATGCTCAGTAAAAAACTGATTGATAATGTTGAGATATTTATCCCGAACCCAATCAAGCACGAACCGGTTTGGTGCATAGATCACCAGGGTATCCCCATCCATTTCGGCCTGTAACGGTCTGATCCACATACTGAATTGTTGAGCAGAAAGCTCATCTTGCAGTCGTCCGATACATTGTTGCCAAAGTGAAACCGCCACTTACTTATCCCCAAAAGATCGCCTCGAAAGGAGGGTATTCTATAGTGAGATCTGAATAATCGCTATCCTTTAAGTGTAATTATCCCCAGCCGGATCCCAATCATCAGATCCACCGGATCCGGATCGATCCACCAAGATCCACTATTTGGTGAAGCGGTTAAAATCCCGCTTTATAAAGCGATCCACCCTGATCTATAATCAGCGACCGCCGATCTGCCAAGAGATCAATGGATCCACAAGATGTAGTGTCCGTACACAGAGTTATCCACATCCTGTGGTGAACTCTGCTCTACAGATCGCGAAAATGCCGAGATAAATTACCTTGAGAAGGGCTGCGCGTGTTGACTGCTCTGACTAAAGTGATTACAATTCGGCCTCTTTTTTGCCCTTACCTCGTACGAGAGATAAGGTAAATTCACTAACAAAGACGGATTGCCATCATGAGTAAACGTACTTTTCAACCTAGCAACCTGAAGCGCAAGCGTTCTCACGGCTTCCGCGCTCGTATGGCTACAGCGAACGGCCGTAAGGTACTGGCTCGTCGCCGTGCCAAAGGTCGCGCTCGTCTGTCTGCTTAATTGCGAGTAGACAACTAGGTGACTCGTTACACCTTTACGCGGGAGTTACGCTTGCTAACTCCCGCGCAATTCAAAACTGTATTTACCAACCCCATTAAAGCCTCCTCAGCTGAAATAACCCTGCTTGCTGTACCCAATGAGATGCAACATCCGCGTCTTGGACTTACTGTGGCCAAACGCCATGTAAAGAGAGCCAATCAACGCAATCGCATCAAGCGGGTGATCCGAGATAGCTTCCGCCTTAATCAACATGATTTACCTCCACTGGACATAGTGGTGCTGGTTCGCGGCGGTGTGCTGGATATGGATAATGAACAGCTCAGAAAGCTGGTAGAAAAGTTATGGCGCAAACTCAGTCGCCGTTTCAATGGCTGATAATCAAGGCTATCAGAGCCTATCAACTCCTTATCAGCCCACTGCTGGGGCCTCGCTGTCGCTTTAATCCAACCTGCTCTCACTACGCCATAGAAGCTGTGCGAGTGCACGGAACGATTAAAGGGAGTTGGTTTGCAATCAAACGCATATTAAAATGTCACCCTTTACATCCGGGCGGCAGTGATCCCGTCCCCCCTAAAAATGACAGGTGTAATAAATAGGCTATGGAATCTCAACGCAATTTACTGCTTATCGGCCTGCTGTTTGTCAGCTTCTTGCTGTGGCAACAGTGGCAAACCGATAAAGCACCCAAACCCGCTGTAACTGAAAATACAGTTGCCACTTCCGTTCAAGAGACAACTCACAGCGCTGACGTTCCGGTTGCCAAATCAGGCATGCCAGGAGAAACGGCCGTGGCGTCCAAAGATCTTATCAGGGTCACCACAGATCAACTGGATGTACTGATCAACCCTGTCGGTGGTGACATAGTGCATGCTGCTCTGGTTTCTCACAAACTGGAACTGAACAAAGATGAGCCGTTTGTCCTGTTGGAACAGAAACCCGGTTTTGTTTACATAGCCCAGAGTGGCCTGATGGGCACCGGCGGTACTGACAGTGTCAATAGCCGTGCCACCTATTCTGCCAGTGCCAAGGAATTCACCCTTGCCGATGGCCAGGATACACTGTTGGTTCCTTTGAGTTACACCGCAGCAAACGGCGCCAAGTACACCAAGATCTACACCTTCCACAAAGGCCAGTTTGCCGTGGGAGTTGAATACAAAATTGACAACACCACTTCTGAGCCGCTGCAGGTTCAGATGTACGGTCAGATTAAACAGACCATCAAACCTTCAGACAGCAGCATGATGATGCCAACTTATCGTGGTGCCGCCTTCTCAACTGCCGATATCCGCTACGAGAAGTACAAGTTTGACGATATCCAGGAAAAGGATCTGGAGAAGGAAACCAAAGGTGGCTGGGCCGCCATGCTGCAACACTACTTTGTGTCAGCCTGGGTTCCACCAAAGAATGAAACCAACACCATATTCACCAGAGAGAGCTCAGGAACCGCCAACATTGGCTACCTGGGTGAGCCAAAGACAGTAGCCCCGGGCACTGAAATGACCCTGAGCGCCGACTTCTACGTAGGTCCAAAGGATCAAGCCGCCCTGTCCGAGCTGTCTGATACCCTTAACCTGGTTGTAGATTATGGCTTCCTCTGGTGGCTGGCTGTACCCATCTACAAGCTGCTGATGTTCTTCCAGTCAATAGTGGGTAACTGGGGCTTGGCCATCATACTGATCACCCTGACGGTGCGCGGTATTCTGTTCCCGCTGACCAAGGCGCAATACACCTCCATGGCCAAGATGCGTAACCTGCAACCAAAACTGCAGGAGCTGAAGGACAAATTCGGTGATGATCGCCAGAAGATGGGCCAGGCTATGATGGAGTTGTACAAGAAGGAAAAAGTGAACCCTATGGGTGGCTGTCTGCCTATCTTGCTGCAAATGCCTATCTTTATTGCCCTTTACTGGGTACTGATGGAAGGTGTGGAACTGCGCCATGCGCCGTTCATGCTGTGGATTGACGATCTGTCGGTACAGGATCCTTACTACATTCTGCCGCTGCTGATGGGTGTTTCCATGTTCCTGATGCAAAAAATGCAGCCAATGGCACCGACCATGGATCCTATGCAGCAGAAGATGATGCAATGGATGCCGGTAATCTTTACTGTGTTCTTCCTCTGGTTCCCATCCGGTCTGGTACTCTACTGGTTGGTGGGTAACATAGTTGCCATTATCCAGCAGAAGATTATCTATGCCGGCCTGGAGAAAAAAGGCTTAAAATAAGCCGATTTTGGGTCAAATGATCAAGGGCGGCCTAAGGGTCGCCTTTTGCTTTTATAAATACGTTTTCAAGGGTTAATGCAGTGACAACAGATACTATCGTGGCGCAGGCCACCGCTCCAGGCCGCGGTGGTGTAGGCATAGTCAGAGTCTCGGGGCCCAAGGCCCAATCCGTTGCACAGGCATTGCTGGGCCACCAGCCCAAGCCAAGATATGCCGATTACTGTGACTTCAAGGGAAGTCAGGGAGAAGTGCTGGATCAGGGGATCGCCCTGTTCTTCAAAGGCCCGAATTCTTTTACCGGTGAAGACGTACTGGAACTTCAGGGCCATGGTGGTCAAATCGTCATGGACATGCTGATTAAGCGAGTCCTCGAAGTCGAGGGGATCCGCTTGGCACGCCCTGGGGAGTTCAGCGAACAGGCCTTTATGAATGACAAGCTGGATCTGACCCAGGCAGAAGCGATTGCCGATCTTATCGATGCCACCAGTGAACAGGCCGCCAAGAGCGCACTGCAATCACTCCAAGGCGAGTTTTCCCGCGAAGTGCATGAGTTGGTGGAACAGGTTACCAATCTGCGTCTTTATGTCGAGGCCGCCATCGACTTTCCCGATGAAGAGGTGGATTTCCTCTCCGACGGTAAGATTGCCAATGCCCTTTATCGCATCATAGATAAACTGGACTTGGTACAGGCCAGTGCCAAACAGGGCGCAATCATCCGCGAAGGGATGAAAGTAGTGATAGCCGGCCGCCCCAACGCCGGTAAGTCCAGTCTGCTCAACGCCCTGGCGGGAAAAGAGTCGGCGATTGTCACCGAAATAGCCGGCACCACAAGGGATGTATTGCGGGAGCATATCCACTTGGATGGCATGCCACTGCATGTCATAGACACAGCCGGCCTGCGTGACACCACTGACACAGTGGAACAGATAGGGATAGAAAGAGCCTGGGCCGAAATCGCCACCGCCGACAGAGTGCTGTTTATGGTAGATGGCACAGAAACCCAAGCGATTGATCCCCATGAAATCTGGCCGGACTTTATTGATCGCCTGCCGAAAAACCTCGGCGTCACTGTGGTACGTAATAAGGCGGATCTGACCGGTGAGTCACTGAGTCCCAGCGAAGAGAAAGGCTATGACGTCTTTAGGATCTCAGCCAAAACCGGGCTCGGGGTCGATGCGCTGAAGCAGCACCTCAAGAACCTGATGGGCTATCAGAGTAACCTGGAAGGCGGTTTTATCGCCCGTCGCCGTCACCTGGAAGCCTTGGAAGTCGCCGGTGAACATCTGCAGCAGGGCAAAGTACAGCTGGAAGTCTATCAGGCAGGTGAGCTGCTGGCCGAAGAACTGCGCATGACTCAACAGGCTCTGGCCGAAATCACCGGCCAATTCACCTCGGACGATCTGCTGGGAAGAATTTTTTCCAGCTTCTGTATCGGGAAGTAAAATAGTAAAACGCATCAAACGAAATCAAAACAACATTATGATTTTAAAATAATTTTGTTTTAATTGGTGGGAAGTGATTTGAAGGGTTTTGTCGATTATTGCTCCGTATGTGCTCCGAAGATAAATTCTGGAGCGCAAGATGAGAAAAATCTATGAAAATCAATATACAAAATCGAGAACCAGATAAGAATGGCCTGCACCCCATAAGGCTTGTGTACTATTACGGCTCAAAGACCTCGGAAGACGGTTCAAGTGTAATGGTCAATTTAAATTGACCATTACACTTGTGACAGCAATCCCCCCTATAGGCAAGCAACACCAGCTATATCTCCTCTCGAATAATTTCACTTCAACTCTAATTTTTAACCACTGGCTGGCATTTCTGTTATAGTTGCGCTTACGTTCAGAATGCCTGCATGGATAGGAACACATGATCAAATGCCACCTCGCCCGTTTGATGGGAGAGCGCAAATTAAGAATAGCGGATGTCATTCGTGAAACGGGTTTAAGCCGCAACACAGTGACACTTCTGTACAAAGAAACAGCACAAAAAGTGGACTTAGAAGCCATCGACAAACTGTGCGTGCTATTTAATTGTCAAGTTGGTGAGCTCTTAGAACAGTCACCAGAGAATGATCAATAAAAACAATAACGAAGGACTGATATGAGCTTCACAGAAGATTCAAGAGTAAAAATACCAACGATCCTACATCTCATGCGTTTAGGTTATGAGTACCTATCCCTGAAAGGAACACACTGGGACAAGGATACAAATATCTTCCCGGAATTATTCTCCTCAGCGGTCAGCCGTATAAATCCTGACATGACATCTGATGACGTTGGCCGTTTGCTCGAAGAAGTGAAACTCTCTCTGGATAACGAAGACTTAGGCCGAGCTTTTTTCAATAAGTTGAAGGCTCGATCTGGCACTAAGCTGATCGATTTCGAGAACTTTTCCAACAACAGCTTCCATGTTGTTACTGAGCTAACCTACAAGAACGGAGACGATGAATTTCGTCCTGACATTATCTTGTTAATCAACGGCATGCCGCTGGTGTTTATTGAGGTGAAAAAGCCTAACAACCGGGACGGTATCATCGCGGAAAGAGAACGCATCAATAAACGTTTTCAAAACCCGAAATTCAAGCGCTTTGCTAACATCACTCAGTTCATGATTTTTTCCAACAACATGGACTACGTCGATGGTGATTCAGAGCCGGTACAAGGTGCGTTTTACGCGAGCAGTTCATATGACAAGCCAGTGTTTAACTACTTTCGTGAAGAAGAGGTGTTAGATCTCACTGCGCTTTTAAAACCACTGACTGATGAACAAGAACTGGCAGTACTCAAAGACAACAACTTAGAAGTGATCCGCAGCAACCCTGAGTTTTTGAGCAACAAAGAACCCAGCCGCCCAACCAATCGAATCTGTACCTCTTTACTCAGCAAAGAACGTTTGTCCTTTGTTCTACGCTATGCATTGGTCTACGTATCAGAGAGTGATGGCCTGCAAAAACACATCATGCGTTACCCACAGATGTTTGCGACCAAAGCTATTGAGAGAAAGCTAAACGAAGGGGTTCGTAAAGGGATTATTTGGCATACCCAAGGAAGTGGTAAAACCGCGTTAACCTATTACAACGTTGGGTTCTTAACGGATTACTTCCAAAAACGAGAAATCATTCCAAAGTTTTATTTTATCGTCGATAGACTAGACTTGCTGCAACAAGCACAGAGAGAGTTCACTGCACGCGGCTTGATTGTTCATACCATAAACTCCCGTGAAGCGTTCACACGTGACATCAAAGCCACACAAGTGATTCACAACCACTCAGGCAAAGCCGAAATAACCGTCGTCAACATTCAGAAGTTTAAAGATGACCCCGACGTTATTTCAACGCAAGACTATAACGTCACCATCCAACGCGTTTACTTCCTGGATGAGGTTCATCGCAGTTACAACCCGAAAGGTAGCTTTCTAGCCAATCTGACTCAGTCTGATACCAACGCTATCAAGATAGGCTTAACGGGTACGCCATTACTGGGTGAAGACTATAACTCGCGAGTTCTTTTTGGCGATTACATTCACAAGTATTACTACAATGCTTCCATTGCCGACGGCTATACCCTGCGCTTAATTCGTGAAGAGATCGCGACCAATTACAAAATGACGCTTCAGCAAGCGCTGGAAGAAGCTGAAGTAAAAATGGGCGATGTAGATCGCAAAGAAATATACGCACATCAAAGTTTTGTTGAGCCAATGCTGGACTACATCATTAGTGACTTCGAAAAGAGTCGCGGCACGCTAAATGACGCAACCATAGGCGGTATGATCATTTGCGATAGCTCAGACCAAGCAAAGAAAATGTTTGAGCTGTTTAATGCTGTGTACGCCTCAAAGCCCCTATTCAGCAGTGACAGCGCGGAACCTCAGCAAGCAACATCGGTAGCAGAACCGATCCCGACTTATGTTCAAACGGCAAGCATGGAGCCAGCCAAGCAAGCCCACAAAGTGAGCAATGCTGCGCTGATTTTGCATGATGTCGGCACAAAACAAGAACGCAAATATTGGGTTGAAGATTTCAAAGCAGGAAAAATCGACTTACTGTTTGTTTACAACATGCTACTCACAGGCTTCGATGCTAAACGCTTGAAGAAACTCTACCTTGGCCGCGTGATCCGCAAACATAACTTGCTACAAGCACTGACACGCGTCAACCGCACATATAAGGACTTCCGTTATGGCTATGTGGTTGATTTTGCAGACATCCGCAAAGAGTTTGACGCGACTAACAAAGCTTACTTTGACGAGCTGCAATCTGAGCTGGGCGACGAAATCGAAAGCTACTCCAAGCTATTCAAATCACAGGAAGAGATCAAACAAGAGATAGAACACATTAAAGATGTGTTGTTCCGCTTTGATATCGACAACATGGAGACCTTCTGTGATCAAATCAGCCAGATACAAGACAGAGAAACTGTCTTAGCACTGAAAAATGCCCTAGCTGATGCACGAAGCCTGTATAACTTAATTCGCCTGCAAGGTGAGTACGACTTCCTTGATGAACTGGATTTTGCCAAGCTAAACGTGCTTTACCGCGAAACCAGCAATCATTTGGACTTGCTCAACCTCAAGCAAGATCTTGAACAAGGTACAGACACCACACACCTGCTTCACAGAGCCTTAGAAGATGTCATCTTCAAGTTCGTTAAAATCGGTGAAGAAGAGCTGGTTTTGGCTGACCAGTTGAAGAATACACTGCGCCAAACACGCGAAGCACTGGCAAGTAACTTTGACCAACAAGACCCGAAATTCATCAACCTGAAAGATGAACTAGAGCGATTGTTTAAGAAAAAGAATCTCAGTGAAGTAACACAAGATGAAATGGTCGCCAACATCGATGCACTCAATAAAATTCACCAACGAGTGAAAGAGTTGAACCGACAGAACAACCAATTGCGTCAGAAGTACCTAGGTGACACCAAGTATGCGCGTTTACACAAGCGTTTATTTGAGCGCCAACAAGAACGACGCGACATTACTGACTCTGAAAGAAAGATTTTTGAGGCCCTGCTCGGAGTCAAAGAAGACGCCGATAGCCAGGTACTCGACAACAAGTCCGTTCTCGATAACGAAAGCTATTTTGAGCGGCATCTGCTACCAAAGGTTCATAACCGCTTTATCAAACAACAGAGCATTCCTTTGAATGCGGAAGCGGTTCGTTATGTAAACCACCTTGTCGTAGCAGAATATTTAAAAGAATTTAATACAGGTAGCCAATCCTGGTAAGAACACCAACTAAGGCAGTACACAAACCATGGTCGAACTCGAATTTAGAGAAAAAACAAAAGCCCTTATCGATAGCCTGAAAAGCATCTGTGCAACCAATGGCTTAGGTAACAGTACTGGGGAATTTGAGATCATCACTCAGGTCTTTTTGTATAAATTCCTGAACGATAAGTTCGCCTATGAAGCAAAAAAAATAGACGAAAAAATCGCCAGCGCGGCAAAATGGGAAGAAGCGCTGATTGAAATGAGTGAAGAGGATCTAGAGATGCTCCAGATCCAGATGGGTGCTGACACTGCTCGTCTCAAGCCACATCATTTCATCAGTCACTTGTTCAACCAGCAGGACAAACCTGGGTTTGCTCAGCTGTTTGATGATACCTTGATGGACATAGCCATCACCAATAACGATGTATTTGCGGTAATGACGGACACAGGCGAGAAAGTACAACTGTTTACCCGCATCAGCGAGAACGTGACAGTTTCCAAGCGTGATGCTTTCTGTAAAGCGATCATCAACAAACTGATTGATTTCAGTTTTGAGCGTATCTTTAACCAGAAGTTTGATTTCTACGCCACCATCTTTGAATACCTGATCAAAGACTACAACAGCAACTCAGGCGGTAAATACGCCGAGTACTACACCCCTCATGCGGTAGCACGCATTATGGCCGCAATTTTGGTGCCTGAAGACCAGAAAGGCACCGTACGCAATGTTAGCTGTTATGACCCATCAGCGGGCTCTGGTACCCTGCTTATGAACGTCGCCCATGCCATCGGTGAAACGCGTTGTAGCATCTACACGCAGGATATTTCGAAGAAGTCATCAAACCTACTGCGTTTGAACCTGATTTTGAACAACTTAGTGCATTCAATCCCTAACGTGATTGAAGGTAACACCTTGCTGCATCCACACCACAAGGAAAATGGTGGGCTACGCAAATTTGATTACATTGTCTCTAACCCACCATTTAAACTGGATTTCAGTGATTTTCGTGATGAGTTGGATAGCAAAGAAAACAAAGACCGCTTTTTTGCTGGTATTCCTACTATTCCTAAAAAGAAAGTGGAGTCAATGGCTATTTATCAATTGTTCCTTCAACACATTATCTATTCGTTAAAGCCTGGTGGAAAAGCAGCGGTAGTATTACCAACGGGATTTATCACCGCTCAGCCGGGCATTGATAAAAAGATCCGTCAGTACTTGGTTGACAACAAGATGCTGGCGGGTGTGGTGTCTATGCCATCCAATATTTTTGCCAATACAGGCACCAACGTCTCTATTCTGTTTATTGATGACAGCAACAAAGACAAAGTGGTGCTGGTTGATGCATCCAACCTGGGTCAAAAGGTCAAAGAAGGTAAGAATCAGAAGACGGTTCTGACACCAGAAGAAGAACAGCAAATCATTGATGTGTTCAACAATAAGTGGACAGAAGAAGATTTCTCCGTCGCTGTTAGCTATGACGAGATCACAACGAAGAACTACAGCCTCAGTGCAGGGCAGTATTTCGATGTGAAAATCGAATATGTTGATATAACAGTAGATCAATTTACTGAAAAAATGCAGACATTTACCCATAATTTGGAAAGCTTGTTTGGTCGTTCTCGTGAGCTAGAGGTGGAGATTAAAAAGCAGTTGGCAGGTTTGAAGTATGATAACTAAATCTTTGCTTGATCTTTCTGTAAGCATTTCTAGTGGACTAACGCCTTTAAGAAGTAATTCTGAGTTTTGGGAAAAAGGAACAATACCGTGGTTGAAGACTGAACAACTTGGTGAGAAGTATATATATGAAACAAATGAGCATATATCTACAAAGGCATTAGACCAAACTAGTATTAAGATTTTTCCTGAAAATTCTCTTTCTATCGCAATGTATGGTGAAGGTAAAACTCGTGGAAATCTCTCGATATTAAGAAAGCCTATGGCAACAAATCAAGCTTGTTGCAACGTTGTAGTTGATCATCAAAAAGCTGATTTCGAATATGTTTACTACTTCTTGAAAACACAGTATGAGGAACTTAGAAATCTCTCTTCTGGGGTTAGAAAGAATCTAAATTCGAATGATATCAAGGGATATCCTATTCGATTGCCAGAAAAGTTGAGTGAGCAGAAGGCAATTGCGAACGTATTAAAATCATTGGATGATAAAATAGAACTCAACAACCGCATTAACGCTGAATTAGAAGCGATGGCGAAAACGCTGTACGACTACTGGTTCGTGCAGTTTGATTTCCCCGATGTGAATGGAAAGCCCTATAAAGCTTCTGGCGGAAAGATGGTTTACAACGATACCTTGAAGCGGGAAATACCGGAGGGGTGGAGCGACAAGACACTCTCTCAGATAGCTAACATTACGATGGGGCAATCACCAGCGGGAAGTTCCTATAACGAAGAAGGTACTGGAACCATTTTTTATCAAGGTTCCACAGACTTTGGCTGGTTATTTCCCAGCACCCGACAATACACTACAGCTCCTAGCCGCATGGCAAAGAAAGGTGACATTTTGTTAAGCGTTCGTGCACCTGTTGGCGATATGAATATTGCCAACACCGATTGTTGTATTGGTCGAGGCTTAGCTGCACTAAACAGTAAAGCTGGATCTGATGGCTTCCTATTTTATGTGATGAAGTATTTCAAACAGATTTTTGATCGCCGAAATTCAGAAGGCACAACATTCGGTTCGATTACAAAAAACGATTTACATTCACTTACATTAGCTTATCCAACAGCGGATTTGCTTGAAAAATATGATGAAGTTGTCACGAATTACAACAAAATGATATTTGAGCGAAGCCTAGAAAATCGTGAACTTGTAAATCTTCGAGACTGGCTTCTTCCCATGCTAATGAACGGCCAAGTAACGGTAAAACCAAGCACTGAATCACAGGAGACTCTGCATGGCTAAAGATCTCACTGAGTCTTTGCATGACCGACAAAACATTCTAAATAACCGTTACGCCTTGCAAAAAGCAGAGCAACACCTCGCATTAGGTGGTGTTCAGTTTAATGGTGAGGCGGTGTTCACTAAGCAACAAGTCATAGAATTGTTTGAAATCAGTGAACGTACGATTGAACGCTATTTATCCAGCCATGCAGATGAGCTGAAAAACAATGGCTACCAAATATTAAGAGGATCAAAACTTAGAGAATTCAAAGCCTTAAGCCATGGTACCGACATCGATGACGGTACCAAAACCAGTGTGCTAGGAGTTTTCTCTTTTCGCGCTATTTTGAACTTGGGCATGCTGCTCACTGACAGTGAACGCGCCAAAGAACTGCGCTCTCGTGTACTCGATATTGTGATTGATGTACTCGCTGAACGCGCAGGCGGTCACACCAAGTTCATCAACCAGCGCGATCAAGATTACTTGATGGCGGCGTTCCAAGAGGAAAACTACCGCAAACAGTTTACCGACGCCTTGGACAAGTACGTAGACGGCAATAAGTGGAAGTATGGCCGCTTTACTAACCTGATCTACCAAAGCATTTTCCATGAGAATGCAGCGGAGTATAAGAAAATACTCAAGCTGGCCGAAAAGGATAAGATCCGTGAAACCATGTACTCTGAAGTGCTCACGCTTATCGCAAGTTTTGAATCAGGCATCGCTCACGAGCTAGAGCGTCAGAGTACCAGCCTGGGCCGTCCATTGACGCAAAAAGAAGCTGAGCTGCTGTTTGCCAGTTTTGAGCAGCATCCACTCTTTAGGCCGCTGATAACCGATGCCAGAACAAAAATGGCCAGCCGAGATTTATGCTTTCGAGATGCTTTGCATGAAAAGCTGGAAGCCTATATTAAATCGGTTCCAGAAGCTGACTTTGAGCGTTTCCTTGGTGAGAAGAGTAAATCCCTTGAGGAGCAGCTCAGCGATCCTGAAACACTTGACGTATTTAAACGCTTGAAGGACCGCTGATATGACCGACGACGCTCAACCACGGTACTTTTACTTCGATGTGAAGTACGCAGTGAGTACCCACGATTGGATCATCGAAAAATCAGGTGGTTTAACGGGTACAAAAGATATCGGTCAACTTGAAAGCCCATTAGAGCATATTCAAAACGACTGGTATTACCCAGAAATCGAAGACAAGCTCACGCACTTAGTGTTTTCCATCAACAAAAACCATGCCTTCAATGATGGCAATAAGCGCTCATCTCTGGCACTCGGAGCCTACTTTTTAGAGCTCAACGGATTTGACTACATCGTGCAGCATTTCGTTCGCGAAATGGAGAACATCGCCGTTTGGGTCGCCGATAACGTTATTGATAAAGAGCTACTGCATAAAATCATTTACTCAATTCTGTATGACGATGAGTATTCTATAGAGTTGAAACTGGAAATTTATGAGGCAGTTCAACGAGCTGAGGAAGATCACAGTGATAATCGTTGAGCATAATCTTGAGATGATAGCCAATGCCGACCACGTAATAGAAATGGGCCCGGGAGCCGGAAAATATGGCGGAAAGATAATCTATCAGGGCCCTCCGTTAGGAATGCTGACTTCCGCGACTTCGGTTACAGGCCCTTTTTTTGGAGGAACAGATGTCAGGGAAACATGAGTTACTTAGGGCCTAGCGCTCGGCAATCACAAAGCTGGCGACCATAGGATTGTGATCCGACACATCTGTTTCCGGCACATACAGCTCTTTGGGTTTCAATCCTCGATAAAAGAGATGATCCAAAGGATACCCCAGAACTCTCACCCTGTTATCCTCACCAAAATGAGCCTCATTCAATCCCAAAGAGGAAGCGAAGGCGGCCAGCAGCATACTGCGTTCCTCACTCCAGGTATTGAAATCACCCGCCAGAATAATAGGCCCCACTACTCTTTCCTCAGCCAGGGCTTCAGTCAAAGACTTAAGTTGCTGCCGATATTCCTCGATACCGACACTGAAGTTAATTCCATGGACATTGACCACAGTCAATAATGAGCCATCAGACAAAGGATATTCAGCGACCAAGGCCGTCTTGGGCAACCGCAACCAGGGCTCAAGAGTGCGGTAGCCACAACTGCTCAAGGGAGCGCTGCGTGACAGATTCATCACTCCGGCCGGGGTATCCAATACACTGAAAGCATTGGCGAAACGCCAAAACCACTGCGTAGCACTCAAATAAAGGTACATGCCGGGATCCAGACTGGCTTCCTGCAGCAGCACCAACTGCCTGCCTGTTGTAAAATCATCAAGACGAGAACGCCACAGGCCGTTTTGCTGCTTCTGAATATTCCAGATCAACACGCCAAACTCACCATTCTTATCCAGCGCCTTTGCCGTTGGCGTTTGGATACAGGCCGCGCCGATATTGGAGTCAACCCTGTCAGATTGCAGTTGAACATTTGCCGGTACGGTAAACAACCAATGCCATCCCCCTAGTATCACCAGCAAAGAAAGCAACGGGAAGATCAACAACCACTTCAGTTTCATATCAGCCTCAAGCGCAGAAAAAGCCTACAACAGGATCAATGCAATAGTGCTCAAACTCAGGTTACCCAAGGCTGTCTGTCACCGCAAATTGGATTAATATGGGCCGATTAAATCAAGGCGCCAAGCGCTACATACAGAGAGGATTATCATGGCGAAAGTCGAAGTATTAGTTGGAACCACCTTGGGAGGAGCCGAATATGTCGCCGAAGAACTCATCAATAAGCTTGAACAAAACGGCCACCAGACAAGCCTGTACTTAACCCCACAGTTGGAGCAACTGGATCCCAAAGCCCTTTGGTTGATCGTTTCCTCCACCCATGGGGCCGGCGATCTTCCGGACAATTTGCAGCCCTTCTATCAGGAATTACTCCAGTCAAACCAAAACCTGCAGGACTGTCGGTATGCTTTATGTGCGATCGGCGACTCGAGTTACGACACTTTCTGCCAAGGCCCGGAAAAGCTGCTTCAGCAACTGAGCGCCAAGGGAGCCAAGCCCTATGTGGATAAGATCCAGATCGATGTTCAGTACGATCCCGTACCGGAAGATCCAGCATTGACATGGCTCGACGGCTGGCTACCCGAGTTATAAAATGCTTTCCAACCTGAATAAAGCATCAAGTACTCACAATTTAGATCTAACTTACCCACAGATTAAGTCTAAAAAACATAACTCTGTGGATAATACTTTATTTTGATCTGATCAATCTTTGTATGAATCAGATCCTCGATACGGCCCAGATCCACCTTGTGGATAAGATCGCGATCTATCCCCAGCTTTAATGGAGATAGATCGCCAACAGATCACAGGATCATTTTAATTTAAGCTGTTGTTTTAAATAAACAATAATCCTTACCCACAGCAAAATGCGATCCTAATAGTAAACACAATAAGAAGATCTATATAAAGATCTTAAGATCTATAAGCCTGCTCCCCTGCGATCCAAGAGCACAAAATAGAGCATTCACCTGCATCATTACAGATGCTAAAATGATCGGCTGATATTCCTTTTTCATCCCTTACCCAGCCAAAGGTAAATCTATGCGTTTTCATGAACGGTTTGATGTAATTGTTGTAGGTGGTGGTCATGCCGGAACTGAAGCCGCATTGGCTGCTGCCAGAATGGGTGTCAATACCCTACTCCTGACCCACAATATTGACACTTTGGGTCAGATGTCCTGTAACCCGGCTATAGGGGGTATAGGTAAAGGGCACTTGGTTAAAGAGATAGATGCCTTGGGTGGCGCCATGGCAACAGCAACTGACTATGCCGGGATCCAATTCAGAACCCTGAATTCAAGTAAGGGTCCAGCGGTAAGAGCTACCAGAGCCCAAGCGGATCGCGCCTTGTATCGGCAAAAGATCCAACAAATATTACAAAACCAACCTAACTTAAGGATCTTTCAACAGGCTGTTGACGATCTGGTTGTTGAAAACAACAGAGTCATAGGGGTTATCACCCAAATGGGGCTGGCTTTTGAAGCTCCTGCCGTGGTGTTGACTGCCGGCACTTTCCTTGGTGGCAAGATCCACATAGGTCTGGAAAACTACAGTGGTGGTCGTGCCGGTGATCCTCCGGCGATCGCCCTGGCCCACAGACTCAGAGAGTTGCCTATTCGGGTTGGCCGCCTTAAGACAGGTACGCCACCGCGTATCGATGCCCGCAGCGTCGACTTCCAACAGATGACTGAACAGCAGGGGGATAACCCTCTTCCCGTGATGTCTTTTATCGGAGATGTGAGTCAGCATCCACAGCAAATTTCTTGCTATATCACTCATACCAATGAGAAAACCCATGAAATCATTCGTGGTGGCTTGGATCGAAGCCCCATGTATTCAGGGGTTATCGAAGGTATAGGTCCGAGATACTGTCCATCGATTGAAGACAAGATCCATCGCTTTGCCGACAAGAGTTCTCACCAGATCTTTATTGAACCCGAGGGGCTCAATACCAATGAGTTATACCCCAATGGTATCTCCACTAGTTTGCCATTCGATGTACAAATTGCCTTGGTCCGTTCGATCAAGGGGATGGAAAATGCCGAGATCATGCGTCCTGGCTATGCCATCGAATATGATTATTTTGATCCCCGAGATCTGAAAAATTCGCTGGAAACCAAAACCATAGATGGGCTGTTCTTTGCCGGTCAGATCAATGGCACCACAGGTTATGAAGAGGCCGGAGCTCAAGGTTTACTGGCCGGCATGAATGCGGCTTTACAGGTACAAGGTAAAGACGCTTGGGCACCTAGACGGGATCAGGCTTATCTTGGCGTGTTGGTGGACGACCTCTCGACTCTGGGCACCAAAGAGCCCTATCGCATGTTTACCAGTCGCGCCGAATACCGCTTGCTGCTGCGTGAAGATAATGCTGACCTGCGCCTGACCGAGAAAGGTCGCGAGTTGGGCTTGGTTGACGATCAACGCTGGGCCAAGTTCTCTGCCAAGGTTGAGGCGATTGAATCTGAGCTGCAACGCCTGCGCAGTCAATGGATCCATGTGAATTCACCTCTGGTTGAAGCGCTGAATCCGCATCTCAATACGCCAATATCTCGCGAAGCCTCGTTTGAAGAGCTGTTGCGTCGTCCTGAGTTGGATTATGACAAGCTTATGGGGATCGAAGGCTTTGGACCGGGTCTTGAGGATCGTCAAGCCGCTGAACAGGTGCAGATCCAGGTTAAATATGCCGGTTATATTCAGCGCCAGCAGGAAGAGATCGCCAAAGCGCAGCGCAACGAAAATACCGGCCTGCCGCTGGAGCTCGATTACAACGAAGTGCCGGGCTTGTCCAATGAAGTGATCGCCAAACTCAATGCCCATAAACCGGAAACCATAGGCCAGGCTTCCAGGATCTCGGGGGTAACTCCGGCAGCCATCTCCATTTTGCTGGTGCATCTGAAAAAACGGGGATTACTGCGCCGCTCGGCCTGATACCGTGAACTATTCCAGAGCCGGGGAAGCAGTGGATGCTTCCCTTGGCCGTTTTGGGGCCGCATAATAGCCCCGCAGTATTTTTCTGGGGAGAATACCCGTGCTTGCAGCACAGTTAAAAACATATCTGGCAGAGACTGGCCTCAATGTATCGGATGAACAGCAGCAACAACTGCTCGGTTTTGTTGCCATGCTCAACAAATGGAACAAGGCCTATAACCTGACCTCGGTGCGCGATCCTGAGCAGATGCTTATCCGGCATATCATGGATAGCCTGGTCGTCTCCCCTCATCTCAAGGGGCAGCGTTTTATTGATGTGGGTACTGGCCCTGGGTTACCCGGTATTCCGCTGGCGATTTTGAATCCGGATAAAGAATTTGTGCTGCTCGATAGCCTGGGCAAGCGGATCCGTTTTCAAAAACAGGTTCAGATTGAACTCAAATTAAAAAATATACAGTCGGTTGAGAGCCGGGTGGAAGCCTTTCAGGATCCACAAGGGTTTGATGGGGTGCTCAGTCGCGCCTTTGCCTCAGTGGCAGACATGTTAAGCTGGTGTCAGCATTTGCCGGCGCAAAATGGGGTATTCTATGCCCTTAAAGGGCAGTTGAACCCTGATGAGTTGACCGGGATCCCTGAGGGATACAGCATCAGGGAATCCATCGAACTCAAGGTTCCTAAATTGGATGAACAGAGACATCTGCTGATCATAGCTCCCCAGGTTTGAATGCCTTGCAATTGGCTGGCGTATCAAGCAACTTGATGCAAACGGAACCGTGCATCAATAACAAAATTGACAGACAAGGTGACAGTGTGGCGAGAATTATTGCCGTAGCCAACCAGAAAGGTGGCGTTGGAAAAACAACAACTTGTGTTAATTTGGCAGCCTCTTTGGCGGCAACCAAGCGGCGGGTGCTATTGATCGATCTGGATCCCCAGGGCAATGCCACCATGGGGAGTGGTGTCGACAAGTACGAAGTTGAAAACACCGCCTACGAGTTGCTGGTGGAAGAAAAGAGTTTTGACGAAGTCGTTGTGCGTAACACAGCCGGGAAATACGATCTCGTTGCCGCCAACGGTGATGTGACTGCCGCCGAAATCAAATTGATGGAGTTCTTTGCCAGAGAGATTCGCCTGCGCAATGCCTTGGCAAAAGTACAGGATGAGTACGACTTCATCTTTATCGACTGCCCTCCTTCGCTGAATATGTTGACAGTAAACGCCATGTCGGCGGCCGACTCAGTACTGGTTCCCATGCAGTGTGAGTACTATGCCCTGGAAGGCTTGACCGCCCTGATGGATACTATTTCCAAGCTGGCGGCCATGGTCAATCCCAAACTCGGGATCGAGGGGATACTGAGAACCATGTACGATCCCCGAAACCGTCTGGCCAACGATGTTTCCGATCAGCTGAAACAGCATTTCGGTGACAAGGTTTACCGCACTGTTATCCCAAGAAATATTCGCTTGGCCGAGGCGCCGAGTTTTGGCGCACCGGCGATGTACTATGACAAGAGCAGCGCCGGCGCCAAGGCTTATTTGGCTTTAGCCGGCGAAATTATTCGCCGCTCCGAACAGAACCAGCAAGCGAAACAGGCATAAAGGAATGAGCATGACACCGAAAAAACGGGGTCTGGGCAAGGGCCTGGACGCACTTTTGAGTACCAGCCATGCGGCGAGCAAGAAGCGCGATGATGCCGAGCAATCCAAGGTTGATGCCGGCGAAACTCTGCTTACCCTGGATGTGGATCTGCTGCAGCCCGGCAAGTATCAACCCCGTAAAGACATGTCGCCCGAGGCTCTGGAAGAGCTGGCCGAATCCATCAAGGCTCAGGGAGTCATTCAGCCCATTGTGGTGCGTAAGATCAGCGATGACAAATACGAAATCATCGCCGGTGAACGTCGCTGGCGCGCGGCACAAATTGCCAAGCTGGACAAGGTGCCCTGCATAGTCAAACAGGTTGCCGATGAGGCTGCCGTGGCTATTGCCCTGATTGAAAATATTCAGCGGGAAGACCTCAATGCCATGGAAGAGGCCATTGCGCTTAACCGCTTGATCGAAGAATTTGATCTCACTCACCAACAAATAGCTGATGCTGTGGGAAAATCCCGGGCTACCGTTTCGAACCTGCTGCGGCTCAATGGTCTGAATGAACCGGTAAAGCGGTTGTTGGAGTATGGTGATATCGAAATGGGTCATGCCCGAGCCTTGCTGGCCTTGCAAGGTGAAGAGCAAACTTCTGTTGCCCGATTGGTGGTGGCGAAGGAATTGACCGTTCGTGAAACCGAACGATTGGTAAATAAAGTCTTAAATCCTGCCAAAGAGGCCGAAAAGCCTGTAAAAGATACCGATGTTGCCCGTCTGGAGAGTCAGTTAATTGAGAGGTTAGGCGCAAAAGTTTCCATTTCCCACGGTAGTAAGGGAAAGGGAAAAATTGTAATTAACTATCAAAATCTGGCTGAATTAGACGGTATTCTTGCCAAAATCCATTAAAAAAACGTGGTTAACGCTTTTTAGTGTAAATTTGTGACGTTTGTTAATATTGCATTTATACGAATTTGGGTCTGTATCACGTTAAAAGGTGAGGTTTTTACTTATCTCAAAGTTGCAAAGAAGACTTGAAAAGGTATACTTTCGCAAGCTTTTTGTACCTCGACTCCATACGGATATTTGTAGTCCGGTCATCGAAACAAAAAGTAGTAATGCGGAGAAGAATGATTGAGTAAGGTTTTAGCGCGTCGTGGCCGTTGGTCAGCCTATAAGTTGGTGATGATGCAGGCGGCGATAGCTGGGGGTGCTTCAATTATCTTTTTCGCCGTGTGGGGAGCCCAGTTTGGCTATTCTGCTCTGGCAGGAACTGCCATAGCTGTGCTCCCTAATTTTGTATTCGCGACCCTGGCTTTTTCCCACATGGGAGCAAGCGCTACCGGTAAAGTTCTCAAAGGCTTTTACTGGGGGGAAGCGGTAAAGTTGCTGTTAACAATAGCATTGTTTTCGCTGGTATTTATCAATTTAAAGGTCGCATTTATGCCCCTTTTTGTTTGCTATGTACTGGCGTTGGTAGTGCATTGGGCAGCTCCTTTGTACTTCAAGCAAAGTTAAGTGGGATGAATCATGGCTGCATCTGGTGAAGCATTAACACCGCAGGGCTATATCCAGCATCACCTTACCAACCTTACCGTTGGTGAAGGTTTCTGGACATGGCACGTTGATTCATTGCTCTTTTCGGTTGGTCTTGGCGTGCTGTTTCTGTGGTTGTTCCGCAGCGTTGGCAAAAAGGCAACTTCTGGCGTTCCCGGTAAGCTTCAATGCTTTATCGAAATGATCGTCGAGTTTGTCGACAACAGCGTTAAAGATACATTCCATGGTCGCAATGCCTTGATAGCACCTCTTGCTCTGACTATTTTCATGTGGGTATTCATGATGAACCTCATGGATATGGTGCCCGTTGACTGGGTACCACATGCGGCCTCTTTGGCTGGTGTGCCTTATCTGAAAATAGTACCGACTACTGACCTTAACATCACTTTCAGCCTCGCGTTGGGCGTGTTTGTGCTGATTATTTACTACAGCATCAAGGTCAAAGGTGTGTCAGGTTTTGCGAAAGAACTGACGCTACAGCCCTTCAACCATTGGGCAATGATACCCGTCAACTTCCTGCTCGAAATAGTTACCTTGATAGCTAAGCCCATTTCATTGGGGCTACGTCTTTTTGGTAACTTGTATGCAGGTGAGTTGATCTTCATCCTTATTGCGCTGATGTATGGTGCCAACTTGGCGATTGCCGCTCTGGGTGTGACTCTGCAACTGGGCTGGCTGATCTTCCATATTCTGGTTATCACGCTGCAAGCGTTTATTTTCATGATGCTGACTATCGTTTACCTAAGCATGGCTCATGAAGATCATTAAGGACTGCTGAAGAAATTTTTTAACTAAATCATCAACTAACATAGATTTAGATACTGGAGATACAGATGGAAACGATTCTGGGCTTTACTGCAATTGCTGTTGCTCTGCTCATTGGTTTGGGTGCACTGGGTACCGCTATCGGTTTCGGCCTTTTGGGTGGTAAGTTCCTGGAAGGCGCTGCGCGTCAACCAGAAATGGCTCCTATGCTGCAAGTTAAGATGTTCATCGTAGCGGGTCTGCTCGACGCCGTAACCATGATCGGTGTAGGTATTGCACTTTACATGCTGTTTACTAACCCACTGGGTGCAATGCTGTAATAAACGCTTCTGTCTTAACTCTAAATAGGAGGCTGTTGTGAATATCAACGCTACCCTAATCGGTCAGACGGTCGCCTTTATTATCTTCGTGTGGTTCTGCATGAAGTTTGTATGGCCCCCTTTGATGAATGCCATCGAAGCGCGCCAGAAAAGGATTGCTGATGGTCTTGCTGACGCTGACCGTGCAGCAAAAGACCTGGAGTTGGCTCAAGCGAAAGCGACTGACCAACTGAAAGACGCCAAGGCTACAGCCAACGAAATCATTGAGTCTGCCAACAAGCGCAAGGCTCAGATTATTGACGAAGCCAAAGCTGAAGCAGACGCTGAGCGTGCGAAAATCATTGCTCAGGGTAAAGCAGAAATTGAAGCTGAACGTAATCGCGTGAAAGAGGAACTGCGTAAGCAGGTTGCTACTCTTGCCATCACTGGTGCAGAGAAGATCCTCGAGCGTTCGATTGATGAAGCCGCCCAAAGCGACATAGTTAATAAACTAGTTGCTGAAATTTGATAAGGGAGTTGAGTTATGGCTGAGTTAACCACCATTGCTCGCCCTTACGCTAAGGCAGCTTTTGACTTTGCTGTTGAACATCAAGCAGTAGAAAACTGGGCAGAAATGCTCGATTTCGCGGCAATGGTGAGTGAAAACGAATCCATGAAGCCACTGCTGGCTGGATCTATGTCCAGCAATAAGCTAGCTGCACTCTTTATCAATATCTGTGGCGAGCAAATTGATGAGCACGGTCAAAATCTGATCAAGGTAATGGCTGAAAACGGTCGCTTGGAGGTACTGCCTGCTGTATCTCAGCTCTATGCTGAGTTTCGCCACGAATGGGCTAAGGAAATCGAAGCCAGCGTGGTGTCTGCTACTGAGCTTAGCTCTGAGCAGCAACAGCAGATCAGTGTTTCTTTAGAGAAACGTCTCGCACGCAAAGTTAAGCTGAATTGCAGCGTCAACGCCGAGCTTATCGCCGGTGTAATTATCAAGGCAGGGGATCTGGTGATAGATGGATCCATCCGCGGTAAATTGAACCGCCTGTCTGATAAGCTGCAGTCGTAATTGGGAGTTTGAGCATGCAACTGAATTCCACTGAAATCAGCGATCTGATTAAGCAGCGGATCGAGCAGTTCGAAGTCGTCAGTGAAGCCCGCAACGAAGGTACTATCGTTTCGGTCAGTGACGGCATCATCCGCATTCACGGCCTGGCCGATGTAATGCAGGGTGAGATGATCGAACTGCCTGGCAACCGTTATGCAATCGCGTTGAACCTTGAACGTGATTCTGTAGGTGCCGTAGTTATGGGTCCTTATGCCGATCTGGCTGAGGGCGTAAAAGTTAAAACCACTGGCCGTATTCTGGAAGTTCCAGTGGGTCGTGGTCTGCTGGGACGTGTTGTTAACACCCTGGGTGAGCCAATCGACGGTAAAGGACCAATCGACAACGATGGTTTTGCACCTGTTGAAATGATTGCTCCTGGTGTTATTGAGCGTCAATCCGTATCTCAACCGGTGCAAACCGGTTATAAAGCGGTTGATGCCATGATCCCTATCGGTCGTGGTCAGCGTGAGCTGATCATCGGTGACCGTCAAACCGGTAAAACTGCGATGGCTATTGACGCCATCATCAACCAGAAAGATTCCGGCATCAAGTGTGTGTACGTTGCAGTAGGCCAGAAGGCTTCTACTATTGCTAACGTAGTACGCAAGCTGGAAGAGCACGGTGCTCTGGCCAACACTATTGTTGTGGTTGCTACTGCTTCTGAAGCAGCTGCCCTGCAGTACCTGGCACCATACTCTGGTTGTACCATGGGTGAATATTTCCGTGACCGCGGTGAAGATGCTCTGATCGTTTACGATGACCTGTCCAAGCAGGCTGTTGCTTACCGTCAGATCTCCCTGCTGCTGAAGCGTCCACCAGGCCGTGAAGCTTACCCAGGTGACGTATTCTATCTGCACTCTCGTCTGCTGGAACGTGCTTCCCGCGTGAACGAAGAGTACGTTGAGAAGTTCACCAATGGTGAAGTAAAAGGCAAGACGGGTTCTTTGACCGCTCTGCCAATTATTGAAACCCAGGCAGGTGACGTATCTGCGTTCGTACCGACCAACGTAATTTCTATTACCGACGGTCAGATCTTCCTTGAAACCGACCTGTTCAACTCTGGCCTGCGTCCAGCGGTTAACCCAGGTATCTCTGTTTCTCGTGTAGGTGGTGCGGCTCAGACCAAGATCATCAAGAAACTGTCCGGCGGTATCCGTACTGCTCTGGCACAGTATAGAGAGCTTGCTGCGTTCTCACAGTTTGCGTCTGACCTTGACGATGCAACTCGTGCCCAGCTGGAGCACGGTGAGCGTGTAACCGAACTGATGAAGCAAAAGCAATACGCTCCTATGAGCGTAGCTGACCAAGCTGTATCTATTTTTGCAGCTGAAAAAGGCTACCTGAAAGGTATTGAGCTGAAGAAGATCGGTGACTTCGAAGCCGCTCTGCTCTCTTTCATGAACGGCGAGCATGCTGAGCTGATGAAGCTGATCAACGATAGCGGTGATTACAATGCCGAAATCGAAGCTGAGCTGAAGGCTGGTCTCGACAAGTTCGTGGCAACCCAAACCTGGTAAATACATGCGAGGTGTCATAAGGCACCTCAGGTCCAGATTGGAGAGTAGAGATGGCCGGCGCTAAAGAGATTAAAACCAAGATCGCGAGTGTGAAAAACACTCAGAAGATCACGTCCGCCATGGAAATGGTGGCAGCCAGCAAAATGCGCAAGGCGCAGGACCGCATGGCTGCAAGCCGTCCATATGCGGAGAGCATGCGTAAGGTGATCGGTCACGTCGCTCAAGGTTCTCTGGAGTACAAACACCCCTACCTGGAGGTGAGAGAACCCAAGCGGGTTGGTTACATAGTAGTGGCAACCGACCGTGGCCTTTGTGGTGGTCTGAACGTCAACCTGTTCAAAAAGGTTGTCGCAGACGTGAAAAGCTGGAAAGAGCAAGGTGTAGAAGTTGAATTCTGCCCTATCGGTGCTCGTAGTGTTCAGTTTTTCAAGAGCTTTGGTGGCAAGGTACAGGCCCATGCTTCAGGTTTAGGTGATGCTCCCAAGCTCGCTGACCTGATTGGTACTGTGCGGGTAATGCTCCAGGCTTACAACGAAGGCAAGCTGGATCGTCTGTATGTGGTATTCAACAAGTTTGTTAATACCATGACGCAGACTCCTGTGATCGAGCAGCTGCTACCTTTGCCTAAATCAGACGAAGATGACGTAGCGCATCGCTGGGACTACATCTATGAGCCAGATCCAAAGGTCTTGTTGGACAAGCTTTTGGTTCGTTATGTGGAGTCTCAGGTGTATCAGGGTGTCGTTGAAAACATTGCTTCCGAGCAGGCTGCCCGTATGGTGGCCATGAAGGCAGCAACAGACAACGCCGGCACGCTGATCGATGATCTGCAACTGGTATACAACAAGGCCCGTCAGGCGGCTATTACGCAAGAGCTGTCGGAAATTGTGTCAGGTGCAGCCGCGGTTTAGGCTGGGTAACGAATACAAGTTTTAGAGGATTAATCATGAGCACAGGTACTGTTGTCCAAGTGATTGGCGCGGTTGTGGACGTTGAGTTTCCACAAGATGCCGTACCTCAGGTATATGACGCTCTGAAGATCACAGGCGAAGGCGCCTGTAAAGGCTTGGTGCTGGAAGTTCAGCAACAGCTGGGTGGTGGTGTAGTTCGTACCATCGCCATGGGTTCTTCCGATGGTCTGCGTCGTGGTATCGAGGTAGAAAACTCTGGTTCACCAATTTCCGTTCCGGTTGGGGCTGCGACCCTTGGCCGTATCATGAACGTTCTGGGTGAGCCTGTGGATGAAGCGGGCGCTATCGGTGAAGATGAGCGTTATATCATCCACCGTGATGCTCCTTCTTATGAAGAGCAATCTAACACCACTGAATTGCTGGAAACCGGCATCAAGGTTATTGACCTGGTATGTCCGTTCGCCAAGGGTGGTAAAGTAGGTCTGTTCGGTGGTGCGGGTGTTGGTAAGACAGTTAACATGATGGAACTGATCAACAACATCGCGAAAGCCCACTCAGGTCTGTCAGTATTCGCCGGTGTAGGTGAGCGTACCCGTGAAGGTAACGACTTCTACTACGAGATGAAAGACTCAGGCGTACTGGACAAGGTAGCCATGGTGTACGGTCAGATGAACGAGCCACCAGGTAACCGTCTGCGTGTTGCTCTGACTGGTCTGACTATGGCCGAGAAGTTCCGTGACGAAGGTCGTGACGTACTGTTGTTCGTTGACAACATCTACCGTTACACCCTGGCTGGTACCGAAGTATCGGCACTGCTGGGTCGTATGCCTTCTGCTGTGGGTTATCAGCCAACACTGGCTGAAGAGATGGGTGTTCTGCAAGAACGTATTACTTCTACCAAAGTGGGTTCTATCACTTCGGTACAAGCGGTATACGTACCTGCGGATGACTTGACTGACCCAAGCCCAGCAACCACCTTCGCCCACTTGGATGCGACTGTGGTACTGTCTCGTCAAATCGCTTCTCTGGGTATCTACCCAGCGGTTGACCCACTGGATTCCACCTCTCGTCAGTTGGATCCACAGGTTGTTGGCCAAGAGCACTATGACGTGGCAAACGGTGTACAGACAGTTCTGCAGCGTTACAAAGAGCTGAAAGACATCATCGCTATTCTGGGTATGGACGAGTTGTCAGATGACGACAAGATGACAGTATCCCGCGCCCGTAAGATCGAGCGTTTCCTGTCTCAGCCATTCCACGTAGCTGAAGTCTTTACCGGTTCTCCAGGTAAGTACGTGCCCCTGAAAGAAACCATCCGTGGCTTCAAGGGAATTCTGGACGGTGAGTTCGATCACCTGCCAGAGCAAGCGTTCTACATGGTTGGTTCAATCGACGAAGCCGTTGAGAAAGCCAACAAGAAATAACTAGGCAATATTGCATAGTTTGGTAAGGAGAACGGGATGGCAGCCATGACAGTACAGCTTGATATCGTCAGTGCAGAGAGCAAAATCTTCTCAGGCCTTGTTGCCCATTTACAGGTAACAGGTTCTGAGGGTGAACTGGGTATTATGCCTGGTCACACTCCGCTGCTGACCAATATCAAACCTGGCATGGCGCGCATCGTCAAACAAAATGGTCAGGAAGAGGTGTTTTACCTTTCAGGTGGTTTACTGGAAGTTCAACCCAATTCCGTGTCCGTATTGGCTGATGTTGTAATGCGTGCCGATGAGATTGACGAGCAGGCTGCAGTAGAAGCCAAGCGTCGTGCTGAGGCCCATATGGCCGATGCCGGTGCTGACTTCGATTATGCTGCGGCAGCAATTGAACTGGCTAAGGCCGTGGCTCAGTTGCGGGTCGTTGAGACCATCAAGAAGAACATTGCCAGATAACAGCACTGCTGAAAAAAGGCGCCTCAGGGCGCCTTTTTTGTGTCTGTTATTCCTGCTTGCCTCAAGCAGATTTGCAAGCTTCCAAGCTGCGTGAGCGCTGCATTTTTACTGTGATTCCGGTACACTTGCGCCAGCCTATAGAAAAGGAATCTCCCATGTCATTGAATGTTGTAATTCTCGCCGCCGGGAAAGGGACCCGGATGCGTTCCGATTTGCCTAAAGTCCTGCATAAGGTTGCCCATAAGCCCATGGTGCAGCATGTGATTGATACGGCTCATTCACTTAATGCCGACAAGATCAATCTGGTTTACGGTTATGGCGGCGACAAGCTGATGACGGAACTGGGCGAGCAACCGCTTAACTTTGTGCTGCAGGCTGAACAACTTGGCACTGGCCACGCGGTAGCCCAGGCGATTCCCCAGATAGATGACAATGACACTGTATTGGTGCTCTATGGTGACGTTCCCCTCACCCGCAAGGAAACTCTGGAAGCCCTGCTTGCTGCCAGGCAAAACGATGGCGTAGCCGTACTGACAGTGCATCTGGATGACCCAAGCGGCTATGGCCGTATGGTGCGCGAGCATGGCAAGGTGGTTGGCATAGTCGAACAAAAAGATGCTACTGCCGAGCAACTCAAGATTAATGAGATCAACAGCGGCATCATGGCATTGCCGGGCAAACAATTGAAAAACTGGCTCGGACGCTTGGAAAACAACAATGCTCAGGGCGAGTTTTATCTTACTGATGTGATTGCCATGGCTCACGCAGATGGTGTGGCCATAGACACGGCTCATCCAGTTAATTCCATAGAGACCGAAGGCGCCAATAACAGGGTGCAGTTGGCGGCGTTGGAACGTGCTTATCAGCAACGCTGTGCTGAAGCCCTGATGCTGGATGGTGCCAACTTAAGAGATCCGGCACGCATAGATGTTCGCGGTGAAGTGACCGTCGGCATGGATGTGATGATAGATGTTAATGTGATCTTCGAAGGTAAAGTGGTGCTGGGTAATAACGTGACTGTAGGCGCCGGGGCAATCCTTATCGATTGTGAGATTGCCGACAACGCCGAGATTAAGCCTTACAGCATAGTCGAGGGCGCCAAGTTGGGTGATGGCGCCAGTGCCGGCCCGTTTGCTCGTCTGCGTCCGGGCGCTGAACTCAAGCAAGATGCCCACATAGGCAATTTTGTTGAGATGAAGAAAGCCGTACTCGGTGTGGGCTCCAAGGCTGGGCATCTGGCTTACCTCGGAGATGCACAAATTGGCCAAGGGGTAAACATAGGGGCCGGTACCATTACCTGCAATTATGATGGCGCCAACAAACATCTGACCGTTATTGAAGATGAAGTGTTTGTCGGCAGCGACACTCAACTGGTTGCTCCTGTCACTATCGGCAAGGGAGCCACACTGGGAGCCGGTTCCACTGTAACCCGTGATGTTGGCGCAGATGAACTGGTTATTACCAGGGTCAAGCAGAAACATATCAAGGACTGGAAGCGTCCACAAAAGCAAAAGAAGTAATTCCCTTAAATGAAAGCACCCATCTGGGTGCTTTCTATCTCACAAACCCGCGAATGGGTTTGAAGTCAATCATATTTAATTGTAAATATCCGTAAAGAAACTTAAATACTAATTCTTCTCATTTATATTTGCTGGCAAAAATAGAACAGATTGCCGGTCCGGCATCGAGAATGAGGTGATTATGAGGTTTAAGTTTTCCTGTGTAGGTATGGCAGTGGTTGCTGCTATCTCTTCAATGCCACTGGCAGCAGAGCAAGCGCCAGAAGATATTGAACGCATCAGTGTTACCGGCCGTAGCTTCAATGATTATAAGACCGGCGTCGCCTCAGGCGCGATGCGTGGTGATATCAATCTGATGGATACACCTCAATCCGTTACCGTTATCCCCGACTTTGTCACCGATGAACAGCTGGCAACGAACCTGGCTGAAGTATTGGTAAATGACTCTTCGGTCACAGCGGGTACACAGCGTTGGAACAGGCAGGTTTTCTCTATTCGGGGGTTTGAACTGGACTCTGGATCGGGCTACTTGATCAATGGTCATCAACAGTGGTCGCACTATGTACAACCTATTGAAACCCTGCAGCAGGTAGAAGTACTCAAGGGCCCATCCAGTATGCTCTACGGCCAGTCAGGCCCTGGTGGCTTGGTTAATATGGTGACCAAGAAGCCGACCTACGACACTCTGTTTAACCTGGGGTTTGATACCGATGACAATGGCTCTACCCGCTTTCAGCTGGATGCCGGTGGTAGCCTAAACGAAGCTCAAACCATACGTTATCGCACAGTGTTGGTTAAGCAGGACACCCAATATTGGCGCGAATATCAGGATGGTGAAAATCAGGAAAGAGATCGTTGGCTGGGCTATTTAAACCTGGAGTTTGATCTCAGCGACGATATTACCTTGGCGTTGAAATATGACCACACCCAAGATAAGACCGGGATTGATGTGGGTGGCTGGTTGAATAAAAAAGGTGAGCTTATCGGTGGCAGAGACATTATCTGGGATATGCCTTGGGCATTTACCGATAATAAGGTACAGAACATGGGAGCCGATTTGGTTTGGCATCTCAACGATGACTGGAATGTGAAGCTGGGATATAACCACCAGAAGTTCCAGCGTCAGCGCTTGGATTCTGCTCCGTCTTATAATGAAAATGCGATGACGGATGGCTATAGCATCAGACCTTTCGATCGTTATGATGATTGGCAGCACAAGACTGCATATGTGGATTTCAGTGGTCATTTCAATACAGGCAGTATCGAGCATCAGTTGCTGATAGGTGCCAATTATCTGGACTACTTCTATCAACAACGTCGCGACCGCGGCGGCTCCATAACCGTAATTCCTGGTACAGGCCTACCTGCCAAGCCGGATCTTGATTATCACTCTGTGGCCAAGGGTGACCCTAGTGAATATGACTTCTATGGCGTCTACATTCAGGATTTAATCAGCTTGAATGAACAGTGGAAACTGCTCGCAGGTATACGCTATGACGAGCAAAAAGAAGACGGAGTTACCGACAGCGCAACGTCTCCCAAGTTTGGCATCATCTATTCGCCTACGGATAATGGCAGTATTTACCTGAACTACTCCAAGAGCTTTGTTCCTCAAGGAAGTGTTGATAACGAACTGGATCTTAATGACGGTATGGAACTGGATCCCGAATATGGTGAGCAGTATGAATTGGGCACCAAGTGGGAGCTGTTCGACAATAGCTTGTTGCTGACCGCTGCTGTGTTTGATATTAAGATAGACAACAGGATTGTCACTCACAGCTTGGATGTCCCTCAAGGTGATAAGAGCAAAATTACCCGTCAGGATGGGACTCAGCATCACAAGGGTTTCGAGATGGGAGCTCAGGGGCAGTTAAGTGATAAGTGGTTTATGACTGGTTCCATGATGTATCTGGATGCCACTTACAAGACGGGAGATGAACTGGATGGAAAGACTCCTATAGATGCTCCTGAATGGTCGGCCAATATTTGGACCCGTTATGAGATGACTGAAGCACTGGCTCTGAACTTCGGTGCCGTTTATGTCGGTGAGCGCTTTGCTGATAAAAACAATCAGATCACCAAAGACGGTTATGTGCGTTTCGATATAGGTGCCGCTTATACCTTTGATATTGCTGGTACCGAGTTGGGTGTTCGCGCCAACATACGTAATTTGTTCGATAAAGATTATCTGGATGGCGGTGATTACCAGATGGTCACTATCAGTGAAGGTCGCCATTTCAGTCTGGCACTTGAAGCCAAGTTTTAATCACCAATAGATATCATACTATTCAGCAATGCCGGCCACTCCGTGACCGGCATTTTTTATGGATGAAATCTAATTCTTTCGGCTTCTTGTGACGCACCCAGGCTCGGGCTGGCTTTAAGGCATGCCTGTATATCGGCTGAACTGCTAACGGGCTTTTTTCACTCAGTAATTGCGTTTATGTTTCGAAGTTATATAATTCGCCTTTCGAATCGAAACTTATTCAGTCTGGAATGACCAAACGCAACACTCAACAAAGGCGTCACGCCATAGTTACCCTGCTGCAGCAGCAGGGTGAAGTCAGTGTCGATGCCTTGGCGCTGAAGTTTGAAACTTCGGAAGTGACCATACGTAAAGACTTGGCAGCCCTGGAGAAAACCGGTTTGCTGCTGCGTCGTTATGGTGGCGCCGTCGTCGTTCCTCAAGAGATAACCCAAACCTTATCTGAACCGCCTTCCCGCAATAAGTTGGCCATAGCTCAGACCGCTGCCGGGCTTATCAAAGATCATAACCGCATCATCATAGATTGTGGCAGCACCACTTTGGGGCTTATTCCTGAGCTCAATGATAAGCGCGGTCTGGTGGTTATGACCAACTCCCTGCAACTGGCCAATGCGATACATGAATTGGAAAATGAGCCCACACTCTTGATGACAGGGGGCACTTGGGATCCCCACTCCGAATCTTTTCAAGGACAGGTGGCTGAGCAAGTATTGCGTTCCTACAACTTTGACCAGCTTTTTATCGGTGCCGATGGCATTGACTTGCAGCGAGGCACCACCACTTTCAATGAGTTGATTGGACTCAGCCGGGTGATGGCGGAAGTCTCCAGGGATGTGGTGGTGTTGCTCGAATCGGAAAAGGTGGGTCGCAGAATTCCTAATCTTGAGTTGCCCTGGGAGTTGGTCACGACCCTGGTGACAGATGACAGGCTGCCTGATGCAGCCGCTGAAAGTATTTCAAATCAAGGGGTAAAGCTGATCTTAGCCCCTTTTACAGCATAAACTTTAAATTAAGCGGATATTGATATGTGTGGAATTGTTGGCGCAGTAGCGCAGCGGGATGTAGCTGAAATCTTAATAGAGGGGCTGAAACGCCTGGAATATCGTGGCTATGATTCGGCCGGTGTGGCTGTCATTCACCAAGGTGAACTGACCCGTACCCGCAGAGTTGGCAAGGTGCAGGAGTTGGCCGATGCTTTGCAAACTGCTCCTTTGGCCGGTGGTACAGGTATCGCCCATACCCGTTGGGCGACCCATGGTGAGCCCAGTGAGCGCAACGCGCATCCACATCAATCCGGCAGCGACATAGCCGTGGTGCACAACGGCATTATTGAAAATCACGCTAAATTGCGGGAGATGCTCAAGGGCTTGGGGTATCAGTTCAACTCAGATACAGATACAGAAGTTATTTGTCATCTGGTCGACCATGAGCTTAAGTCTGCCCCCGGCTTGCTGGCGGCGGTACAAGCCACGGTCAAACAACTGGAAGGTGCCTATGGCACTGTGGTCATCGACCGCCGTGACCCTGAACGGCTGGTGGTCGCCCGCAGTGGCAGCCCATTGGTAATAGGCTTTGGCCTGGGAGAAAACTTCGTTGCTTCGGATCAGTTGGCGCTGCTGCCGGTGACCCGTACTTTTGCCTTCCTGGAAGAGGGCGATGTTGCCGAAGTGACTCGCCGTGAGGTCCATATCTATGATCTGGACGGTAACCCGGTAATACGTGAAAAGAAAGAGTCGGAAATCACCCATGATGCCGGTGACAAGGGCGAGTATCGTCACTATATGCTTAAAGAGATCTATGAGCAGCCAATGGCGCTGGCCCGTACTCTCGAAGGACGAATTGCCCAACAGCAGGTGCTGGATAGTGCCTTTGGTGATAATGCAGACGAGCTTCTCAAAGATATCAAACACGTACAGATCATTGCCTGTGGTACCAGTTACCATGCCGGTATGGCGGCACGTTATTGGCTGGAAGATTGGGCCGGTGTTTCCTGTAATGTGGAAATCGCCTCTGAATTCCGCTACCGCAAGTCGCATCTGTTCCCCAACAGCCTGTTGGTCACCATTTCTCAATCCGGTGAAACGGCCGATACCCTGGCGGCAATGCGTTTGGCCAAAGAGATGGGGTACAAGGCAACCTTGACCATATGTAACGCCCCCGGGTCCTCGCTGGTTCGCGAGTCCGACATGGCATATATGATGAAAGCCGGTGCCGAGATAGGTGTGGCTTCCACCAAGGCTTTTACCGTGCAGTTGGCCGGTTTGTTGATGCTGACGGCGGCACTGGGACGTTATAACAGCATGAGTGTGGAAATGCAGGCGGCAATCGCCCAGAGTCTGCAGTCTATGCCGGCTAAAGTGGAGCAGGCTCTGGGGTTGGATGATGCCATTGCTGAGTTGGCAGAAGACTTTGCCGATAAGAGCCATGCCCTGTTCCTGGGACGTGGCGATCAGTACCCCATAGCGATGGAAGGCGCGCTGAAGCTGAAGGAGATTTCCTATATTCATGCCGAGGCTTATGCATCCGGAGAGCTGAAACATGGACCATTGGCGCTGATCGATGCCGACATGCCTGTGATAGTGGTGGCACCCAATAATGAACTGCTTGAAAAGCTCAAGTCCAATGTGGAAGAAGTGCGTGCCCGTGGTGGCTTGATGTATGTGTTTGCTGATGTTGATGCTGAATTTGCATCCGATGACACCATGAAGGTAATTCCTGTGCCACATTGTGATGAGTTTATGGCACCGCTTATTTACACCATTCCGCTGCAGTTGCTGTCATACCATGTTGCCCTGATCAAAGGGACTGATGTGGATCAGCCAAGAAACTTGGCCAAGTCGGTTACTGTGGAGTAATTGGCCGGAATCAAGCTCTAGCCTGAAAGTGTTGCCACTAATCGCCTGAGTGTATGCTCAGGCGGTTAATTGTGTCAGCCGCTGCTGCTTTTTTGCTTCGTATCTTTTCCAGACTTTTTCGTGGAAGTAGAAAACAACAGTATTGATACTGGGTTCTACCAGGGCCACGGCACCACCGATAAGTACACTGCCGGTAAGCAGATAAGTGATGGTAAAGGCTACGCTAAAGTGCAGTATGGCAAAGGTCATTGTCTTAATCATGGCGGTTCTCCTCTCTCGATAATTTAATGATAATAATTCTCATTAACAATCAAAAGAGGGTTTAACAGATTAATTTGACCGTTTTTATCTATTAAAAAGGCCGCTTATGCGGCCTTTAATCGTCTAAGACTATCAGTAATGCCAAGGGAAGCTGGAAAAGTCCTGATCGCGTTTTTCAAGAAACGCGTCTCGGCCTTCCTGGGCCTCGGCTGTGCCATAGGCCAAACGGGTCGCTTCTCCGGCAAACAGTTGCTGGCCAACCAAACCATCATCAGGCAGGTTAAAGCCATATTTGAGCATGCGCATTGCGGTTGGGGACTTGGAATTGATCTCCTTGGCCCAGCGCAGAGCTTCGGTTTCAAGTTCTGCATGCGGAACCGAACGGTTAACCATGCCCATGGCAAAGGCTTCATCGGCACTGTAGTTAAAGCCACAGAAAAATATTTCTCTTGCCCGCTTCTGGCCTATCATCTTCGCCAGATAAGCACTGCCATAGCCGGAATCAAAGCTGGCTACATCAGGATCTGTCTGTTTGAAAACGGCATGTTCTTTCGATGCCAGTGTCAGATCGCACACCACGTGCAGGCTGTGACCGCCACCGACCGCCCAACCCGGAACAACGGCTATGACGACCTTGGGCATAAAGCGGATCAAGCGCTGCACTTCGAGAATATGCAGGCGGCCCATGCGAGCCAAATCGGCCTTACCGGCTTCCTCACCTTCATATTTGTAGCCGTCCTTGCCGCGAATACGCTGATCGCCACCGGAGGAGAAGGAATATTGCCCCTTGGCTGATGGACCATTACCCGTTAACAGCACACAACCTACATCAGACCATTGCCGGGCGTGATCCAGAGCTATGTAAAGTTCATCAACCGTTTTGGGACGAAAAGCGTTCAGGCAGTCGGGACGATTAATGGCAATTCGCACCGTACCTTGAGATTTGGCTCTGTGGTAAGTGATGTCTTCAAAAGCGAACCCAGCAACCTCTTCCCACAATTCAGGTTCAAAAGTATCGGAAACAAAAGATGTCATAACAAACAGCCCCTATATTGATAATGGCTCAAAGGCTAGGTGGATTGGCATGGGAGGTCAATGATTTCAGGTGCGGGTTTTGCGACCGTCGACAAAACCCGCGGCTTTACTCAGAGGTTATCGCAGATGAACAGCAGATTATCTTTGTTGAAAACAGGATGAGATATGACATTGCCGCGACAATACTCATCCTTGAAGTCCATCAGGGTATCTGGTGTGGTCAGTATGTTGTCCAGCTCTTGTAGCTCTGAAGCTGACAAACGCTCGGCAATATCTGCCTTGAGGCGGGCCTTTTTCTGATCGAGGCGAATGATCTGCGTGCCCGTCATGGCATCCAGCTTGCGTTCAATTTTCTTTACTAATGCTTCGGTTTGGGCAATGGGCTCATCGAGTTTATCCGTCTGAGTGACCAGGTAATAAAGCACTCCGGCCAATATTGCCAAAATAATCCAGCCTTTCATCATTTAGTCCAACTAAGGTTAATAACCCTTGTGTTACAAGGTATAATACGCCAGTTTTTATACAATAAGCAGTAAAAGGCTGTAAAGATGAGTGAAGAGTCGAGCAATAAGGATTATTCGAAAGCCAATCGAATCAAGATTCACCAGCCTGATGCGAGTAAAGCAGACCGCTTTAATCCTCGCAACCGAATTTACGTTCGTGCGGTTGATGGTCTATGGAGTACGTTAAGGCGGCGGATGGGATGGATAGCCATGCTGTTTTTTCTCATCTTGCCCTGGCTTCCATGGGGGGATAGGCAGGCAGTCTGGTTTAACCTGGCGGAGCAGAAGTTTCATGTATTCGGCCTGACTATCTGGCCTCAGGATCTGACGTTACTGGCGGCCTTGTTTATGATTGCCGCCTTTGCACTGTTTTTTGTCACTACCTACCTGGGAAGGGTCTGGTGCGGGTACACCTGCCCGCAGACAGTGTGGACCTTCATCTTTATCTGGTTTGAAGAAAAGCTCGAAGGGGCACGCAACAAAAGGATGAAGTTGGATCAGATGCCCTGGAGTTTTGACAAACTCTGGCGCAAAACGGCCAAGCATACTGCCTGGTTGTTGATCTCCCTGCTGACGGCCATGACATTTGTGTCTTACTTTGTGCCCTCCAGAGAAGTATACCTAGAGGTGTTTACCTTACAGGCCAGTGGCGCCGTGTACTTCTGGGTCATTCTCTTCACTCTGGCAACCTATGGTAATGCCGGCTGGATGAGGGAAATCATGTGTATTCACATGTGCCCCTATGCACGTTTCCAGGCAGCCATGTTCGATAAGAACACCTATATTGTTGGCTATGACACCAAGCGTGGTGAAACTCGCGGCCCCCGTTCCCGTAAGGCTGATCCCAAAGCTCTGGGGCTGGGCGACTGTATCGATTGCGATCTCTGTGTTCAGGTCTGTCCGACAGGGATTGATATCCGTAATGGCCTGCAGTACGAATGTATCAACTGCGGCGCCTGTATCGATGCTTGCGACTCCACCATGGAACGTATGGGATATGCCAAAGGCCTTATCAGTTACACCACGGAAAACAAACTGGAAGGGATCAAGGAAAAAGTGCTGCGTCCCAAGCTGGTGGGCTATGGTGTTGTGCTTACCGCGATGATTTTGGTGTTTATCTACGCCAGTGCCAATATCGCCCCTGTACGCATCGATATCATTCGTGACCGGAATCAGCTCTATACCGAGAATACTCAGGGGATGACAGAGAATACCTTCACTTTGAAGATATTGAACAAAACAGAAACGGCCCACGAGTACCAGATGCACATTGATGGGTTAAACAACTATAAATGGTATGGCCCACAAACAGTGCAAATTGCGGCCGGTGAAGTATTGACGCTGCCAATCAGTGTGGCGGTTGACCCTGTGGAGCTGAAACGTCCCATTACCAAGATAGACTTTATTGTCACTACCGAAGTCGATGGTGAGACGGTTGAAGCCAAACAGGAGTCCCGTTTCTTCGGGCCTTAAGCTTTAAGAAACGACTCAAGATAGATAAAAAGGGGCGCGAGCCCCTTTTTTCATCAAAAAAGATCGCTTTTTTGGTCATTTGGTTGCTTTTATGAGCGAACGATAAATTAATCCTGTTTTTCTAAGATTTAGCCCTTGCACAAAAGTTTTGGCTCCCTATAATGCGCTCCCACTGACACGGCACAGCGGCAACGCGAAAGACGTGACAGGGTCGAAGAAAAACGGCTCTCGAGTCCTTTCAACGA
>NZ_JBKORJ010000041.1:0-57310 GCF_047314585.1 Shewanella sp. BJSY2023SW005
CAGGGCGGGATTCCACTTTGCTTATATCTTAACCAAATAACAACTCTGAGCGAAATGTAGGACTCCAACCAGCACGGCGGCGCTTACCTGCCAGACTGTCTTTTTTGCCTTGGTGCTGCCTTATCGCACTCAGAGCCGCTCGGTTAAATAGGGCGAGATGCTTTGCGCCATCAGGATCCGTTACCTTCAGCGCATCTTCGCGGAAGACCACATCCAGCACCCAATGGAGCTGATTTTCTACCCCCCAATGCTCTCGAATAGTCCTCGCGGCCTCTTCGGCATTGAGCGGTAAGGAACTGACATACCAGCGTGAAGAACATGATGTTATTCCATCGACTGTCCGTTCACTGGCAACTTCGATAAATGAGGTGATGTGCGGCCACTTTTTCTTAAGTTCCGCTGATAATTCTGCTTCTATCTGCATGACTGTTCGGCGCTCCCTGCGGCCATGACCCATGTTGAACTGCTCAAATATAGCCAGTTCTGGCTGCTCATACGCTTTACTGAAGCTGGTTTTGACTGCTTCAAATAATCCCGGCTGGTTCGACTTGAGCTGAATAATGAAATCACCGTTCCCCTGTTTAATTTTGTTCATGGTAGACACCTGACAATGCAGTGCATCCAGCGTCAGAACGGCATTATCCAGTGCCATAGCATCAATCATGTTGCGGGCGACTTCAGCTTC
The DNA here is from genome assembly GCF_047314585.1 of Shewanella sp. BJSY2023SW005. NCBI lineage: Bacteria > Pseudomonadati > Pseudomonadota > Gammaproteobacteria > Alteromonadales > Shewanellaceae > Shewanella > Shewanella sp. BJSY2023SW005. The sequence continues at coordinate 686 of NZ_JBKORJ010000041.1, forward strand.
TTTCCCTTTAGAATGTGAACTGTCTTGGTAAAGTGTAATGCCGTTGCCGACATCAAATGCGCTGACAACATGGAGTGCATTCTTAGCATCCTCACTCCACGCCCCGCGCAGGGTTTTTCCATCCAGCGCGATAACGGTTTTCCCTTCCGTTTGCCGTTGCTCATTGATCCAGCCAAATATGGCTTGAAGGAGCAGTTCGCTGTCCAATGCTTTGATTATATTACTGATACAATGCCTTTTAGGGATGCCATTTTCAAATTTTCGGTACAGACGGAGCCAATCTAGCTGTTCTTCTCCGAATTCCTGAATGGACTTCCACCCAGTCGCACCGCTGAGGATAGCACTGAGTGTCAGGAACACCACATCCACTAAATTATGCTTTAGATTGATGTCCTTACGGGGATCGGTAATCTGTTCTAGTTGTTTCAAAAGGGTCATGGTCATCTGTGGATTAAGGGCAAGGCAGATCAGATCATGACCAACCGTAAAAGTTCAATTTAAAGTGGGATCCCGCCCTGATTACCTAAGGGATAACAAGATGAAACCAAGAATACTGAATATGGCCACATATTCGGCAGGGCTGGCTGCGCTCCTTTGTCTGCTGGGGCAAGGGGTTCAAGCGGCAGGCAGCTGCCTGAATTGTCACAGTGATCAAGCCAAGTTACAGGCGCTGATAAAGCAGCATCAGCTGGAAAAAGAGTCGCTCTCCGTCGAGCAACAATCACTGCAACTCCTGGTAAGCCAAACAGATATGGGCAGCCATGCCGAACTCGGTTGCCGTGACTGCCACAGCAAGGTCGACAAGCCCGGGGACAGAACCTGGCACCCAAGCGTTCTGGCCGATCCCAGTGCCGATGGTGGCAGTGTCTGTGGCGATTGCCATGGCGAGGAGATGATCACCAACTTCCGTCACTCACTGCATTTCACAGTCAATGGTGTCGCCAAAGGCTTGATGGAAAGGTTGCAGCAGACTCCAGAGCGGGCCCAGTTATTTGAACAGATGCATAACGGCGAAGAAGGCTGCGCCAGTTGTCACGCAACCTGTGGCCAGTGCCATGTCAGTGCTCCCGACTTCGCCGGTGGCGGCCTTTTGAACAAGCACGCCTTTGTCGCGACTCCGGATCCGGTCAAAACCTGTGAAACCTGCCACTATGAAAATGCCGAGCAGCACAAAGAGCAAGATGTGCACGTCACCAAGCACGATATGAGCTGTATCGACTGTCACAGTGCCCAGCAGGAATTCCACGGTCGGGACATCAAGCAGATCCCCGAAGGCAGACTCTACAGCGAAGGCCCGGACAGCAACAAGACCGGCCCTTACGAGCAGACCCAGAAACGCGACATAGTAGCGGTGAAATGTGAAGACTGCCACCAGGATAAAGTCGCCGATCACACCGAACTTCTGAGCGGCAAGGCATCGCCCATAGATCACAATGCCAAGCTGAAGTGTACCGCCTGCCACACCCAGCCCTACAGCAACTGCTTCGGTTGCCATCAGGACGACACCTTGTCTGTGGGCAACTGGCAGAGTCTCAAGACAGCCGAGACTCCGGAGCAAAACATCAAACTGGGGCTAAGCATAGCCAATGATAAAAACAGCAAGCTGATCCCGCTGAGCCATTCGGCCGGGATCAGTATCGATGCCGGGGTCAAGGTGGATCTCAAAGATCCGGCCACCAAATCCTATTGGGAGCCCTTTTCTACTCACTTTACCGCCAAGAACCCTCTGGCCACCAAGCAGGCACGCGAAAGTGGGCGCATGTGTGAAAACTGCCACAACACTGATGAGGATATCTTCCTCAAAGAAAGCGATTTGCGCTTGGGAGAGACAGATCCCGTCTCCGAAAGCCAATGGATAGTCCCTAAAGAACGTTTACCCAAACACTGAGCCCAGGAGCCGAACATGAAACATAAGATGATAATCAGTTTACTGCTGTGCGGCCTTGGCGGCATGCAATACGCTCAGGCCCAGGAAAGCGCCTTTCAGACCTCAGGAGTGATCATGGGGCTGAGCAACTATCTGTGGCGTGGCCTGACCATCAGCGATGACAAACCCTCACTGCAGGCCGATATCATGTTGGAGCATGAGACAGGTTTCTATGCCGGAGTCTCCTTTGAAACCTATAGGTATCAAGGTGATGAGGGGATAGAGAAGGATTATGAAATCGACTACTACGCGGGTTACTACCTGACGGTCAGCGACGAGTTGGGCTTTGGCTTCAATGCCATGCGTTACACCTATGGCGACAGTCACTCCAATCTCGAATATGCCCTATCCATGGATTACAACAGCTTAAACTTGGCGCTCAACTATGATCAGGACTTTGAAACCTGGTACAGCGAGGCCAACTATGCGCTGCCGCTGGCGCAGTATGGCGAGCTGGTTATCCATGGCGGCTATTACTTCGATGCCGAAACCATGGGCTTTGAAGATAAGGGGGAACTGCAAGACAGCGCCTACGATTTGGCGCTGCGCTACAGCTATCCCCTGTTGTCACAGCTGGATCTACTGCTGGAAGCCAGCTATCAGGAGTTTGAGTACGACCACTATATGATAGGACTCGCGTTCAACTTCTAATCAAAGCTAGCTGACGACGAATTCCTCACCATAACAATAATTAGCAACTCCCAAACTCTTGCCCCGCCCCTGCTGCGGGGCTTTTTTTAGATTCATCGCAGCCCTCCGGATAATGCACCGGCTTGATCAGGCACATAGCGAGCATTTTCTCGGCGCAATAGGCGGCGCGCAGATAGTCCCGCGCTTTAGCTCCCTTGAGGTTGTGACTCAGCGTCATCAGCCCGAGACGCTCGGCCCTTTGCGCCAATGTTGGCCTTGGTGCCGGCAGACCATCGGCCAGCTCATCCAGCACCCCATGCAGGGTTTGCTGCATCAGGCCCAGGCGCGGCAGCGGCGCCTGGGGGGCTGACGGCTCTACCAGCGCCTGCGCGAGTAGCTGCTGATCACCGGATTGGGGCAAGGTATCGAAAAAGAGGCTGAACCAGTTATTGAGCAGCAGGGACACAGGCCGCAGGTATAAGTGGCTGGCAGTGCGCTCTATGCGCGCCACTATCAGCTCGGGTACCCGCTCGCCCAGCAACTCCAGATTGGTCACGGCTCTTTGACTCAACTTGTTGTAAGGCAGTGAGAAACTCAGCAGCGCCCGCTCCCTGTCCCAATAGTGCAGTTCCATACACTGACTGGCCTGATTGAAACCACTCAGGTAGAGACCGCTCGGCCGAAAACACAGGTACTCCTGTTGCCAGTCTATCTCGCCGGCAACAGAGAGACTCACGGGCTCCAGCGGCTTGGTCGCTGGGTAGACCCGGGTATCCTGCAAACGCCGCAGGCGCCCCCAGGCATTGAGTTCGGCCTGAGCCAGGGTTTGGGTCTTACCCTGCCAACCCAGGGCCGACGGCGCGCCTGCCAGCATGGGCAGACCGCGAAATACGCTGCCATAATCCAGCCGCTGCTCGGCTTTGGGGCGGCTCTCGGCCAGAGTGATAAAACGCCCCTGCTCATCCTGCAATACCTGAGTCACACCATGGGCGCCCCCTTCGCTCTGCCAGGGGAAAGCGCCCAGCCCCAGCACCTGCTCTGGCGCTTGTTGATAGGGGCTGAGCGTCTGTGGCTGGCTGCCTTCCAGAGCCGCCAAGGAGCGGGCCAGACAGCTGAGCAGCAATTTTCTATCCCTGACGCCTTGGCCCGAGACATATTTTTCCAGCGTGCCATGCAGCTGTTTCAAAGCGGTCAGTGGCAGATTTTGCCTGTCCATGGGCACCAGCAGGAGTTCCAGCTCTACCAGGGACGAGGGTCGCAACCTCTCGATGCCGAGCTCAGTCATCTGCTCCAGCAACTTAAGGCAACGGCTCTTTAACTGATCGCGGCTCTGCTGCCCCAGATACTGCAACTGCGCCTGCTCATCGAGCAGCCATTGCGGCCATTCAAAGGCGATGGTCTGTTCTTGGCAATAGAGCCAGACGGCGAGCAGCGCATAACGCTGCGCCTCTTCGGTGCAGATAATATCCTGCAGCCCCTGTACGCACCGAAAATACAGCTGCTGCCCCTCCAGTTCGACGCAGACTGTGCCTTGCGCAAGCTTAATTTTCGCCGCCCAGCGGCGCTGACTCTGCTGGTACAGACGGCGAACCTGAGTCTTGCCCGCATCATTCAAAAGCTCGGCCAGATGGAGTTCCACCCGGGGCGGCTCTTCGGTGCGAGTCTCAGTGGATGCAGGCTGCTCCAGCAGATAAAGCGCCGCAGCCACTATGTGTTTACACAGGCCGGAGGCGCCGCAATCGCAGCGACTGGCGAGCGGGTTATCCCAATCCAGCTGCCCCTTTTGCCCTTCAAACTCAAAGCCATAATCCTGCATCTGCGGCTGGCTTTTCTCCAACGCCTTGCGGGCCCGGCGCACCAAACCTGCACTGCCGAGGCTGGTGAGTATGGTTTCATTCATCGGCGTAGCCCCATAGTCAGCGCCAGCCATTCGGCAAAGTTATCCGGGCTGAGTGAGCCTATCTCCATCCCCAGGCGCTGCAACTTGTCGGTGCTAAAAGTGCTGTAGAAAGGCTCGGCATCGTGATTCATGGCGGTCATCCCCAACATCTTGATACCACTGTCTATCATCCCCTGGGCCTGGGCCAGTAAGGCCTGCATCGAACCACCCTCTTCAAAGTCGGACACGGTTGCCACCACAGAGCGCCCCGGTTCGGAGCAGAGTTGCTGACAATAGCGCCAGGCCTGGGAGATTAGGGTGCCGCCGCCCAACTGGCAATTCAGCAACACTGACACGGGATCCTGGGCCTGCTCACTCAAGTCCACCACTTGGGTGTCGAACACCACCAGCGACAACTTCACCGATGGCAAGCGGGTCAGGATCCCGGCGATCACTGCCGAGTAAATCAGCGAAGTCGCCATGGAGCCGGACTGATCTATGCAGAGCACTATGTGCCATGGCAGTTGGTGCTGCTGACGGGCATGGAAATAGACCCGCTCGAAACAGACCTTCTCGCCATCAAAATGCTTGAGGTTGCGGCGAATACTGGTCTGCCAGTCCAGATTGGCCAGCCGTTTCACCGGACTGTGGGCCTGGCGGTTGAGCCTGCCACTCAAGTTGTTGATATAGGTCGGCCGCAGGCGGCGCAGCAACTCCTCGACCACCCCCTGAATAATCCGCTCTACCTGTTGCCGAATGGCCGGCTTGTGATGGGCATTGAGTTTCAGCAACTGCTTCAGCACCCCCATACTGGGAGTGATCTTTTCCAGCACCTGCGGCTGCTCCAACACCTGATGCAACCCAAAGCGCTCGACCGCATCGGACTGCAGCCTGTCGTTGACCGAACGGGGAAACAGGGTCTCCGCCGCCTCCAGCCAGTTGGTCACTGCCAACTCGCTTTCCCCCAAGCCTGCGCTTACCTTGAAGCCACGCTGCAGCTGGCCCTCCTGATAGAGCTGCTGCAACACCTCATCCTGTTGCTGTTGCCGGGAGCTGAGACGGGTATCAAGCGCATTGGCATAGCGCCCCAATACCAGACGCCAGCGCTGCTTCAGTTGCTCATCCATTGACTCAATCCTTGTTGCTCCAGGTCACTGCGCAGCTGCCGCTCCAGCGCCAGCCCCTGTTGAAAGTCCTGTTCAGATATCCCGTATTGCAACCAATTCAGGCCATTATCCCACTGATTCAGCTGCAGCAAACGGCGGCAGAGCTCATCCACCTCTCTGGCATCCAGCGCGCAGAACAAGCCCCTCATGGCCGGTAGCTTGTCGATAAACTGCGCCTCACTCAGCTCACTGAGCCAGTGATTCAGCATGGGCAACAGGCCATGGTCTTGCCGCAACCAGTGCGGCACCACCTTGAGCAGCGCCTCAATCACAGGGAAGGGATCGTTTTGGAGCTGCAATTGTTGCAGCAGTGGCGCCGGGTCCAACTTGTCCAGCTCGATAGCCAAGGCCTGCAGGACAAAATAGAGCACGGGTCGATGGGCGTTATGGCTTGTCAACCAGCGCAGTCTGTCACGCCAGGGAGACTCGAGCTCGTCCTGATGCAAGACAGCTACGCTCTGCAGATCCAACAGTAACTTCAGCGCCTCTTCATCGCTCAGGCGGTTGATTGCCGGTAAATGAAAGCCGACCTGATGCCACAGGGCTTTTTGGTAAGCCAGCAGCTCAATATCGGCAAACAGTGGATGATGCGCTGCCGCCAGCAAGGTCATAAAGCTATTGGCCAGTTGCTGAATGTCGCTGCATTGGCTTATCTGCTGCGCAATGGCATGGGCGCTCAGCTCTTCCGGCATCCCCAGATGCAGTGCCAACACCAGTTTTTCCACCAGTTGCTGCAAATCCTCCTGGGGCAACTCACTGAGCCGCCGTTTCACCACCAGCTCGAGACGTAGCCCCAGGCTGGATTTCTCGGCCAGTGCCACTTCCACCGCCGGAGTCCAATGATAGTTCCAATGTTCGTGGCGATGGTTGAACTTCAATTGCCGGATGACCGGCATGCCATTTTGTGGCCTGGCAAAACCGCTGCCCACAAACAGCAGCCGACACAGGAGGCGACGGCGCTCAATATGCTTGTCCGTCATGGCGTAGAGATCGAAGTGGCAGCGTCCCGGTTTATACGTCTGCAGTCTGGCCTTGCGACATAGCGCCAACACCTCTTCCACCAGCGGTAAACTGGGTTGGTCGGCCGGTAACTGCCCCAGGGCATCGCCGCTGAGCACCTTTTGCCAGGGTTCGAGTGCCGATGCCGACAGCTGCTGTTTAATCAGGCAGCTGCCCAGAGAATCCAGCAGATCATAGCTGCCGGGGCGCGCCAAGCCACGCAAACGACAGAGGGCCTGCAGATGTTCAAAGCAGTTTTTCTTATAGATCAGCGGCAGTTGCGGCATCTGCTCCAAGAGGTAGAGCAACCAATCATCGGCGTTCAATTGCCGCTGCTGAAACTGCCAGCGACAGAAGGCCGGATAAGGCATACCGGCGCCGTAGCCTTTGCGGGCATCCAGCAAGGCGTCATTGAAACGGATCACAAAGCTGTCTTGCGTGTCATCGACGACGATCGCCTCGGCCTCGTCGGCAAAGTTGATCAACGCCGGGGTATGAAAACCACCTGTGAGTACGGCCACTCGCTCATAGCGGCGGCGGGCCGCCTTGATATGGGCCCGCATCTGGGTTTCACGGGCCAGATCGCCCATCTCTTCCAGGCTGTCTGTGCCAAAGCAGGCACGGCTGGCGGCGCAGAACAGCAATACCTGGGTAAAGAAGCTCTCGGCCGAGGCGAAATTTTGTTGTTCAAACAAACGCTGCCAGAGTTCGTCGGCATCCCGGCAGCCCAGTTGTTGCTGTAGGCGGCGGCTGTAGTCCGAGCTTAAAAAGCGGCTATCACTCCAACGGTTGCTTACACCACCCTCCAGCGCCTTTTCATCCAGATCGATGAAGATCACCTCAATGCCCTGCGCCGTCGCCCAGCGCAACGCCTGCCATTCAGGGCTGTTCTCGGCCAGAGGGTAGTAGCTGCCACTCTGATAGATGGCAATAGGCGGCACCACAGTATCGCGCTGCAGCAGCGGCAGATGGCGGATAAAACTGCCGGGGGCTTCTATTAACACGGCCTGGGGCTGCTGGCGCTGCAACTGCTCCAGCGCCATGGCGGCGCAGGCGGGGCTGTGATGCCGCAGCGGCAACCAGCACACCCCGGGATCGGCCGCGGCGGCCTTGAGCAGTTCGCCAAACTCCTCTCTAAGGAGCATCACCTCATCCACAGCGCTTTTCCTGCCTGGAAGAAGGCTTGCCAGCCCTGGCGTTCACGGGCGACCACATCCATGTAATGAGCCAGCTTCTTCACATCGTCGGCCTTGTCCTTGATTAGCGTGCCGTGCATCTGCTGCACCAACTGGGCGGCACTCATGGGCTCTTGCCAATAGAGGCTGTGCAGGGCGCAGCCATGCACTATATTAACCGCCTCGGCCGTGGACAGAGTGGCATCCATCGCCTGCGGGCCGACGGTACTGCGAAGGTCGTGAAATACCCGCACCAGCAAGTCCACCAGCGCTTCATCCAACTGCACCTGTTGGCCGCTGTCCGCCAGACGTTGGCTCACCTGAGCCAAAATCAGCTGGCGCTCCAGCAGAGGATCGCTGAGCACAGGCACTGTCTCGAAGTTGAAACGGCGTTTGAGCGCGCTGGACATCTCGTTGACCCCACGGTCCAGCAGGTTGGCGGTGGCTATCAGGTTGAAGCCGGGCTTGGCCTGAATCGAGACGCCCAGCTCGGGGATACTGAGGCTTTTTTCCGACATCAGCGAGATCAGCACATCCTGCACCTCCTGCGGGCAGCGGGTGATCTCTTCGATACGCACCAGCTTGCCCTGCTCCATCGCCTGATAGACGGGGCTTTTCAGCAGGGCTTCCAGACTGGGGCCACCAGACAGCAACAGGGCAAAGTTCCAGCTGTACTTGAGCTGCTCCTCCGTAGTGCCTGCTGTGCCCTGAATGAGATACTCACTGCTGCCGCTGATGGCGGCGCTCAATAGCTCAGAAAGCATCGACTTGGCGGTACCGGGTTCACCGACCAGCATCAGGCCGTTGTTGCCCATCAGGCTGACAATGGCCCGCTCCACCAGGGCATCTTCCCCGTAGTATTTGCGGCTGATATCAAGCGCCGCATCGCCGCAGATAAAACGTCGCACCGCCCCGGCCGACATGGCCCAACCCGGTGGAATAACCCCCTTGTCGGCCGCCATCAAGCGTTGCAATTCATCCTGATAACGCTGCTCGGCATGAGCCCGAATGACTTGTTCCATCCTGTTTGCTTCTCCTTATTGGCTGCCACCAGTAAGGCAGCAGCCTAATCCATCCGTTATCGACCTTTACCAGGGCAGTTTCGATTCCCAGTCCGGATCTGCCACACACTTGTCGCCGACTTCACGATAGTCAACGGCGATGGCATTGAGCAGGTTGACCGGCACCTCGGCCAACGGCAGTTGACGGTAGCGGGCATAACGGCCGCGGGGGTTGGTCCGCTCCATGACCCTGATGTCATAGATGGCGGCGGCCTCGTTTTCTTCCGGCACGCAGTTACCGCTGAAGCCGAACTCCACTCTCAGCCCCAGGGTATCGAAACGCTTGAAGTAGTGATCAAAGAAACCGCCGTCTTCCGCTTCACCGCGCTGATAACCTTTCTTGGTCAACAGGCCACGCAGGGTATAGCAGTCGGTCATCCGGCCGCGCTGGTCATTGAGAGCCTCCTGGCCTTCAGTCAACGTCACTTCGGCACTTCGCAGCTGCTCGAACAGTGGCTTGACCTTGTAATCCTTGAGATGTGAACGCCAGGCATCCAGCGCTGCCTCCGGTAACAGGTTACCGCTCACCAGGCGTATACTCGCCGCAGCGGGCAGTTGCAGCTCTTCATCGTCAATATCGATAAAGGCGCCGTCTTCCGTGGGTCTGAAGGTTTGCCATTGACCATCAATCTCCACCTGCCAGAGGGTGCGCTGCAACAGGCGATACATGACCGGATGCTGATGCAGGTATTGCTGCCAGTCTGCGGCGAGCCAATGCCGCTCTGTGACCATGGCCTCATACAATCTGGCACTTTGCTGTTCAACCACCTGCTTGAGTTCTTTCTTGCAGTTGCTGAACCATTTTTTCACTTCGGCAATATCGCCTTCGTTATCGGTCTGCCTAGGTTGCGGCAGGCTCTTGAGCAGCTTGCCCTCTTCGTTGAGCAATCTCAGCTTGAGGTCGTCCCCGAGTGCCAGCGCCAAAGTACGGCTGCCGAATTCAAACGGGCTGGGCTGGGTCAGATGTTCGAGCCCGGCCGTCTGCACAGTGCGATCCGCCAGCTCATCCTGAGTCCAGCCGTTACGGGCCGCAATTTGACTGACTTGCGCCCGTGCCAGCTCCTGCACCGAGTTGGTGCGATAACGCCGCGAAATACTCAGCAGAAACTGAATCGCCACAGGATCGTCCGAGTTGGCCAAAGCCTGCAACATGGCCTCTATCTGTGCCCGCCGCTCATAGCGCTTCTTCATAAAGGGTTGGATCATGCCCAGCAGGGTTTGCGCATCGCCGCCAGCGATCAGGGCCAACATCCCCTTGTCTTTGATGGCCGAGCCCAAGAGCTCATTCTTTTTCTCGGCAAAGCGGACCTGAAACGCATCCTCAAGGGTCTTGTGTTGATACTCCTGACCCCAGTCGTATTTGGCCCAATGCTGATAAGATTGAAAAGTCTGCTGCTGATGCGCCTTGGCATATTCCAATGCCTCATCATCTGAAGGGCAACGGGTATCCTGGGCGATAAATGCCGCCAGAATAAAATGCCCAAGACGCTGACGGCTTTCGCTATCCAGCAGCGACAGATAGTGACTCAGCAATGGGTTGCCCTGAGGCTGCTTGAGCTTCACCGCCAAGACGACCCACCAGAACACCAGTTCGGGTTCGACCGGGCTGCCGTCTTCAAAACGGCATGCGGGCAGCGCTTCACGCGGGAACCAATCCATGGACTTGGGTGGCGCCTTTTTAAGGCCGGCCTTGGCTTCGGCCAACAGCGCTTCCTTGCCAAGGAACTGGCTGATATCGGCGCCGGTCTGCAACAATGCTTCCAGCAACACCACCCGGGTTGGCATATCTTTCTCTTTATTCAGCGCCTGGCTCAATGCCTCCTGCGCCGAAGCCGCCTTGAGGCGACCCAGCCAAGTGGCGGCCAGCACCCGGTTATCCTTGCTGCCGGAGGCCAGCTCAGGAGTAATCAGGTTGATATCGGCGCCGTGGCGTTCGGCGCAGTACTGAGCCGCCGCCTGTATGGCTTTGCGGCCATTGAAGGCATGTTCATGAACCTTCCTTTGCCAGTGCTGCGGCAGCTTGGGAAATTCTGCCAGAATCGCCAAGGTCTGTATCAATACCTGATTGGCATCGTGTCGATAGGTTCCATTGAACACCTGGCCATTGAGACCATGCTCTATATAGTCGGGGTTTTCGGCAAAGAAGGGCCAGATCAGCAGTTGTTCACAGGCGGCCGGCAACCAGTCACCTTCCCGGCCTTCGTAGCCAAACAGGGCTTCAATCAAGGCCGCGGCGGGTTGATTCTCTTGGTTGCACAGGCTCAAGAGTTGTCGTAAGTCCGTCATTCCCTGCAGACTTCTCAGAATATGTTCCTGGCTCAGCATACGCTCCCAGGAATGGCAGGAGAGCTCATGGCGTTCCATCCGCAAAATAAGCCTTAGACTGGCCTTGGGGTGCTCGTCGAGATCGGCGTGGCTGATCAGAGAATAAAACCCTGACAGAGATGATTGCCGGCCTCTTTCGAGGTCCATCAGCGCCGCTTGCAGTTGGGCACTACTGACTTGCTGCCAGCGTTGCAGACTTTTCCGGTCGTCGGCCAAATGCCTTTTGCGATAGCTGGGGGCATCTGGGTGCTCCGCCGCAGCGATATCGTTTTCAAGCTCTTTGATCTCTTTAGCCAACTGCTTTTCACACAGACCGAGCCATTCTTCAGGCACTTTGACGTTTTTATCAATGGCCGCAACGGCCGGAATATCCCAGCTGAACTGGTCACTCTGTTGCTGCCGGGTCGTGTTATCCAGCATTTTCGCCAGTGCCGTTTTTACCGCGGCGGATTTCTCTTCACTGTGCCAGCGCTGCAGCAAGGGGGTCGCTTCAGGATAGAGGCTGGCCACAACCAGCCAGTGGCCACGGGTAGCCGCCTTGGCGCCCGGAAATTCCCGCTCCAGAAACGCCAGCAACTGCTGTTGCGGGCTCTTTTTCAGCAGTTTCACGGCCTCTTCACGGACAGTCGCCGAACCATCGGCGGCCAACGCCATGACCAGCGGCAGCTGCGCCTGTGACAGGGTCTGACAGGCTTTATTAAGCAAAGCACAAAAGGTTTCGCGGCCGCTGAAATGTAACTGTTTCAACAGCTGCAGATATTCAGGATCTTCACTGAGCTTGAGCCAGTCGGTACTCTTCCTCAGCGCGGTGCGGAATGTATCGTGATAATAAGAGTCGGAACCTTCAAGAATAAAGGCTTCCAGCTCATGGGGCGGGTGCTCATATTGCGCGACCAGCGAGGCCAGATAGTCACGACAGGGCAGATCTTTGCCCGCCAAACGGCAACCGTAATACTCTTCCGCCAACTCTCGGAACAGCATCAGCACGCCATTGAGCCAGCCGCTCGAGGTGTTTTGCACACCGTAGATGCTTATATCTGGGTTGCAGGCATGACACACCAAGCCGAGACGGCGCATAACGGCCGCTTCATTACAGGCACCGGTTGCCACAAACTGGTTGATGGCTTCACGGGCCTGAATCAGCCGCTCATCATTTTGTCCGTAGCCATAGGGAACACCCGGCCGCGCCAGTGTTTCTCCAGCACTGAGCTGCTGGAGCTGCGACAGACACGCCACAGGTTCACCGGTCAAAATATACTGACTGACGGCTTGTGCCAAACCCGTTTGCTGCTCATCGATAATCCGGCAAGCGTCTAGCAGTAACTTGTCTGTATTGGGGCGAGTGAAGGCTTCAAGCTTGTTTTTTAATACGTCCAGCATCTCTCATATTCCTTGAGTCATTAGCAAATATGTCTTCCTTCCCCCAATAGCAGACATTCAGTAAACACCTGCTTAAGCCGGCGGTTGAGCCTCCTTTTCGGACGAGGAAGGGCAATTCTAACGGAAACGCAAAAACAATATCGTTTACAAAACACCCATTTACAGTTCAATGCCGCCAAATGTGATCTGCCCTCCCCCGGGATGACGCCATATTACCCATAGAGTGCGGTTGATTGACCTTAAAGCCGCCAGCGGCTTTAGCCACGCTAACAGCAAAATCAGTGATATCCGGCAAGGGGTCATGGTCAATGTCTCAAACCTTGTTTGAAAAACAGGCTAGCTGGAGATTGCAAACAAAAGTTACCAATGGTAACTTTGCACTTGTTACCATGAGTAACTTATTCAACCAAGCGCCGGTGCTTTCGTTTCATGGATATCCGTTTCATGGGTATCCGTTTCAAGGACAGACAAAGCAGCCGACCGGCACAGCTTGGTATTTTTTGCCGTTGCGCTCAAGCCGTAAACGGCCAATAACAGCAACAGGAGTTTTAGTGTGGAAAGGTTAACCAAGTGCACTCTGGACAATGCCGATGAACTGGCCAAACCCATATTGCAGGAGATCAAGAGTCGCTACGGCATGATCCCCAACTTCTATTCGGCTCTGGGCATAAATGGCGCGGTCATGAAGGGCTATCTGGAGTTTGAGGCCAATCTGGAAGAGCACAGCCTGCTGAGCCTGGCCCAGCGGGAGATGATCTCCCTGGCGGTTGCCAACTATAACGGCTGCGAATACTGTGTCAGCGGCCATAGCTTTTCCGGGAAACGTGCCGGACTCAGCCCCGATGCCTGCATCAAGGCGCAGCAGGGCAAGGCCGATAACCGCGAAGACCAGCTGCTGCTGGATGTCGCCCTGGCACTGCTGCAACACAGAGGCAAGTTACCGGACTCCTTGCTAAAGGCCTGTCTGGATGCCGGGATCAGTGAGGCCAAGGTGATGCAGGTCTGCGCCTGGAGTGGCCTGAATAACTTCAGTAACTGGGTTAACAACACAGTGCAGCCGAAAATCGACTTCCCAAGGGTTCCACTGCAACCCTATACTGAGTGACAAAAGAGAAGCGACAATGCGATGCATTGCCGCTTTTTCAATTTTATTAAACCAGCTATCTGTGGGGGATGCGTGAAGAAGAGAATGCTCAAAGATCAGCGCCGCGAACAATTGCTCGAAGTTGCCTGCGAGATTGTCCGCGAAGCCGGTACCGATGCGCTGACCTTGAACACCCTGGCTCAAAAAGCCGGAGTGACCAAGCCTTTGACCTATCGTCACTTCGCCACCCGGCAAGGATTGCTGGCACAGATGTACCGCCATTACGACAATCTATTTGTCGAGGCGGTGAAACAAGCCGCAGCGGAGCAAAAAGCCTCGCTGGCAAAGTTATGCACCCTGGTCTGCCGCGCCTATCTGGACTGCGCCGTACGCTGCGGCCCGGAGTATGAGGCGATAGTTGCGGCGCTGCGCGGCTATCCCGAGTATCAGAACATCACCACAGATATTCGCGACTTCTTCACCGACTTCTACAGCGAACTCTTTGCCGATTACCTCAAGCTGCCTGCGCCACAAGGCAAGCTGCTGTGCTGGGCCATACATGGCGCCATCAATGAAGTCGCCAATGCCGTGGCCTGCGGCCATGCCCAGCCGCAAGAAGCAACAACCAGGCTAAGCCAACTGCTGCAGCGCATGCTCGGCGCCGACGGATGCTGATTCAGGCAAACCTGCACTCAAGCGTTATCTCAGCCCCCAGGGTGCGTCGGCTCAACCAACGCCTGAGCCGCTGCTGCACCAATGGCAATTCACCGTCCAGCCCAGGCTCCAGATAGACCACCACAGTCAACACGTTTTGCTTTTCATCCAAACGCCACAGATGCATGGACTCGACTCTGGCCACTTCGGGCCTGGCGGCCAATTGCTCCTGCAGCAGCTCCGGAGCCAAGCCGGCCGGTGCCTGCTGCATTAGAATGCGCCCGGATTCCACCAGTAACAGTGCACCGTGGTAGATCACATAGGCTGAGATCAACACAGTAACCAGGAGATCGACCCAATACCATTGGTAGAGGATAATAAGCCCGCCGGCCACCAGCACGGCCACAGACGCCATGGCATCCGACACATTGTGAATAAAGGCGGCGCGGATGTTCATATTGTCCTTGGCACCGGCGCTGTGAGTCAGCATGGCGGTGCCAATATCGATAATCAAAGCCAGTCCCGCCAACCAGAACACCAGCATGCCATCCACAGGTTGCGGGCTCCAGAAGCGCTGCAAGGCCTCATAGATAAGGTACACACCCACCAACAGCAAGGTTGCCGCATTGATAAAGGTGCCCAGTACTTCGGCGCGTTTATAACCGTAGCTCATACCGGGGTGACTGGCTTTCTGGCCTATTTTGCGGGCAATCAAGGCAATCAATATCGCGATGGCGTCACTGAAATTATGCAGCGCGTCGGCAATCAGCGACAAACTGCCGGCCAGAATACCGCCAAACAGCTGCGCCAGAGTGAGTAACATATTGATGATCACGGCCAGTCCCAAGCGGCGACTGCTGAGATCCGGGCCATGTTTGTGGGGGTGGCCGCTGCTCTCCAACTCCAGCGGCTGCCAATCTTGAGAAGATTTCTGCATAGCATGTTTCCTTATAAAAGGGGGCATCCCTGCCCAGGCCCAGCCGCAAAGCGGCAGGCCTTATGACGCAGGCCAGGTAGGCAGTCCGGCCATGATCCAAAGCGGCTCTCATCTTCCACTTTGGGGCGTCACACTCCAATCAGTACAATGCTTCTCTATCGGAGCAATTCAGCTGTTATTCCAAGGCTTCCAGCTCCTTGTCGCTCTTGAGATACAGGGCTCGATACAGGGTTGGTAATACCAGCAGGGTCAATGCGGTTGAGCTCAGCAGGCCGCCTATCACCACCACGGCCAGCGGCTTTTGGATCTCACTGCCGGCACCGGTTGACATCAAGATGGGGATAAGCCCCAGCGCCGAAGTCAGCGCCGTCATCAACACAGGGCGCAGACGGCCGACCGTACCTTCATACACTGCCTGCTCCAATGACTCACCGCTGTTGCGGCGCTGGTTGATTGAGTCCACCAGCACCACCCCATTGAGCACCGCCACCCCAAACAGAGTGATAAAGCCGATGGAGCTGGGCACAGATAGATAGGTACCGCTGAGCCAGAGCGCCAACACACCGCCAATCAACGCCAGTGGCACATTGGCCATGATCAGCGCCACCTGCTTGATGGAGCCGAAGGAGAAGTAAAGCAGCAAGGCAATAAGCGCCACAGAAATGGGCACCACCAGGATCAGTCTTTGCTGAGCCCGCTGCTGATTCTCATATTGGCCGCCCACCATCACGGTATAGCCGGGCGGCAGTTGGGCCTCGGGCACCAGGTTGTAGATATCCTGCACCACGGAACCCATGTCCCGGCCGGAGACATTGGCCTGCACCACCACTCGCCGCTGCACATCGTCACGGCGGATATTGGGCGGCGCCATCTCTATGCTGACATCGGCCACTTCACCCAAACGCACCTGAGCCCCATTGGCGGCTACCAGACGCAGATCGGCTATCGCATCCGGGCTCTGGCGGAAACGGCTGGCCAGACGCAGGTTGATATCGTAACGGGCGTTGCCGTCGATAACCTGGCCGGCGCTGCTGCCGCCTATGCCTGTGCTCACCAGCGACATCACCTCATCGACGCTGATGCCGTAACGTCCCAGCATCGCGTTTTTCGGCCGTACCACCAATTGCGCCTCGCCGGTGATCTGCTCAAGAGACACATCCACGGCACCGGGTACCTGGGCCACCAGTTTCGACAGTTGTTCGCCTTTTTCCGCCAGCACATCGAGATCCGGACCAAACAGCTTGATGGCCAACTGCGCCTTGACCCCGGACAGGAGTTCATCGACCCGGGTAGCGATTGGCTGGGAAAAGGTCAGCAACAACCCGGGGAAGACACTGAGCTTCTGCTCCATCAGGCGTTGCAGTTCGGCGCGACTATTTGCAGAAGTCCACTGTTCCAGCGGTTTGAGACCGATATAGATTTCAATATTACTCACAGGCTCAGGATCGCCGCCCAGCTCAGGTGCCCCTATGCGTGACAGGGCATACTCCACCTCAGGAAACTCCAGCAGCAGGGCCTCAAGTTTGGGCGCCACATCCAGTGAAGTATCCAAACTCGCAGTGGGTGCCAGGGTGACCCGCAAGTTGATGGTGCCCTCTTCCAGTTCAGGCACAAATTCCGTGCCCAATCTTGGCAACAGCGACAAGCTCATGCCCAGCATGACTACCGCCACCAGCCCCACCTTGCCAGGCGCGGTCAACACCTTTTGCAGTAGCGGACGGTACACCCGCTCAAGCGGTGCCAACACTGGACTTTGACGGAAAGTCACCCCCTTGCGGAACAGATAAACGGCCATTGCAGGCACCACCAGCAGTGCCACCAACAGCGCCGAGATCATCGCGAGGATGATGCTCACCGCCATCGGCTGAAACAGCTTGCCTTCGACCCCTTGCAGGGCAAACAGCGGCGCAAACACCACTATAATGATCGCCGTGGCAAAGAACACCGGGCTGCACACCTCTTTGGCGGCCTGCCATACCCGCATGGCAATCGAGCCTCTGTGTTGGTCTTCGTCGGCATGGTAGGGATCGTCTTCGCAGTCGCTGCGCTGCCGAGCCTGGTCCTGATGGCGCCTATCCGGCTCACTCAGATGTTTGAAGATGTTCTCCACCATCACCACAGAGCCATCCACCAGCATACCTATGGCGATCGCCAAACCACCGAGCGACATCAGGTTGGCCGACATTCCCAGATAGCTCATCACCAGCAATGCCAGCAAAATGGAGACAGGAATCGACAGCAATACCAGCAAGGTAGCCCGTACGTTGACCAGAAACAGTGCCAGGATCACCACGATAAACATAAAGGCCAGCAACAGGGCATCACGCACTGTGGTCACCGCCTTGGTCACCAGATCGGCCTGATCGTAGTACACTTCGAAGGTGACCCCCTCGGGCAGCGCCTGGCTTATCAGCTGCTCGCGGGCAGCAATTTCATCAATGGTGGCCTTGGTGTTGGCGCCCATCCTCTTGAGCACCACCCCGGCAACCACTTCGCCTAAGGCCTTGGCTTCGCCATTGTCGTCCCGACGGGTCATGGTGACCGCGCCGACCCGGATTTCACTGCCAAAATCCACTTCGGCCAAATCGGAGACAGTGACCGGTGTGCCCTGGTATTCGCTCACCGGAATGCGGCCTATGGCATCTAGCCCGGCCTGGCCCGCAGGCAACAGACCATAGCCGCGCACCACGAGTTGCTCCTGACCATTGGGCATAAACCAACCGCCGGCATTGCGGTTATTGGCATTCAGCGCCTGCTCCAGCTGTGACATAGACAAACCGTAAGCCAGCAGTCGATTGGGATCGACCCTGACCTGATACTGACGCACTTCGCCACCGAAAGAGAGCACATCGGTCACGCCGCCAACCGGCATCAGCAGCAGCTTCACCAGATAGTCATTGAGACTGCGCAGCTCATCGGCGCCGATATTACTGTCCGGCTCGGCCCGCAGTATGTACTGATAAATCTGCCCAAGACCCGAGGTGTTGGGGCCGATTTCCGGCACCCCGACTCCGTCCGGGATCATCTCTTTGGCGGCTGCCAGCTGTTCAAACACCTGCTGGCGGGCAAAATAGATGTCCGTGCCTTCCTCAAACACCACAGTCACTATGGACAGGCCGGTGCGGGAGAGTGAACGTACTTCTGTCACCGCGGGCAGTGAGTACATGCTGGACTCCACCGGATAAGAGATGAGTTTTTCCACCTCTTCGGCCGCCAGCCCCTCGGCTTCGGTATTGACAGTGACCTGCACATTGGTCACATCGGGAAAGGCATCAAGATTAAGCTTTGGCAGGGAAAACACACCCACTACCAGGACGACAATCAAGGCCAGCAACACCAGAAAGCGGTTGCGGATCGCCCAATCTATTAACGATTGCAGCATAGTGCTGTCCTCAATGGTTGTGGATGTCGAAGCCGGCCTTGGCCAGCTCGGATGCCAGGAAGAAAGCCCCGGCGGTAACGACCCGGGTTCCGGGCTCTATGCCGGATACCAGGTTCATGCCGCGCTCGCTGGCCAGCAGTTGCACCTCTTTGGCCTCGAAACCGTCATCATCTTCGATGAACACCTGCCAGTCGCCGTCGCTACTGCGACTGAGCGCCGCATCCGGCAGCATCACACCTTCACCGCGGGGATCGGGCAAAAACAGTTCGGCAAACTGACCTGCGTGCCAACGCACCTGGGTGTTATCCAGTCGCGCCAGCACCCGCTCGGTGCGGGTCACGCTGGACAACTCATGGGAGCGGCCTATCACACTGGCACTGACACTGCGATCGCCAATCCGCACCAGGGTTTCGCTGCCTTCACTCAGGCTTTCGGCCTGCGATGGGGTTAGCTCGGCGGCCACCCACAGTGAGCGCTCATCGGTCAGCTGCAGCAGTTGGCTGCCGGCACCGAGCAACTGCCCGAGGCGCGCCTCATCCTGCTGCACCCGACCATCTATGGGCGCCAGCAGTTGATACTGGCCTATTCCCTGCGGCCGGCTTTCCAGCGCCTTGATCTGTTGATCTGTCATCTGCAGCGACTTGAGAATGGCGCGTTTTAAACTGGCATCGACCTGAGTCTGCAGCCTGCGACTGGCACTGACGGCACTCTCGCTCATGCGGCTGACCCGGCTCCACTCGGCGGCGGCATTGATATAGTCAGCCTGGGCCTGGGCCACGGCGGCGCCACCCAAGGTCAGCAGAGGATCGCCCGCTTTTACCTCTTGTCCCGGCACCACATGCCGCTCCAGCACTCGCACTTCCAGCTGCGGCGCCAGCACCACAGTGCGCTCGCGATCCACCAGCAAGGTGGCATTGGCGAAAGCATTGAGGCTAAAGCCACCGGCGCTGACCACCTGGGTCTGGACGCCGGCCAGTTGGCGCTGCTCACTTGAGAGCTGCAGCGCCTGATGTTCATCTTCATGTCCTTCTTCGGCGGCGATAGTCAAGGGGCTGGACAGCCCTAACATCAGCGCCAGTAAAGCGGCCTGCAGCCGTGGGTATTGTAGAGTCTTGTTCATTGTCCGGTACCTTAGTGTGTATGGGGCTGTCATTGGGCGTTCTCCTGGGATACGGCTATTTCCGGCAGCGCGCCGGGCAGTTGCCCCGAAGCTCCCATCCACTCGAGCCAGCTTTGGTAGAGGGCGGCTTCCAGTTCGAGACCGGCCTGAAAGCTGCTGGCCAACTGTCGCCGGCTGGTCAAATAGTCGCTGGTGCTGAGATCGCCGCTGCGCCAGCGTTGCCCTAAGAGCTCGGCCGCCTTGCGACCGGCCACCAAGGCCTGCTGTTGCCAGTCGAGCCAGCTCTGCTTCAATCTGGGTAAGCTGTAGTTGAACTGTTGTTGTTGCTGTTTGAGCGCCATCTCAATGCTTTGGTATTGCGCCTTGGCGGCGGTGACCGCCTCCATTGCCGCCTTAATCGACTCGCTGTAGTCGTTGCGCAGATGCAGCGGCACAGAGACGCCAATCCCCAGCTTGTTGTCGGAGCCTTCCCTCTCGGCGTTAAGGCTGAAATTGGGGTCGGCCGCCGCCTGGGCCTTGGCTTGATTGACTTGCAGCCGCGCCAACTCCAGTTGTAATCCGGCGCTGGTCAGCGCCGGCACGGGCGCCTCAGTCGCGGGCAATTCGAGACGGCCGGCGAAACTGCCAAAGGGAAGCTCTGCCCGGCCAAAACGCGCCAGAATGCGGGTATCGGCATCCAGCAGCGCCTTCTGGGCCAAGGCCAGATCACTGATGGCACTGGCTTGTTCCAACTCCATCAGATTCAATTCCGCTTGGGACAAATCACCGACCTCGGCCCTTTGCCTGGCTATCTGCAACTGTTGCTCACCATAGTTTTGCTGCGCCCGCACGAACATCAGTTTCTTCTGTGCCAGGCTCTGATCGACCAGGGCCTGCAACACCTCGGCATACAAGCGGGAGCGCTCGAGAGTGATATCACTCTCCAAGCGCATCAACTCCGTAAGCGCCAATGCGCTGGCGGCTGCGCGCTTGTCGCCCCAGTCAATGGTTTGGCTAATGGACAGGCTGTAGGTGTCATCCTCTGGGGCATTGAGATAACTCAAGCCCAACTCGGGGTTGTAGATGGCGCGATCGGCGCCCTTGGCCAGATATTGAGCCTCACGGATCCTGGCTTCCTGAGCCTGAAACTCGGGTAAGGTGAGGATCTGTTGTTTGAGCTCGCCAAACCAGGCCAGTGAGGGTTCGGTCCCCGACTTGACCTGGGCTACAAGAGAGGTGTTATCCGGTTTTTCTCCGGCAAGGGCGGGCTGATAGGTTAGCGCTCCCACGCCCAATAGACTCATAGAGACTATAAATTTCAACATAAACTTTCCTTGGAAAGACATATTTGGCAGCAAGCCAATGGTGAACATTGGCCAAAGCATAAACCTTGGAGTTAAATCTAAAGTCAAGGGTTTACTTTGATAATTTCTGAGTTGATGCTGACCACAGTGCTGCACAACGCCTGCAAAGACGCATGACCAGGGTTGGTTGCAAGAGAGAACCGTTTCAGGCTCTGACGACAGCCAGCACAAGACAAACGCAATGGGACACAGGCAAGCTATGCCCGGGCTTCACACGCACTGATGATCAGAAAGATCAGGCTATTGGGGGGCGGTAATCCGGAGTGGAGAAATAGGGTTGAAAAGCGGGCTCCAGGCTCTGGGGCCTGGGGTGCATCAAGGGAGCCGGGCTCAGTGCCAGGGTAACCGGCAGTGACAGATGACCACCATGACACTGACAGTCGAGGCAGAGATCGAACTGTTGGGATTCAGTATGGGTCAGTTGATGACTGTGGCTGACAAAGGGAATATCGGCTTCCAAGGCTTCATCTGTGCCACAGGTACAATCCACACACTCGCTGATGACCGTGACTTCGGTGACAAATTTGAGATGAGGATGGTTGCTTTCTTCCTCGGCCGGATTGCCCAGATGCAACTGATGCGCGCCGAGATTAGCGGCGCAAAATTGCAGCACCACCAAGGCGATAAGCATATGAGTCAGTTTGCGGACAAATACAGTCAAGAATAATTCCGGTTAAGGGTAGAAAATGGCCCGTGCCCAAATAGACCTACAGGCCAAGATAAAGTTCAGTTATTTAAACACACAATGTTTGGCGTAATCGGCCGCTTCATTGGCGCTCCAATCACCTTTGGGCTTTTCATCCATCTGCTTACACCAGGCTTCACTGCCCACTTCAGGGGCACAAGCACTCAATCCAGCGGCAAAAGCCAGCGCCAGAGATGCAGCAAAAACTTTGGATAATGACATCGAAATTTCCTTATCTGAGTTACTTAATCGCCACAGAATAGCAGAATAACCGGCTTTACCCTATAGGAGGTTTCGGCAACTAGCAGGCCGAACGCTTGGCTATCCAACGAATAGCTTCATCTTTATGCTCCAGCGGATACCAGGCCAGTTCAGCGCTGACAAAGGGCCCCAGCAGGCGCACCGCATTGCCTACCCAGTCTGGGCCGCCGACAAATACCAAGGCATCGAAGGGGGGCAGTTGCACCTCACCGGCTCCCGAGAGTGATGCCATTTCCCAGCCTTCCAACAACACATCTGCCTCTATGTAGAGGCAGACCTGGCCCCACTCCTGGCGGTAGCTCTTGATGGCGGGACGCAGATAGGTGCGGTAATCCTCGGCTGTGATACGGCCGCTGGCAAACAAGCTGATCACGCCTTTGGCAATATCCGGAATTTGACACAACATAAGCAAAACTCCATTGAACCTTCGACACCTGCCAACGGCACGGCATCTGATGACTATGGGTTACTCCCTTGTAGTAAGTTTAGCCTTACAAGACTTTCCGCCTCGTCGAGTAAGTAAACTCTCCCATGGGATGGTAATATAGCGACTGCCTCAGAAAACAGCTATTTTGCCATGATAAAGATCTCAAACCGTGTCCAAGTTTCAGAAAATGAAATCGAATGGCAATTTATCCGCTCCAGTGGTGCCGGGGGCCAGCACCTGAATAAGGTCTCCACTGCGGCCCAACTCATCTTCGACATCAAGGCCTCATCACTGCCGGATTTCTACAAGGAAAAGCTGCTGGCCAAGGCGGATCATCGTATCAGCCAAAGCGGCAAGATCATTATCAAATGCCAGCAAAGCCGCAGCCAGGACGCCAACCGCCAGACTGCCCTGCAGCAGTTTATCGAGCTGGTCGCCTCAGTCGGCGAAGTGGCCAAGAGACGAATTCCCACCAAGGCCACCCGCGCCAGCCAAAGGCGCCGGGTTGACAGCAAGAAGCAACGCGGTGAAGTAAAATCGCTGCGGCAGAACAAGATCCGCTTCTGATAAGACCAGTCTCGCTGCGGGAATGGACAATAATTGCTGACAACAGGAAGGAATGTGCAGCGATTGTGCGGCTATTGGTCGACAAATTCGACAGCTTTTGCTGAAATCAGGGAGGCACAAATCCAGGTGCGAACTCTCCCTCAAGGCAAGGAAAACAATATGAGCAGTCAGGCAAAAATACTCTTGGTGAATGGCCCCAATCTTAACCTGCTTGGTCGCAGAGAGCCGGAACATTACGGTCATCGGACGCTGGAGCAGCTGGTGCAGGGACTGCAGGACAAGGCTCTTGCCGCCGGAGTGGAACTGGAACATATCCAGTCCAATGCCGAATACCAGCTCATAGAAGCTATCCACAACACAGATGCCGGATTTGTGATCATCAACCCGGCCGCCTTTACCCACACCAGCGTAGCACTCAGAGATGCCCTGCTGGGGGTCGCCATTCCTTTCATCGAAGTGCACCTTTCCAATGTGCATGCCAGAGAGCCGTTCCGCCATCACTCCTTTTTTTCCGACAAGGCCAAGGGAGTGATAGTAGGACTGGGGCCAAAGGGTTATGAGTTTGCCCTGGAAGCTGCCATAGAGGCACTCAAACAAGGCTGAGCAGAGGAAGGTCCGGTCACCCTTAAGTGCTGAGAATGACGATGGACATCCGCAAAATCAAAAAACTGATCGAATTGGTGCAGGAATCCGGCATCAATGAGCTGGAAATTACTGAAGGCCAGGAAGCCGTGCGTATCCGCCGTTTTGGTCCGCAACAACCCCAGGCCAGTTTCAGTATTGGTAATGACAGCGTGCAAGTACTGGCGCCTGTGGCCGGTACCTTTTTGCGCAGCGCCGGCGACCATGGTGTCCCCTTGGTGGAGCTGGGCACAGAAGTTGAGCCGGGCACAGTACTGGGCTATGTGCAGGCGATGAAAGCCCTCAATCCGGTCAAGGCAGAACAGAGCGGCACGGTTAAAGCCATACTGGCAGAAAACGGTGAAGCGGTAGGACTACAGCAAACCTTGTTTGTATTGGACTAATTTCCCCCAATTTAGCTTCACCCCATATTGCGGCTGAGTTGGCGCCGCTGCGTATACAAGGACTCCAACTGGCGACTGATACTCAGTAATTGCTGCCGCAGCAATTGCTGAGACTCGCTCAAAGCCTCGACGGACATCTCGGCCGCCAGTTTGGGGGCCAAATGCAGTATCTGCTGCTCGGCCTGAGTGATTGATTGTTGCTGTACTTCCTTGATAAACAAGAGCCTGAAGCAATCAAAAAATACAGATAACAACAGACCATCATCTATCTGTGTTTGGCTAAAACGGGGATCATCAGGCCGATAACTGATGGCTGCTACCGAGTTACACAGAGTAGTCAAAGAAGTAGCCCCACCGGACAACTCACAAACCGCAGGGCGGGTTACCAGGATCTTAACCAAACGCTCTGCAAATTCGGCCTTCTGCCACTGAGCTCCCAAAGCATGAATAACACTCACCCCAGACTCCTCTTACCGAAACAATCTTGCAGGCATAGGTATGAGATTAAAATCCTCTGTCAGCTGCAGTAAAAAGTCCCTTGCCAGCAATGCAACCGCAAAATAAAACTCAGTTTGTGCATGCTCGGCAGCCAACTCAAGGCAACGCTCCGCCCAAGGAAGAAGATGCTGTTGCAGTAATACCTGAGTAAAACGCACTAATCTCTGGTTATCCGGCTCTGCAGCCAAGCGTCCAAAACTGGCATCCAACACGCTAAAGAACAGGCCGATATGATCGACAGGATCCCTTGCTGGTAGCTGCAAACTGACATCATGAGCCTGATAAAAATCCATCAACGCCAGAGTGCTCCTGTCGTTCAACACTTGTTCTTCACCCAAATAAACAGAACCATAAGGTACGGCTTTAGGTTCACCGGGACCGAAGAACAGTTGTCCATAGTCAAGTTGCAGATCCAGAAATTGAGTCTCGTCCCATTGCTGCAAATAGTTGGCCAGCGCTTCCCTACCGATCCGGTTACCGTCTCGACCAGCCAGTTCAGGCCAAGTCTCGGCAACTTGGTTGACCTTTAATTCGGTGATCAACTCAGGTTTAGGGTAACCGTAAAGCAGATGATGCAGAAGACGTGCTATCCCTTGATATTGAATGAAATCTATATTAGACAAAGACTTAGACATCTTATCTCCTGATGGACAAAACAGGCGCCCGTGGGCGCCTGTTTTCCAGTTACACCTCTGTAGGGTTAAGCACCTTGCCGGCACCACTTCCCGCAGGTTGACCATGGCGGTTTGCCTTAATGATCAGGTTAGGGGAAGTTATCGATTCACTGGGCAAGGGGGCGATATGGCCATCACCGTCACCATACTTGGCGCGCAAGTTGTCCATGGTATCAAAGTCCAGTGCTCGCATTGGGCAGGACTCAACGCAGACAGGTTGGCGCCCTTCAGCCAAGCGTTCATGACAACCATCGCATTTGGTCATCACTTTACGCTCTCTGTCTATCTGTGGCGCGTCATACGGACAGGCTCTGGCACAGCTTTCACAGCCAATACACAGAGACTCTTCGACATGTACCAAGCCATCTTCACGACGCTTGTGCATAGCACCGGTTGGACAGGCTTTGACGCACACAGGTTCACTGCAATGGTTACAGCCAATGGACATATAATAAGCAAATACATCCTGACTATAGGTCTGGGTATTGGGATCCACAGACCAGTTACCACCACAATATTCATAAACCCGGCGCCAGGTAACGCCTTTTAGGCTGGGGACGCCGTTTGCCAAAGGTTTATTATTGGCGCGCAGCAAATCACCCTGACGGTCTTTGCAAGATACATGACAGGCCTTGCAACCAGTGCACTTGGTGGTATCGACATAAAAGCCGTATTGAGTAGATTGATTCATTTACAAGTGCTCCCTTACGCTTTTTTGATGAGCTGAACACGATTGGTGTGTTGAGGGTTCCCCTTGGCCACCGGGCTTGGGATATAACGGGTCAGGGTATTGATTGCCCCGCCGACATCGATCACTTTTCCGGACAGTCCAATACGGCCGTTGGCATCAGCCAGGTACCAGGCCCCTTGCCCCAATGCCACAATGCCTGGCGCCACTCGAGGAGTGACCCGAACCTTGACCTCAATGGATCCCCGCTCGTTGTACATCTCGACCATATCACCGGCAGTCAACTGATAGGCGGCAGCATCGATTGGGTTAATCCACACAGCATCTTCCACAGCCTCACGTAACCAAGGCACGTTGTGGTAGCTGGAGTGGGTGCGCCCCTTGGTGTGGTAACCGGCAAGTTGCAGCGGGAAGCCTGCATCTATGGCGTCCTGATCCTCATAACCATCCCAAGTCACTGTGTACTGAGGAATGGCTGTAATGGAGTCACCTTTTACCTTGTTCTGCTCCCAGTTTTTGGCGCGCCAAGCCAGCTCTGCAGAATAGATCTCTATCTTGCCTGAAGGCGTAGATAGCGCTTTACCACCATTGACATAGCTATCCAGAGCAACATATTTGTCACCCATATTCTTGCGAAATACCCCTATCTTCTGGGCTTCTTTATAGCTGTCTGGGAATGCCGGACTGACACCTAGGTTAGCGCTGGCACTCTTGGTTTTCTGATAAAGTTCTTCCAACCAATCAGCTTCGGTTTTGCCTTCAGTGAACAGCTGACCAACACCCATTTTCTCTGCGATCATGGCAGCGGCTTCATACATGGACTTGCAATCCCACATAGGTTTTACCGCGGCAGACATGGCGGTCAGATACCCAAGCGAACCGGAGGCATATGAGTCATTCACCAAGTCATTGGACTCCAGCCAACTGGTATCGGGCAGTATGATATCGGCAAACTTAGCCCCTGGAGTCATCCAGCAATCGCAGGAAACGATAAACAAGTCTTCAGCATCACGTAATATACGCGCTGTGTTATTAATTTCAGCGTGCTGGTTCAGCAAAGAACTGTCCGAGGCACTGAACACAAAGTGAATATTGCTGCCCAGTTTCTCATCAGGATCCGCTGTTCCGCGAATACCGTGAGTACGAGCGGTAAAATTCTCACCATTTTCAATCGCTTCGGTCCAAGTAAAGAAAGAGATCGACTCCTTAACCGGGTTCGAACCCGTGGGAATACCTGCACGTGACATGCTGCTCATATAAGGCAGTTCACCATTGGACGCCCCCAGAGTACCCAGCTTACCTGTCAGTACAGAAAGCATATACAGGGCACGCATGCTCTGTTCACCGTTGGCCTGGCGGTTAACCCCGGCACCGGCCACGATATAGGGAGCCTTGGCATTCATCAGATCTTCGGCCACCTGACGGATATAAGCAGCGCTAATGCCGGTAATTTTCTCGGCCCATTCAGGCGTGCGCGCGCCTTGAGCGGCAAACTTACCAACCCCCATAATGTAATCATGGTAGTTATCGCTGCTGTCCATACAGGCCGCATATTCTTGCTTCCTGGCATCACCACTGGCAGCGAACAATGCTTTTTGTTTCTCAATGGAGGCCGCGTCATACCCCACTGCATATTCATTGATAAAACCAAGTGAATTGGCATCTACCCAACCTGTGCTGATCATCTCGAAAGCAACAGCTTCGGCAAACGCAGCATCGGTTCCGGGACGAATAGGCAACCACATGGACTCTTTGCCCAACATAGAGTCGGTATAGCGAGGATCAATCATCACCACTTTAAGGCCATTATTCTTCATCAAGGCTTGCAGGTAGTCGTACCCTTCACCCGATCCGGATTGACGAATTTCACTGGGGTTGTAACCAAAGCCCATGAAAAAGTCGCTGTGTTCCAGAGTTATGGTCGACGAGCCTTGAGTACTGCCGGTCCCGAAAGTGTGTTTGGCCGCTTCCATCTGCTGAGCCCAAGAGTAGTTGCCATAAGCGTTAAGGCAACCACCTACCAGGTTAAACAAGCGGTTAAAACAGGCATTGGAAGCAAAACCATAATAAGCGCCTGAGCCATAGCTACGGAATACGGCCTTGTTACCATATTGGTTAATCACCCGTTGCAAATTATCTGCGATGGTTTGAGTTGCTTCATCCCAAGTGATCGGAACAAACTTGGCTTCTCCCCTTTCACCCACTCGCTTCATTGGTGTTTTCAGGCGATCCGGTGCATATGCACGTTGACGCAACGAACGACCACGGGCACAGGCACGAATTTGATGAAGACCGTAGACATCTTCTACCTCATGATCTGTTTCTACCCGGGTAATGATGCCATCACGACTGAACACTTTAATCGGACAGTTGGAGCCACAGTTAACCAAGCAGGATGACCAGTTGATCTGCTCTTCACTGACAGGTGGCTTTGGCGGGACAACATTGGCGTCATCAGAGCTGGAATTACAGCCAGACACTGTTGCAGCGCAACCCAGGGCGGCACTCATTTTCAAGAAACTTCTGCGTTCCATTATATTTATCCTCACGATTTAAGTTTGCTCAAGGCAACAGGTAGCTGAAAGAGAACATCAGCTGGTGGGCGTTATAGTTATGATTCAATACGCCCAAAGTAGTCAGGCCGGTGACGGCATCAATACCGACATCGCTGCCATCGGTATCGAAGTAACGCTCGTACCGGTACGACACTTTCAGAGCCATGGCATCATTCAAGTGGTAGCGGCCGTATAGCTCAACACTGTGGTTAAAACTGTAATAGTCATCGTACTGAGCGGTTCCAATACAGGTTTCCCCCTCTGAATCGGCAAATTGATAGTCAGCCCCCAAGGTCAGGCGGTCGTCCAGCAAGCCGCTGTAGGCGATGCCTGCCCCTAGGTTAATAAAGCTGTCATCAATGTCGCTGTACCAAGTCGCGCTTTGGTCGCCACTCTGTTTCGATGCGATCCACTGCTGGCCGACGAAACCGTAAACACTCAGTTGTTTGCTCAACTGCATTGTCAGGTTCAGGTCATAGCCGTAATCACGGGACTCAGTAAGGCCAATGACTGTTTCTTGATAATCATCAAAGGCATAGTGACTGTTCAGGTCCAGCGTCATCCAGCTCAGCGGTGTGTACTGCAACCCAAGTTCCATTGCGGTCCGGCGTCGATCAGCCAGGTGATACTTACGCAACAGGCTCTGGGTTTCACTGGAGGTCAGCTCAGCCGCCTCATAGCGGCTGCCATCCCGTTCACCAAAACTGGCTTTCAGATCAAGCTTCAGCGGAGTGAAAAGCTGCATGCCTAGCTTGGCCCACAGGTTGTGGTCGCGGGTTTCTTCTCGCTCACCATAGCTGCGCTCAAGCTGTTTGAAGTCGTAACCTGTCTGGAGTCGGTAACCCGGTGCCAAACGGTAGCTGGCATTGAGTTTCAGAGCCTGACGTTCAGTATCCAGCAAAGGATTTTGCCGGATAGCGCCACTGACGGGATTGAATTCAAGCTGAACAAATTCGGCAACAGTAGAATCATTGTCGCGCTTGCGGTAATCCAATTGTCCACCCAGGCGCAAACGACTATTGACCAAGCTGCTGATGGCCAAGTTTGCATCCAGGGTATCTACCTGACCATCCCAGCTTTGCAGCGGGTTTCCCGTCATCTGGATCAAGCCTTCGTCCTGGATCATACGTCCGGCAATTGCCCGGCCGCTGATTACCGTGTTGCTCAGCCGGTACAGGCCGTTCAGTGTCAGTTGATGGGCCTGATTGTCCGGTGCAGCGCTGTAGATATCACTGGCATAAGGCAGACTTAAGTCATTGATGTCATTCTTGTATTGGCTACCTTGATACGCCAATTCAGTAAACCAATCATCGCCGCTGAGCTGTAACCCGGCCCGCAACTTGTCGTTGCTCTCATCCACCGGCAAAGCGAAGTTGACCGGCCTTGGTGTCATCAAACTGGCACTGCGGTGGCCCTGTTTTTCCTCTCTGTCATAGCGAACATAGCTGCTCAGGTCACCGATTTGGGCCAATTGGCCGAAGTCATAGCGAAAGCCTATTCCAGCCTGTTGCCGCTCCAGCTCCAGATCCAGGTAACGCAGGGTATTATCGGGTTGCAGCATACCCTGGTTATGCCAAAGCCCGGTGCCGACGTTGCCGTTCTCATAACGGGTCAAACTGCGATAATCCAGCGTCATCTGATACTGGCCGGGGTGGCCGCTTTTAAGGCTGACAAAGCCGTTATCCTGACCAAAATTATGGGCCCGCAGTTGGCTGCGATACCCGTTTTCGGTGCGGTAACCAAGGGCAGCATCGACACTGGCAACGACACCATCATGACCATCACCAAAAGCATTACCGCTGTGGATATCATCGCTGTCGTTGTACCCGGCATTCACTGTAGCCTCACCGGCCAAGCCTGGCGTCAGCTGACACTGTCGACATTGAAACGCGGCAGTATTGACCTTGTCTGTATTGGCGCGGCTAACCCCAAAGTCTGCAGCCACAACAGTTCCTGAAGCACCCAGCAGTGCCACAGTCAACAGATTCAAAGGAAATCTCATCTTCAACACTCCTGATTAACGGGACAGCACACTGCCCGCGGGATGGTTGGAACCATGGATTTGGCTATGGCAGTTCAAGCAGCTTTTGCCGGCACCAAAAGCACTGATACCACTCTGGGATACCGCCCGCGCGGCATGACCATCGTCGGCATGGCATTGTTGGCATAACTGGGGTACTCGGGCTTTCAGCAAGGCTTCATTCACACTGCCGTGGGCGTTGTGGCAGTTGGCGCAGTTTTCTACCACAGGAGCATGCTCCCACAATACAGGGCCACGCTTGTCGGCATGACATTCATAGCAAGTAGTATTGATACTGCTCTGCTTCAGCGCACTTTCGGTCAAGGAACCATGAGGGTTGTGGCAATCGATACAGGTCATCTGATCCCACTTGAGAGGGTGGGATGAACGCTTGCTCATATCGGCCTTGGCACGGGTATGGCAGCTGGTACAGGCCTCGTTAATCCGTAAAGGATTCAGCATAGGGTCTTCAGCGGCATGCACCTGATGGCAATCGGCGCAGGCTACCTGCTCCAAGTTATGCAAACTGTTGTGCCAAGCCATCTTTTCCGTATTCTGGTGACAATCAAGGCAAACACTATTCTGACTTTCAGCTGAGAGCTTGGACTCCGGGCCGAAGCTAATCATAGGTTCTTTACCGCCACGGTTATGTTTCCCCATGGGGCCATGGCAAGCCTCGCACTGCAGCCCGGCCATAGGTAAGCGACTATTGTTCATTTCGCCATGGGTTCCTTTAAACAGGGCCATGACTTTAGTATCTTTTTTGTGGCACATCAGACAGGAATCAGCACCTTTTGGGGAATATTTCCCTTCACTGAACTTTTCAGCCAATTGCTGTTCAAGTTCAGCTGCAGTTAAATTATCCCACGGGGTCGCCTGAACCAAGGAAGTTAAAAGCAACAAGACAGCGCTTAGTGTATATAGGCAAAAGTTCCAGCCTTTATTGATAAATTTAATCATTCTCCGGCCTTATCATCTATTTTTTAAACAGGAGACAACTTTCTCCTAAACATAATTCTAAGGTATCTATTTTGCGAATCATCAAATGTTATATTCCCACATATTAAATTTGAGATAGACATATAAAACAACACAAAAACATGACGCGGATCACCCAAAACTACATAACAACCAACAAACGTCAATAAACAAACCAAGGATAATTCCTTGAACAAAAAGCAAAAAATAAAAGTTGTCAACCAAATGGGTTAAACTTGAAATAATGCGTAAAACAAAAATGCAACAACCCAATAGGTACATAATAATCGCATGATTGACATAAGTCACAATTCAAAAACACTCAACAAATATGCATTATTAAAACATAAAGAACAAATATGAGAATGAAAATCATATAGGAAACATATTATTTAATTTATTGGTGAGCATTTTATTATTTAATAAGTAATTTTATTTCCAAGATTAGAAATAAGAAAGGTGTTAATAATATCCATGGGTGCACTGAGTTAACTTGCCGGATTGGATACAAAGCAAATAAGAGATATTACTTCCGAGAGTATTGAACATATCTAAGGAAGCTGCGAACAGGTTCAATATGTGCCCTGCATCGGCTTACTGGCCTGAATGCAAGGCGTGGTTCTCAGCAAATGGCCTTAGTCCTTTGCAAGAAGCAAAACACAGCAAGCAGGCCTGTCAGCCCCCCCCTTCGAGGCTTTCACAACAAATGCTCAGGAACCCACAGTGCAACACTCACATCTCTACGTAACAGGTCAGATGACAGACACTACTCAGCATCAGATTATCATTAACCAAGAAGCTGAGTCACAACAACTTTATCCCAAGAGCAACAAAAAAGGCGTCCCATGGACGCCTTTTCGATTGGTTGCAGTGGCAATTACTTTTTGCCCAGCATACCGAAACGCTTGTTGAACTTGTCGATACGACCACCGGTATCAACAACTTTCTGAGTACCAGTGTAGAAAGGGTGACATGCACCGCAAACGTCCAAGTGCAGAGCTTTGCCTGCAGTAGAGTTTACTTTGATGACGTTGCCACAAGTACAAGTTGCAGTGATTTCTGCGTATTCAGGATGGATACCTGGTTTCATTGGGGTTACCTCAAGTTAAGGCCATGTCGCTCTTCCAACCCGAAGTCGGACACCACATGCGGTTAATATCAAAAGTTCAGGGCGCAGAATAGTACAGTATCTACCCAGCGCTGACAAGTAGGCGACTACATCTGCTCGAACTTTTCTTTAGCGGCCGTCTTATCTCCATAGGACTCCAGCAAGCTACTACTGGGGCAGTGCAACTTGGCATCACTGCGAAGGTTGCGAATATCACCGCGACTGAAGGCCTTGGGATTGGCATCAAAAATGGCCAGCATGGCGCCATAGACGTGGGTATGGCTGTTCTGTGCATAGCGGCTGGCCACCCGCCAAAGGGTTTCTGTACCATCGAAATCCAGCATGCATCCCGGCTCACGACTATCAATTGGCAGAGCCTTCACCTGAGGGCCAGGCGCTGCAACCGCTTGAGATGCCGAGGGCACACCAAGGCTTTGAGGCTCACTCTGGGGTTGACCGGCGACATCTTTAACTCTTTGAGCTTGAACGGCTGGCGGTGGCACGACTTTGCTTGATACTACTGTGGCTGGCACAGCTCTGGCTTCTATCGCTTTGTTTTCTATGGCCTTGTTTTCTAAAGCTTGGATTGACATGACAGTCTGCGGTGGCTCAGTCGGCATCTGCTCGGCAAAGACTCTTGCCCGGTTGGAGCGCAGCACCACAGGCACTGAGGTATCGAACAAGGGCAAGCGTTTGAGTTCATACCAGCGATTGATTCGGTATTCCCGCACCAACAATTCGGCCTGCTTGTCGGTCACTTCATCTATCCCCAGCAGCAGCACCATGTAACGGTTGATGGGTTGCACCATGAGTTTTTCCGCCGCACCTTGCTGCCTGACAATAAACTCAAGCCGGGTCATATCCTCACTGTCGGCCACCACGTTGACCTTGATCAGCGGCAGATGCCCGAGTTCAAACATTCTTTGATTGATACTGACATGGGCGGTTTCTGCTCTGGCAACAGACGTTAGCAACATGAGTACAAGCATCAGTAAACCCGCTCTCATCCATATCCTCTCTAATTTGATTTGTAGTTACCCAGTTTAGGTTATCCGGCTTAGGTTCTCTGACTTAGGTTATCTGGCTTGGGTTCTCTGGTTTGGATTCGTTAAGTCAGCACGTTCAAGCTGCGGTTTTTGCGGCTTTTTGTTTCCGGGACTGGTTCTCTCATTCTAGCCTGAGTAAACTGACGGGCAACATGTGCCGTGATTATTTGCGAAAACTCTGACTATGCCGCAGTTTGTAGAAGTTGCCCTTCCCGTTCCCATGCGGCAGAACTTCAGTTACCTGATGCCCAAAGCTTGCCCCTGGCCACTCGAGCCGGGAATGCGGGTGCGCGTGCCCTTTGGCCGCCAGCAACTAATAGGCCTGGTGACAGGCCTGAGTGATGAGTGCGAACTCGAGCCCAAACAACTCAAGCCGGTATATCAAGTGCTGGACAGCGCGCCATTGCTGCCACCTGCGCTGTACCAACTGACCCTCTGGGCCGCCAGATACTATTTCTGCAGCCAGGGGCAGATGTTGACCCAAGCCCTGCCGGTGGCGCTGCGCAAGGGTGCCGATGCCGCGCCGGAGAAAATCAGTTATCTGTGTCTGACCAGTTCGGGCCAGGAGGCCACACTGGAGTCGCTGAAACGCGCTCCCGCCCAACGCAAACTGCTGCAACAGCTCAAACAGGGGGAACTGACTACTGAAGAGGTCAACGCGCTGGAGCTGAGCAAGAGTGCCATCAAGGGGCTGCTGGACAAGGGCTGGGCCGAGCAACGAGAGCGGTCAGTCAGTGCCAATCTTGAATGGCGGCAAAAGCTTGAACTGGGGGAAGAACCTCACAGGCTCAACCCGGAGCAAGCCGTGGCGGTCGCCAGCCTCAATGCCCAAAGTGGCTATCAGTGCAGCTTGCTTGAAGGGATCACAGGCTCAGGCAAGACAGAGGTCTATCTGGCGGTACTGGAAACCATACTCAAGGCTGGCAAGCAGGCGCTGATCCTGGTGCCGGAAATTGGCCTGACGCCGCAAACCATCAACAGGTTCAAACGCAGATTCAAAGTCACGGTTGCCGTGATCCATTCCGGCCTGACCGACAAGCAGCGCCTCGACGCCTGGCGTTTGGCCCGCAGCGGCGAGGCAGCTATCATAATCGGCACTCGCTCGGCGCTGTTCACCCCCATGGCCTGGCCCGGGATCATCATTCTCGATGAGGAACACGACAGCAGTTTCAAACAGCAGGAAGGCGTGGGTTATCACGCCCGGGATCTGGCCGTCATGCGTGGCCACCTGGAGCAGGTTCCTGTGCTGCTGGGCAGCGCGACGCCGTCGCTGGAGAGCCTGCAAAACGCTCTCAGCGGCCGCTATCAGCATCTGCAATTAGGAGAGCGGGCCGGCAATGCCCTCAAGGTGCGCCAGGGACTGATAGATATCCGCAACCAACCGCTGCAGGCGGGCATGTCGCAACCGCTGCTGAACGAGATGCGCCTGCATCTGCAGGCCGGCAACCAGGTGTTGCTGTTTCTCAATCGCCGCGGCTTTGCCCCTGCCCTGCTGTGCCACGAATGTGGCCATCTGCACGAGTGCGATCGCTGTGATGCGTTTTTCACCCTGCACCAATCCCTCGGCGAAATTCGCTGCCACCACTGCGGCAACCAGTATGCAATTCCACGCCAGTGCCACAACTGCGGCAGCACCATGTTGCAGGGTCAGGGCATTGGCACGGAGCAATTGGAGGCGGCGCTCAGCAAGGAGTTTCCCGAGTATCCCGTGGTGCGAATCGACCGGGATACCACCAGCCGCAAAGGCTCGCTGGAACAGCACTTAAGCGCCATTCATCGCGGCGAATACAAGATATTGGTGGGCACCCAGATGCTGGCCAAGGGACATCACTTTCCCGATGTCACCCTGGTGGGGCTGCTCGATGTGGATGGCGCCCTGTTCAGCGCGGACTTTCGGGCTCCTGAGCGCTTCGGCCAGCTCTATACCCAGGTGGCCGGTCGCGCCGGCCGCGCCAGCAAGCCGGGCACTGTGCTGCTGCAGACCCATCAGAGCGACAACCCCTTGCTCAGGGATCTTATGCACAGAGGCTATGGCGAGTTTGCCCGCAGCCAGCTCAATGAACGCCAGCAGGCACTGTTACCACCGGCCTGGCATATGGTACTGATCCGCGCCGAATCCCACCGCGCCGAGGATGCCGATGCCTTTCTGGCAGCCTTCGCCGCCATGTTACCCATGGACAAGGATTTTGAAGTGATAGGCCCGCTGCCGGCGCCGCTGGATCGCAAGGCCGGCAAGTATCGGCGCCAGTTGTTGGCTCAGGCCAAAGACAGACGCAGGCTGCAACAGGTGTTTGAACAGCTGTTGCCCCAGGCCGAACAGCTGCCCGAGGCCAAGCGCTGCCGCTGGAGTCTGGATCGAGATCCTCAGGATCTGCTGTAATTGATAAGAGTCAGCAGGATCTGCTGTAACTCCCTTGAACGGCTTTAATCCGACTCAGAATTGACCGTGAGGCCCCTGTTTATCCTGCGGCTTGCGCAGCAGCTTATAGGTCAGCCAACTGCCGAGCGCCAGCACCAGAGTAATCACCGGCGCCGCCATCAACGCCATGGTCAACAGCTTGCTGATCCGCTCCGGCAGAAACGGCATCATATAGCCCAGCGATACCAACAGCCCCACCCAGAAGAAGGCACTCAGAGCCGCAAAAAAATAGAAGGTCTTGATACAGGCCATGCGCACGCCCATCACCAAAGGCAGCAGCGAACGCACCAGCGGCAGAAAACGGGCGCAGAAGAGTGCCACCAGCCCATGACGACCAAGGAGTTTATCCACTGCCGCCAGACTATCGGGCGGCACCTTGTAGACCCAGCTCTGCACCCTGGGCAGACGATTGAGCAGCCGCCCTTGGATAAAGGCCAAATAACTGCCACCGGCGGCCGCCACAAACAGCAACAGAAATACCAGCAAGGGGTTGAGGATCCCCATCCCCGCCAGGGTACCTGAAAGAATAACCACACTGTCACAAGGCAAGGGGGCTGCCGGTAGTAAAGCACTCTCCAAAAAGATAAAGCTAAAGATGCAAACATAGATACTCAGGGCAATACCCGGAGCATGCAGCGCGGCAAAATCCTGCTGCCAAATGGCTTGTAACACTGTAGCGATGGAGTCCAGCATCTATATCTCCATTGAAACTATCGACGCATGCCGATGGCAAAATCGGCACTTAGGGGAAGACAGGATCGACATCATACTCCCCAAAAATAAAGATCAGCGATTCTTAAACAAAGATTCATCCATAATAGTGATCTTAAAAGGCACCCGGCTGCGGCAAACCCTGGCAACAACAAAATTTGCTGATAAAACCGTACAGGTGATAGCAATGTTACCGCCGAAAGCGCTAGAATGTGCGGTTATTCCCCTTTTAACCTTTATCAGTCAGTGTCGATAAAACGCCAATGAAATCACATATCCAATCTTTGCTTGAACAGACAGTAGCCACTTTGAAACAACAGGGGCTGATCCCCGAAGAGACTGCGCCAAGGATTCAGGTAGACCGAACCAAGGATAAGAGTCACGGCGATCTGGCCACCAACCTGGCCATGATGCTGACCAAAGCTGCCGGCAAGCCGCCTCGGGAGCTGGCACAACTGATCATCGACAATCTGCCGGCCTCCGGCCATGTGGCCAAGGTAGAGATAGCCGGCCCCGGCTTTATCAACTTCTTTATTGATGACAATGCCCTGGCCAAACAGCTGCAGGCGGCACTGGCCGACGAGCATCTGGGTATAAACCTGCCCAAGTCGCAAACCGTGGTAGTGGACTACTCCTCCCCTAACCTCGCCAAAGAGATGCATGTGGGCCATCTGCGCTCCACCATCATTGGCGACAGCGTTGTCCGGGCGCTGGAGTTTCTCGGTCACAAGGTGATCCGCCAAAACCACGTCGGTGACTGGGGTACCCAGTTCGGCATGTTGCTGGCCTATATGGAAGAGCTGCGGGCACAAAATGGTAAAAACGCCAACCTGGAGCTGTCGGATCTGGAAAGCTTCTATCGCGCTGCCAAACTGCGTTTCGACGAGTCGGCCGAGTTTGCCACCCGCGCCCGTCAACTGGTGGTCGAGCTGCAATCAGGTGACGAGTACTGCAACAAGCTGTGGCGTGAATTCAACGATATCTCTCTGAGCCACTGCCATGAAGTGTATCAGCGCCTGGGCGTCAGCCTGACTCGCGCCGATGTCCATGGTGAAAGCGCTTACAACGACGATCTGGAACAGGTGGTCAAAGATCTGGATGCCCAAGGCTTGCTGTCTGAAAGTAACGGCGCCAAGGTGGTATTCCAGGAAGAATTCCGTAACAAAGACGGTGAAGCCCTGCCGGTGATCATTCAGAAGGCCGATGGCGGCTATCTCTATGCCACCACAGACCTGGCGGCCATGCGCTATCGCTCGGGTACCCTGCATGCCGATCGTGCCCTCTACTTCGTGGATCTGCGCCAGGCACTGCATTTCCAGCAAGTGTTCAGCCTGGCCCGCACCGCAGGTTTTGTGCGCCCGGAAATGACACTGGAACACATGGGCTTTGGCACCATGAACGGTGAAGACGGCCGCCCATTCAAGACCCGCAGCGGCGGCGTGGTGAAACTGGTTGACCTGCTCGATGAAGCCAATGTCAGGGCGCTGGAGCTGGTACGCAGCAAGAACCCCGACATGGACGAAGACACCCTGGCCGAAATCGCCCGGGTAGTGGGCATCGCCTCGGTGAAATACGCCGATCTGTCGAAGAACCGCGCCAGCGACTATATCTTCAGCTTCGATCAGATGCTGAGCTTTGAAGGCAACACAGCGCCATACTTGCTGTACGCCTACACCCGGGTTGCCGGGATTTTCAAGCGGGCCGAAGGTGTGGATCTGAGCAATGCCGTTATCGCTCTGGAACACGACAAGGAAAAAGAGCTGGGCAACAAGCTGGCCCAATTCGGTGAAATCCTTGCCCGTATGGTCGACAAGGGCCAACCCCATGTGCTTTGTGGTTATCTGTTCGAACTGGCCGGCGCCTTCTCCAGCTTCTACGAAGCCTGCCCCGTGCTGGCGGCCGATAACGAAACCCAGAAGCACAGCCGTCTGCTGCTGTCTCAGTTGACCGCCAAGACCCTCAAGCAGGGCCTGTCACTACTGGGTATCGAGACCCTGGAGCGCATGTAATCCATGGGACGCGATTACGCCAATAGCAAACCCAAGCCCCGCAAGCCAGCCAAGCGGAGCGCTCGCAAGCAACCGCAGCCCAGGCAAGGCTTTCCTGTGCTGTTGCTTGTGGTGGTAGTGGCCGTGGTGGCCGGCTTTGGCTATTTCCTCTGGAGCCTGAAGAGCAGCGCCCCCGAGGCCGAAGTGGTTCAACCTCAGCCACAGACTAAGCCGGTTCCCCAGAAGAAAGACCCCAACGCCCTGCCGCCCAAGCCCAAAGAGGAGTGGACCTACCTCAAGGAACTGGAAAACAAACAGGTAGAAGTGGATCTGCCGGAAGAGAGCAACAAGCCATCTCGCCCTTATCAGATGCAGTGCGGTTCCTTCCGGGTGCAGTCCCAGGCCGACGAGATGAAAGCCGTGATCGCCTTCCAGGGACTAGAAGCCCAGGTGCGCAAGGTGCAAGGCACCAGCGGTGTCTGGTACAAGGTGGTACTCGGCCCCTACGACAGCAAGCGCGATGCCGAGCGGCAGCGCCACGTGCTGCAAAGAGCCGGTCTCAACGGCTGTATGATCTGGTTCTGGGAAGATTAAACTCCCCTCCTCAATTTAAAGGCTGCAAACAATAAGATTTGCAGCCTTTTTGTTTTTCAGCACGAAAGCCGCTGCCGGGCACTTGATATTTCCGCCCCCAACCCCATATAGAAAACTATCACCTCATTAGTTGGCTTTGCTGTGCCCCCAATGGGCCGTTTCATGCAGCAGACCCTGGGGATTTGACCCATGACGGACGCGCCGTCCGCCCGAGAAGAGGATCTATCGTGACCACTATCGTATCTGTACGCCGTAATAATCAGGTTGTTGTCGCCGGCGACGGCCAAGTGTCTCTGGGCAACACTGTGATGAAAGGCAATGCCCGCAAAGTACGCCGCCTGTACCACAATAAGGTACTGGCCGGTTTTGCCGGTGGCACCGCCGATGCCTTTACCCTGTTTGAACGCTTCGAGGCCAAACTGGAGATGCATCAGGGGCATTTGATGAAGTCGGCGGTCGAACTGGCCAAAGACTGGCGCAGCGACAGAGCCTTGAGAAAACTCGAAGCCATGTTGGTGGTGGCCGATCATGAAAGCTCACTTATCATCACAGGTAACGGCGATGTGGTACAGCCGGAGCATGATCTTATCGCCATAGGTTCTGGTGGCAACTATGCCCAGGCCGCGGCGTTGGCGCTGCTGGAAAATACCGAACTGGGTGCCCGTGATATTGCCGAGAAGTCGCTGACCATAGCCGGTGATATCTGCGTATTTACCAACCAGTTCAAGACAATAGAAGAACTGAATTACTGATCCCGAGCGTGAGGAAGCACTATGTCTGAAATGACACCCCGCGAAATCGTCCACGAACTGGACGCGCATATCATAGGCCAACAGAAGGCCAAACGCTCTGTCGCAGTAGCCCTGCGTAACCGCTGGCGCCGCATGCAGCTGGATGCCGGCTTGCGCCAGGAAGTGACCCCGAAGAATATTCTGATGATAGGCCCAACCGGTGTCGGTAAGACAGAGATCGCCCGCCGTCTGGCCAAGCTGGCCAATGCACCTTTCATCAAGGTTGAAGCGACCAAGTTCACCGAAGTGGGCTATGTGGGTAAGGAAGTAGAGCAGATCATCCGCGATCTCACCGACGCCGCGGTCAAACTGACCCGCGAGCAGCAGATGAAGAAGTGCCGCACCCTCGCCGAAGAAGCCGCCGAGGAGCGGGTTCTCGATGCCCTGCTGCCCAAGCCAAAGAGTGAATGGGATCAGGAAACCGAGGACAAGTCCCACACCCGCCAGGTGTTCCGCAAGAAACTGCGTGAAGGCCAATTGGACGACAAAGAGATCGAAATCGATGTCTCGGCACCGCAAATTGGCGTCGAAATCATGTCACCTCCCGGCATGGAAGAGATGACCAACCAGTTGCAGAGCCTGTTCCAGAACATGGGTCAGGGACAGAGCAAGCGCAAGAAACTCAAGATCAAGGATGCCTACAAGCAACTGGTCGAAGAGGAAGCCGCCAAGCTGGTCAACCAGGAAGATCTCAAAGAGCAGGCCATTGAGCTGGTCGAGCAACACGGCATAGTGTTCCTCGATGAGATAGACAAAATCTGTAAGCGCGGCGAAACCTCAGGCCCGGACGTGTCCCGCGAAGGGGTACAGCGTGATCTATTGCCTCTGGTGGAAGGCTGCACAGTCAACACCAAGCACGGCATGGTGAAGACAGACCACATTCTGTTTATCGCCTCCGGCGCCTTCCAGATGAGCAAGCCATCGGATCTGATCCCCGAGCTGCAGGGCCGTCTGCCGATTCGGGTCGAGCTGGATGCCCTGACCGCCTCCGACTTCAAACGGATCCTCACCGAGCCCCACGCCTCGCTCACCGAGCAGTATGTGGCCTTGATGGGCACCGAAGGAGTCAGCATCGAATTTACCGAGTCGGGTATCGACCGTATTGCCCAGGCCGCCTGGCAAGTCAACGAGCGTACCGAAAACATCGGCGCCCGTCGGCTGCACACTGTGATGGAGAGGCTGATGGAAGACATCTCTTTCGAGGCCAGCGACAAGTCCGGCAGCAAGTTTGTTATCGATGCCGAATATGTCGATGCTCACCTGGACAACCTGGTTCAGGATGAAGATCTGAGTCGCTTCATTCTCTGATTTTCACCTCAAAAAGCCTCCTTCGGGAGGCTTTTTTACGGCGCTTTTTTGCCTTCGGCGCGCGCATTCTTTATCATCCTCTCCTTTGCCCAAGCTGGAACCCAAGCTATGAAACTGACTCTGCTGACTCAAGAGCTGTACAGCAAGCTCTACCGTGATATTCAGGAATTTCGCGCCACTTTCGACCTCCCGGTCAACTCTCCTGACACCCTGGATGCCAAGGCAGACACACTGCACACCTCACTTATCAGCGAAGAGCTGACCGAACTGGCCGAGGCCGGCGATAAAGTTGAACAGGCCGACGCCATAGTCGACAGCGTGTATGTGTTGATGGGCCGCTTGGTACACTTGGGCTGCACCCAAGTCGGAGAGAGACTGGAGATCAGCTACCTGATAGATCTGCTGCTGCAGGTTGCCGCCAACAAGGCTATCGACTTTGAGCCCTGCTGGGATGAGGTACATGCCAGCAACATGAGCAAGGTATGCCGCAATGAGCAGGAACTGGCGGATACTGTGGCTCACTATGCCAAGCAAGGAGTGGAAATTGTCGGCAGCCGTCAGGGCGATTTCCTGATAGCCAAGTGCGCCAAGGATGTGGAAATGACCGGCAAGACAGTGCGCCAAGGCAAAGTGCTCAAGTCTGTCTATTATCGTCCGGCCAACCTCAAGGGTCTGGTTTAGCCCCCTCGAGTTTGCTCAGCTCCCTGTAGGTCATCCATTGTCCTTCAGGGGGCAGGGTCTGACTCATATCCAGCTCAGAGATGTTTTGCGGGGTGACTACCCGGATCTCCGGGCTGACCCGCCCAGGCACTTTTTCGCCCTGCAGCAGCCTCACCGCCAAATCAACCGAAATTCTCGCCTGCAGTACAGGTGAGTCTGTCACTGTTGCCATCAACTTGCCCTGCTCGACCAAGGCCATGGTTTGCGGATTACTGTAAAATGCCAACACCCGTCCGGGAAACATTCTGGCCGCCACAGTGGCCGCCACTGCATTGCCCAGTAGATAATCAGCCTGAAAGCGCCGGGTCAGCGCCCGCACCAAGTCGGCCTGCACAAAGGTTTCAGTGACACCATAACCGCCTTCAATCAGCTCGACTTGGGAACCGCTAAGCCCTTGTTTTAGCCCCAGCTCGGCATCCATCACCCAAGCCGCTCCCGAAGGGCCGGGAAACCAGGCCAGGCTGAAATCCTGTCTGCCACTGGCGGCAAACAGATATTGCACCGCGGCTTGAGTCATATCGACAAATGACACCAACGAGCGACTGTCTACCTGATTACTGTTAATACCATTGACCAGATCCACAACTCTGGCGCCCTTGGCCCTGAGCCTCGGCAATTCAGCATTAAAAAGCTCCGCCGAGACGGCCGCCAGAATATAACCTTGGGCACCGCGAGCCTCGCATTCATCTAGCTGGCGCAGTTGCCGCTCCGCCTCAGTGTAGCCACCGGCATCATAAATACCTATCTCGACGCCCAGTCTGTCCGCTTCCTCGGCCAAGCCCCAGGCGACACCCCACCAATAATGATCTTTACCGTGGGGCAAAAGGGCGCAGAGGCGCCAGGCTTTGTTGGCCCGCACCAGCGGCTTATACAATTGCTCTTCACCATCGGCACGCACCTTGACCGGATACCAGGTTGCCGTGGCAGGAAAAACCAGCAGCAATAAACTGCAAAGGAGATATTTCATCTTTTATTCCCGAGAGTCACTCTATTAACCTTATACCAATCGCCATAAAGTGGTGCCTTGATCGAGCATTCGACTGACTCGGGACGACAGAGAAGCAGAATTCAGCTACAAAAAAAGCAGACCTCCTGGTCTGCTTT
Source organism: Shewanella sp. BJSY2023SW005 (assembly GCF_047314585.1). Taxonomy (NCBI): domain Bacteria; kingdom Pseudomonadati; phylum Pseudomonadota; class Gammaproteobacteria; order Alteromonadales; family Shewanellaceae; genus Shewanella; species Shewanella sp. BJSY2023SW005. Next base: position 43,915 of record NZ_JBKORJ010000041.1, read on the forward strand.
GTCAGTGAGTTAAAGTGGTTAGAACTTCACTAGAGTCCCTTTCAGTGCCACCCCGGCCATGATGGCACCGGCGCCACACTCATATTCGGTCTCGCTGGCAAACTCACGCTTCTTGTAATAGGACTGGATATTGACCACAGCGTCCATCCCCTCACGCTCGGCGCGCTCCTGCAACGCCTTTAGCGCACTCAACATCACCCACTCACAGGCTTCGCGATCCGACTTGCCAAAGGCATTGGTCTTTTTATTGGTGATCACCTCACCATAGCTCTTGCTGATCTCCGGGTGAGCCTGAGTGGCAAAATACAGTGGCACATCGTAAAGGGCTTCTTTGGCCTTCTCGGTCTGCAGCAGTTCCTGCACCGGATACTGGGCTATGGTGTCGCGGGCCGCGGCGTTGGCACTGACCATCAGGGCCAGCAGCGCCAGAGCAAGTGATTTTTTCATCTATATCTCCCTATTGCGGCTCCACGCCGCAGTCAAAGCTTTGATTGCAGTCCATCTAAAGATAGGGTCACTCCGCCGGTTGCAGGAGTGACTAATTCGCAATGATACAGGCAGTTACATACACTAGACCAGAAAAAGCTCAAGCCCTGATAAAGGCCGCCATCAACTCACGTGTCAAGTCGGCGGCGGGAATTTCCCGACATCCCTCCGGATTCTGACCACACCAGAGCGGGCTGAAATCACTGCAGTCGCGTGCTTCTGCCGCAGCGCGCAGCGGCGCAATGGCATTGGCCGCCAATGGGAAATCCGGCGCTTGCCCCAAAGGCCCCAACTCACGCATCAAACGGGTCATTATGCCTCTGGCCGGACGGCCACTGTAGAGATTGGTCAGCGCCGTATGGCGATTCATTTGCGGATCTTTCAGCGCTTGGCGATGCAGTTCACTGATCTCGGCCTCCGGGCACAAGAGATAGGCCGTACCCACCTGCACCCCGGCCGCTCCCAAAGCCATGGCCGCCTGCACTCCGGCGGCGTCGGCAATACCACCGGCGGCAATCACGGGCACCTTCACCGCCTGTACCAGGCGCGGTAGCAGGGCAAAGGTACCACTGTGCTCGGTCAAATCATCACTGAGGAAATGGCCTCTGTGACCACCGGCTTCCAGGCCCTGAGCTATGATGGCATCCACGCCTCTGGATTCGAGCCACTTGGCCTCGGCGACGCTGGTTGCCGAGGCAATCACCTTGGTGCCCCAGCTCTTGACCCTGAGCATCAGTTCGGTGGAGGGAAGCCCGAAATGAAAACTCACCACTTCGGGACGAAAGGGTTCTATAACCGCGGCAACCTCGGCATCGAAGGGACGCCGCTCGGCGCCACCGCCGAGATCTTCGACCTCGAATTCACGGTAATAGGGCGCCAGTTGCTGCAGCCAGGCATGCAAACGCTCGACTTGTTCCTCGGGTGGCTTATGGCAGAAGAAGTTGAGGTTTACCGGCCGGTCACTCTGGCGCCTGAAGCTCTCTAGCGCCAGCTTGAGTTTGTCATGGGATAACATGGCGCAGGGAATAGAACCAAGCGCACCGGCGGAAGCGACGGCCAATGCCAGCGGCACGCCCTGAGCGCCGGCCATGGGGGCTTGAATAAGCGGCAATTCAATACCAAAGAGTTGTTCTATCAACATACCAAGACTCCTTCTTGCTTGCTTCAGTCCTCAGCGGCGCTATTCCCGCTGCTTGGTTCAATCATCCGGCTGTTCAGACTAACGGTTGGCGGTTGTTTGCGCCAGCAAAAACGCCGCGATAATCGCGGCGTTGACAGTAAAACTCAGTGTCGTTCAGAGCAGGTAATCCATCCCCAAGGCGACAAACAAGGCCATACCCGCCCAGTTGTTGTTGAGAAATGCCTTGAAGCAGGGAGCCCGCTGTCTGTCGTAAATCAGCCTCTGCTGATAAAGCCCAAAGCCGATAAAGGCCAGCAGCCCCACCAGATAGAGGGCACCTCGCTCGGCCACATAACCTGCAGTCATAAAGCAGGCCAGCGCCGCCAACTGAAACAGGCCGATGATCTGCCTGTCGTAACGGCCGAACAGAATGGCGGTGGACTTGATCCCCACCTTGAGGTCATCGTCCCTGTCCACCATGGCATACATGGTGTCGTAGGCGACAGTCCAGAACCAGTTGGCGGCAAATAGCCACCAGGCTTCGACAGGCACTTCACCTGTCTGGGCGGCATAGGCCATGGGAATCGACCAGCTCCAGACTATGCCGAGGAACATCTGCGGCATATTGGTGTAGCGCTTGGTGAAGGGATAGATAATGGTCAGCAGCATGCCGACAAGGGAGAGTTTAACCACCAGAGGGTTGAGCAACAGCACCAAACCAAAGGCAAACAGCCCCATGACCACAAACAGGCCCAGCGCTTCTTTGACCGTGACCTCACCACTGGCCAAGGGTCTGGACCTGGTGCGCTCGACATAGGTATCCAGCTCGCGGTCGGCATAGTCGTTAATGATGCAGCCACAGGCACGCATCACAAACACACCTACGATAAAGATGATCAGCACCTTGAGATCCGGTAAGCCCCCGGCCGCCAACCACAGCGCCATTAAACAGGGCCACAGCAGCAGAAAAGTTCCTATGGGTCTGTCCAGACGCGACAGACGGGCATAGACATCAATTTTTTCCCTCAAGTTCATCGGTAGGCTCTCCAACACATCTCAGCCTTAAATTTGCCAAGCATTATGACTCAGCAACAGTGTGATTGACACCGCAAAACGCGAATTTTCCTACCCGAGCTGTCAACAAGCAGTTAACTTGGCGTAGGCCACCACCAACCACTTGCTGCCGAAGTCATCGAAATTCACCTGCACCCTGGCCTGTGCTCCCTGACCTTCAAAATTGGTCACTATCCCCTCACCGAATTTGGGGTGCAGCACCCGTTGGCCAACATTGAAGCCCGTGTCGTTGAAGCTGCTTTGCGACTTGCTGAACCTGTTATTGGCCATGGGAGTTGCCACCTGCGCCTTGAGACGGATCTCTTGCAGGTACTGAGGCGGGATCTCCTTGATAAAGCGCGACGGCCGCGAGTAGTTTTCACGGCCATAGATGCGGCGTGACTCGGCATAGGTGATATACAGCTGCTGCATGGCGCGGGTCATGCCCACGTAACACAGGCGCCGCTCTTCTTCCAAACGATCGCCCTCTTCCAGCGACAACTGGCTGGGGAACAGCCCTTCTTCAACACCGGCCATAAACACCAGCGGGAACTCCAGCCCCTTGGCCGAGTGCAGCGTCATCAACTGCACCGCATCTGTGTGGGCATCGGCCTGGCCTTCTCCCGCCTCCAGCGCCGCATGGGACAGGAAGGCATTCAACTCACCCATGTCCACCAGCTCTTCCGGCACTTCGAAGGTGCGCGCCGCGGTGACCAGTTCCTCGAGGTTTTCCACTCTGGCCTGAGCCTTTTCGCCCTTTTCCTGCTCATACATGGCCTTGAGCCCGGAGTCCTGGATCACTATATCCGCCTGGCGATAGAGGGGCAGCTCTTCGGTGTCGCTGCGTAGCTGCACTATCAAGTCCATAAAGCTGCGCACCGCATTGGCGGCGCGGCCGGCCAAGACCTTCTCTTCCAACAAACGGACGCAGGCCTGCCACAGGGTCAATTGCTGCTGCCGGGCCGTGGTTCTGAGAATATCCAGGGTGCGATCGCCTATGCCTCTGGCGGGAGTGTTGACCACCCGCTCGAAGGCGGCGTCATCGTCGCGGTTGGCAATCAGGCGCAGGTATCCCATGGCATCCTTGATCTCCTGACGCTCGAAGAAGCGCAAGCCGCCATAGATGCGATAGGCCAGCCCCTTGTGCAGCAAGGCCTCCTCCAATACCCGTGATTGAGCATTACTGCGATAGAGGATGGCGCAGTCACTGAGACTGCCGCCCTTGTCCTGCCAGTCGCCAATGCGGCCTATGATGAAGCGGGCTTCATCCATCTCATTGAAGGCACAGTAAACTGAGATCGGCTCACCATCGACATCTTCAGTCCACAGCTGTTTGCCCAGCCGATCCGGGTTGTTGGCGATAAGTTCGTTGGAGGCCTTGAGAATATTGCCGCTGGAGCGATAGTTTTGCTCCAGGCGAATAGTTTCGGCATTGGGAAAATCCTGTAAAAACTTGTGCAGGTTTTCCACTTGGGCGCCACGCCAGCCATAGATGGACTGGTCATCGTCGCCCACTATCATCACATTGGCGCTCTTGCCTGCCAATACTCTGATCCAGGCATATTGAATGGCGTTGGTGTCCTGAAACTCATCCACCAGAATATTGCGGAACCTGTCCTGATAGTGGGCCAGAATATGTTCCTTGTTGAGAAACAGCTCGTGAGCCCGCAAGAGTATCTCGGCAAAGTCTACCAGCCCGGCGCGATCACAGGACTCCTGATACACCTGATAGATTTGTACCAGTTTCTGCTCCATGGGGAAGAGGCCGCCATCCAGATGTTTCGGCCTTAGCCCTTCATCCTTCTTGCCGTTGATATAGCCGGCCACCATACGCGGCGGATACTGTTTCTCATCCAGATTCAGGCTTTTGAGGATGCGCTTGAGCAGCCGCAGTTGATCATCCGAGTCGAGGATCTGAAAATTTTGCGGCAGGCCGGCATCCTGCCAGTGAGTGCGCAGCAGACGATGGGCCAGACCATGGAAAGTACCAATCCACATGCGGCCCATATGGTTGCCGACTATCTTCTCCACCCTCTCCCGCATCTCGGCGGCCGCCTTATTGGTGAAGGTCACCGCCATAATGGAGTATGGGCTCTGGTTTTCCACCTGCAGCAGCCAGGCAATCCTGTGAGTCAGTACCCGGGTCTTGCCGCTGCCGGCACCGGCGAGCACCAGCATGCTGGATTGAGGTGCGGCTACCGCCTCACGCTGCTTGTCATTCAGGCCATCCAATAAAGAAGATACGTCCATTCGCGCCTCCACAAAAACGAGCGCGCATTATAGCAGGAAAGACCCATAGCTCCTACGCGCCTTGGCAGGCTACTGACTGAACTGGACTCAGATGCAGTGGGCACAGCAGAGTCGGCTCTATCTGTATTCCTCCTGCTTTGACCACAAACAAGACACTGCATTTGGCATTGATATTAAATCATTACTAAATAATTACTTAACAATATAAACAATCGAAAATACTAAAAATTAAAACAATTACCTATTAAATTGCCACAACTTACAGTTTGCATCCGGACAAACACCTAGGATCTTGAAACATTCACTATATATTTCATACATTTGTTTTGGAGCCGGGTTGTGAACCAAGCCATCTTTTCCAATCTTTCTTTGCGCAAGTTGTTGATCACCTTGTTTGCCGCGCTGCTGGCGCTGTTTTGCCTGTCATTGGGCACCATTGCCTATCACCTGCAGGAGGTGAAAAGCCAGATAAGCCTGCTGGAGCGGGAGTACCACAGCAATGATCAGGCCGCCTCTTTGCTGCAACTGGTATCCGGCCTCAGACGGGAACAGCTGGGATACAGCTTGAGACGGGTACTGAATGCCCCCATGAGTGAGGAGTCACGTCAGTACCTGCAGGATCAGACCCTGGCGATCAACTCGGCGCTGGCGCAACTGAAACAGGGTGCCGGGCAAGATACCCTGGTGCAACTGCACAAGCTGGATGCGCCACTGCAGGCCTTTATGGGACTGCATAAACAGTTTTTGGATCGAGACAGCAGCGACCTGCCGGAAAACACCGCCAACATGCTGACCTCCATGGAGTCCTGGCATATTTACAACAATGTCGAGACCGAACTCAAAGCCTTGATGGAACTGGAAACCAATAAGGTCAGCTCTGCCAGAAGCGCCAGTAAACAGGCAATTCAATCCCTCAGCAGCAGTCTGGTCATCGTCTTCTGCCTCTTTGTGACTCTGGCATTGGGAGCCGGCTGGTTCCTGCTGCGGCGAATTTTTATCCCCCTTGGCGCCACAACACAAGTGCTGGAGCAGATAGCCTCTGGCGATCTCGCAACCGAAATTCCGATGGAAAAATTCAGCAGCAGCGAGTTCAAACACCTGGCCGAAACCCTGGGACAGATGCGTAACACTCTGCATGAGATGATTTCCCAGATAGGCGCGGCCTCGGTGCAACTGGCCGCCGCCGTGGAAGAGATGACTACAGTCGCCGCCGAAGCCGCCGAAGAGATGCAACAACAGCGCTCTGAGGTCGATCAGGTGGCTACCGCCATGACAGAGCTGCAGAGCTCGATTGCCGATATCTCCCGCAACACCACCCAAACCGCCGATCAGGCCAACCAAGGGGTGCTGGCCACCACAGAGGGCCAACAAGTGGTGCTGCAGACACTGGATACCATTCAAAGCTCGGATGCGGAAATCACCGCCGCCAGCGAAGTGATAGGCCAGTTGCAAAAAGACTCAGATTCCATTGCCATGGTGCTGGAAGTGATCGCCCAGATAACAGAGCAGACCAATTTATTGGCCCTCAACGCCGCCATCGAAGCCGCCCGGGCCGGTGAGGCAGGAAGAGGCTTTGCCGTGGTGGCCGATGAAGTGCGCACACTCGCCAGCCGTACCCAAAGCTCGGCGCTGGAAATCAAAGGCACCATAGAACAGCTGCAGCAAAGAGCTCTGCACGCCAACGAAGTGATGCAAAAGAGCCGCGAGCGGATGCAGGGCAGTGTTCGCTGCGCCAATGAGGCCAGCGATGCGATTGAAAGGATCAGTGCCGCGATCGGCATCATCAACGACATGGCGATTCAGGTGGCCAGTGCCACCGAGCAGCAAACAGCGGTTACCGGTGAGTTGGGGGTCAACATCACCAATATCAGTGATGCCGCCTCCAAGGTGTCCATGGGGACGGGGCATGTGTCTCAATCCAGCCAGGAGCTGAGTCAGTTGGCCCACAACCTGGCGCATTTGATCAGCCGTTTCCGCACCTAAAATGAGATCTTCGTCACACTCATGCGGCCACGACGGCCGCATGATAATACCATTCCAACTTGGAGAGACTGACTATGGGATATTCAATCAAAGACTTGGTATATAACGGTGAAACTCATGGGGTGCACAACTGGTCGACACTGGAAGGCAGCCAGTTTTACTGGCATCCGGATTGGCTGCATATCGCCGAGGATATAACCGGCCACAAGGCAACGGCCCATATTCAGGCCAAAGCCGCCAAGGCCAGCCATGAGGAGGCGAAGGCCACCATAGTCCAGCACCTCAACGACAAAAAGTAATCTTAAATAAGCCTCCCACGCGGAGGCTTATTTATTCTTGGGCTAGTGCCCGGACGCTATTGCCTTACGGGCAAGATTATCCACCCAGGCTGGAGCGATAAGGCGGACAAAACGCCCCAGACGACCACGCCAGGAGGTGATCAACATTCGCCCCCGCCCGGCTATGACCGGCAGCATCATCTGCGCGCATTCTTCGGCGGTCATGATCTTACTCTCTGCCATGGGAGAAGTTCCGAGCGGTTTACCCTCTCCATCCAGCGCCCGCCGGTGGATCTCGGAGACCACAAAGTCAGGACATATCACAGTCACAGCAACATTGTCCTCGGCCAACTCGATTCGCAGTGAATCAAAAAAGCCCACGACAGCATGTTTGGAGGCGGCATAACCACTGCGGGTTGGCACCCCGGTCAGACCGGCCACGGAAGCCACCACCACCACTTGTCCTTGGGAAGCCTTAAGATGCGGCAGTGCTGCATGGGTCAGCCACGCCGGTCCCAAATAATTGACCCGCATCAGCTGTTCGAGGATGTCCAGCTGCTTGAGCTCATCGAAGCGGCTCCACATGGTCATGCCGGCATTGTTGATCAGTATATCCAGCCGCCCGAAGCGTTCGATAACCGTGGCTATCAAGGCTTCACAGTCCTGTTGTCGCCCGATATCACTACAAACCACCAACGGCGCACCGCCGACCGACTCGACCTCCATCGCCAGGGTACGCAACCTGGATTCATTGCGGGCACTGAGTACCAGTTGTCCGCCAAGCGGCGCCAGTGCCAGAGCGAGCGCCCGCCCAATACCTTCCGAGGCGCCGGTAATCACTATGACCTTATCAGCAAGTCCTTCCATCTGCAGTCCATTGTCAGTCGAAGTTATCAGGCTAAGCTCGCATACTCCTCCTGCAAGTGCAATCCCTGCTGCCGGCGCTCATGGCGCTTCTCCCATTGCAAAAACTGCTCCAGAGGTTTGGGGCGCCCAATGGCGTACCCCTGGGCATAGTCGACCCCTATCTCCAGCAGCTTATCCATGATCTCCTGGTTTTCGACAAACTCAGCCACTGTCTCTATGCCCATGACCCGGCACACATCGTGAATCGATTTGACTATCGCATAGTCCCTGGCATTGGTCGCCAGATGCCGGACAAAGCAGCCATCTATCTTCACATAATCCACCGGCAGCTCCCGCAGGTAGCCGTATGAAGCAAAGCCACTGCCAAAGTCGTCCAGAGCAAAGGCAAATCCCAAGCGGCGCAATTGGTTGAGCATCTCCATCGCCCGGGTTCGGTTCTGAATAGCACTGGTCTCTGTGATCTCAAAGCAGACACAGGAGCTGGGAATGCCATAGCGTCCCTGCATCTCGGCGATGTAATCCAGCATACCTTCACTGCCCAGGCTGTTTCCCGAAAGGTTGATGGAGATACAGATCTCCGGCCATAGCTGAGGATGCTCGGATAGCCAGAGGAACGCCTTGCGGATCACTTCCCTATCGACTTCCGGCATCAACTTGAACCGCTCCGCCGCCGCAATAAACTGTGCCGGAGGCAGAATACGACCACTGTTGTCGCGGATCCGCAGCAAGATCTCCAGCCTTTGACGGCGACAGCAGCCGTTGAGTCCTTTAATCGGCTGGAAATAGAGCAGCAGCTCTTTATCCTCTATGGCTCTGGCAATACGCACCGCCCACTTGGGGGCATTGCGTTCATTGGCCAGCTCTTTGTTGCGATCATCGAAGAAGTGAATTTGACTACTGCCCTTGCGCTTGGCCGCCAGACAAGCGATATCGGCATCCTTGAGCAGCTCGGCGGGCGCAGAGCAAGGGCCTCTATGGAAGGCCACGCCACAGCTGACCCCGACTCGGTAATGGGCGCCGCCACAGGGCAAGATCTGCAGACAAACCTGCCTCACCACCTGCTTTAAGAACCTGGCAACTTCCAGAGCACTGCGGTTACGGATAGCCAAGCCAAATTCATCACCACCGAGTCTGGCCAACATCTCGTCACCCTGCAGACAGGACTCTATGGCTCTGGCAACCATGACCAGCATCTGATCGCCGGCGTCATGGCCGCAGTTGTCATTGATAAGCTTGAACTGCTCCAGATCCAGATAACAGAGTGCCAGGGTCTCGGTGCCTTCGGCGTATCCCGGCAGCCGCTCTTCAAAGGCGCTGCGGTTGTAAAGCCCGGTAATACCATCGACACTGGCCTTCAACCTCAGTTGCTGTTTGAGGGTTTCCTCCTGGGTAATGTCCCGCAGCACAGTCACCACGCCTATCACCTGGCCCTTGTGATTGCAGAGGTTGCTGACCGCCCGCTCCATGATTCTCGGCTGCTGCATCTGCAGAGTGACCTTGCTGTATTCGGGAACCCGGCTGCCGCTGGACATAAAGTTGAGCAGTTCTTCGTCCAGTTGATTATCGCTTTTGAGCAGGGTATCCAGAGTCCGCCCCAAAGCCTGTTGACTGCGCAGCCCGAGTAGGGATTCAGCCTGAGGATTGAGATAGATCACCCTGGCCTTATTGTTGGTGAGGATCACGGCTTCGGCAATGGATTCCAGGGTGATTCGGGAACGCTCTTTCTGCTGAAAAATCCGCAGCAACAGGTTGTTGATCCTGTCGGCCAACACCTTGAACTCGGCGCCGCCGCTGCCGCTGACATGGGTATAGCGTCTGGCGCTGGGATCTATCTCCTTCAGCTCTGTCATCAAACGGTCGAAAGGTTTCAGCAAGCCGCGTCGCAGCCAGAGATAACCGGCGGCCACCATCAGCATGCCGCCTAGCAACAGCAGCATGACAACCAACAGGCTTTGCCATTCCAGCCGCTCGAAGGCGTCTCTTTGTTGTTTAACCTGCAGCGCCAGCACAGGCCCAATAAGGGTGGGCACTTGGATTTGACTGGCCAGCTTAAGATGTTGCCCCGGGCTCACCTGCTGTTGCAGCGGTGCCAGCGCCACGGAATGGATAAGGTCAGCCTGTCCCAGGCTCTGCAGGTGCGCAGGGGTCAGTAAACGAGTGACTATCAGAGCCTCGTCATCATCGAAACGATAGAACCCCAGCTGCAAAGGTTGCTCATTGACTATCACGGCGCCAAAGGCTTCCTTGTCCAGGGTGGAGAAGAGTCCGGCTGGAGGGATTATCTGCCCGGACACCCGGGTCTTGCCGTCTGCCAGCGCCGTCACCTTACCCTGATGCAGATGAAACAAACTGATATTGGAAGACTGCAACCCCTCCAGCCAACCTTTCTGCAGCGACTCGCCCGGCGTTTGAAGAATGGGAACATAGAGGCGCGCCAGTTGTAACAGGCGCCGGGACTCACGGGTAAACTGCTGCTCAATTCCGACATACTCATGCTCCAGCGTTTGCTGCCGGAACTGACCCAGACTGTATTCAAACCAAAAATTCAAACTGTAGGCGACCGCAAGCAGGGCAGGAATACAAAACCCCAGGATAAATACGCCTATTTTTTTGCCAATGTGCATCTTAAACCACGGCTGATTGTTACCGGATACCAAGAATGGCCGGACTCCGGCAGGCAACATACCTCATTTAACGTCCGGTTAAAACTCTTGACTGGCGTCATTGCCCGTTTGCCGCCACTTTGCCCGCGACAAACTGCACCAGCTTGCCCTGACTGTTATCCAATTGTGTTGATTTGGCGCAGTAAAAGGCGGTTAGGTATGTGCTTTTGAGCACAATTTGCAAAATTGAAAATCCCAATCGCCGTAGATTAGCCATTCCCCGCCCCGAAAAAGTGAAGCTTTCGTGATAAACCGGCGACCTTGAGGTGAACTCCAGGGTAAACACTAGACTTATCCCCATAAGAAGGAGCAAGCCGATGAAACCCAAGTTACTACTGCCACTGCTGTTGAGCACACTGCCACTGAGCCAGTTATCCCAAGCCGCCCAGTTGGAGATAAGTATCAACAACCTGACCCATGGCAACCACTTTACCCCCTTGCTTATCGCCGCCCATGACGGCAACAGTCACCTGTTTCAAGCCGGAGAGCCCGCAAGCTCTGCCCTGCAGAAGATGGCCGAAGGCGGAGATATCAGCGAACTGCAACTGGCAGTCACAGCCAACAACGGCGTGATTGTGGCCAACCCAGCCGCCGGCTTACTGGCCCCTGGCGCCAAGGTTGAAAAGGTAATGCTGGATAGCGGCGCCCTGACACATCTGAGTCTGGTGGCCATGCTGCTGCCCACCAATGATGCCTTTGTCGGCTTGGACGGTTGGGAAATACCCAGCACTCCGGGCAGCTATACCCTCTATCTCAATGCCTACGATGCCGGGACAGAAGCCAACGACGAGCAGATTACCGGTGGCGGCGCGCCTGGAGTTCCCGGTATTCCGGCGGCGCCCGATGGTATGGGCGGCCAGAACGGCACCGGCGTGATGGACGACTCGAGCAATGACAGGGTGCATATCCACCCGGGACTACTCGGGGATACAGATCCCAATGGCGGCATCAGCGATGTCGACAGCCGTATCCATCGCTGGCTGAACCCGGTTGCCGCCTTGATCGTTACCGTCAAATAAAGGAGCGGCAGATGAACACTACAAGCCCTAAAGAAGCGACCCTGGCCCGAGTCTTTGCCCTGCCCCTGATACTGGCATTGGTAATGCTGACCGCCTGCTCGGACAATGACCATCCCGGCACGCCACCCCAGCCACCGGAACCTGAGCCTGCTACCAGCAACTTCGATATCCGGGTGGCCAACCTGACCGCTAACCAACCTCTATCACCTATCGCCCTGTTGACTACCGACAAAGAGCTGCAACTCTGGCAAAACGGCTCGCCGGCAAGCCTGGCACTCGAGCGACTCGCAGAAGGTGGCGACAGCAGCGAGTTGGCCAATATCAGCGGAGTGCACACACTGATGAGCGCAGAGGCTCCGCTGGCCCCCGGGATGGCCCAGGACTTCAGCCTGAACCTGACCTCAGAAGAGAATATGACCTTGGCCCTGGTCACTATGCTGGTGAATACCAATGACGCTTTCAGTGGCATTCAGCAGGTAGACCTGAGTAACCTGGCAGCCAATGAGAGCTTGCAACTGCTTGCTCCCGCCTATGATGCCGGCACAGAAGCCAACTCAGAAACCAAAGGCAGTATTCCCGGCCCGGCCGATGGCGGTGAAGGCTTTAACAGTGCCAGGGATGATGTCGATAGAGTGCATCTCCATCCTGGGGTTATCTCGGCCGATGACGGCCTGGCCGACTCGGTCTTGACGCCCTCGCACAGGTTCGATAATCCGGTGCTCAAGATAATGATCTACCGTAAGTCCTAGTCTTCAGCGCTTTGCTCCCAAGATAAGAGCCTGAAAGAAAACCCCGCGGCGCCGGGTCAACTCCAATACCCAGAGTTGATTCGGAGCCCAAGATGATCCCTTCCAGCACACCGCAGATCCTGCTGCTTGCCCATGATCAGAGCCTGGCCGATATCCAACGCCTCAATCTCGAGACTCTGGGCTGCCAGCTATGGCAAGCGACGAGTTTTCAACAGGCCAGAAGACTGCTGGCGAGTAAACCTCTGGCTCTGTTGATCATGACACGCCAACTGCCTGATGGTGACATGCTCGGCCGTTGTCAGATGCTCAGGCAAGAGTATCCGAATCTGCCGCTATTGCTTCTGGGGGAGTCCGACAACGAGGCCGATGTGGTTCTGGCTCTTGAGGCCGGTGCCGATGACTACCTGCTTCAAAGCTGTGGCACTTTGGAGATACGTGCCCGGATCAGGGCCTGGCTCAGACGGGGCGAATACATCAAGCTGCCGGGTCAGCAACTCGAATTCAACGGCCTCAGCATCAATAGTGCTACCCGCGAGGTCAAGGCCTTTGGCCGGCCACTGCAGTTAACCGCCAGAGAGTTTGATCTCTTGCTGTTTATGGCCAAGCGGCCGAGACAGGTATTCAGCCGGATGCAACTATTGCAAGGCGTTTGGGGGTCAAACTATGCGGGCTACGAACACACGGTCAACAGCCATATCAACCGCCTGCGCACCAAATTGGCCGCATGTCCCAAGAGTGAGCCCATAGTGACCACTGTATGGGGTGTGGGATACAAGTTTTCACCACCCGAGCAGGCCAGCCATTACTGAAAAAGCAATAAAAAAGCCCGCAATGCGTAATGCCGATCAGTTAAGACAGATCGCTTGACGATCTCACTGAAAGGATCAAAATCCGATGACCCCATGTCATCGGATTTTTTTATGCAACT
>NZ_JBKORJ010000042.1:0-13941 GCF_047314585.1 Shewanella sp. BJSY2023SW005
CAGGGCGGGATTCCACTTTGCTTATATCTTAACCAAATAACAACTCTGAGCGAAATGTAGGACTCCAACCAGCACGGCGGCGCTTACCTGCCAGACTGTCTTTTTTGCCTTGGTGCTGCCTTATCGCACTCAGAGCCGCTCGGTTAAATAGGGCGAGATGCTTTGCGCCATCAGGATCCGTTACCTTCAGCGCATCTTCGCGGAAGACCACATCCAGCACCCAATGGAGCTGATTTTCTACCCCCCAATGCTCTCGAATAGTCCTCGCGGCCTCTTCGGCATTGAGCGGTAAGGAACTGACATACCAGCGTGAAGAACATGATGTTATTCCATCGACTGTCCGTTCACTGGCAACTTCGATAAATGAGGTGATGTGCGGCCACTTTTTCTTAAGTTCCGCTGATAATTCTGCTTCTATCTGCATGACTGTTCGGCGCTCCCTGCGGCCATGACCCATGTTGAACTGCTCAAATATAGCCAGTTCTGGCTGCTCATACGCTTTACTGAAGCTGGTTTTGACTGCTTCAAATAATCCCGGCTGGTTCGACTTGAGCTGAATAATGAAATCACCGTTCCCCTGTTTAATTTTGTTCATGGTAGACACCTGACAATGCAGTGCATCCAGCGTCAGAACGGCATTATCCAGTGCCATAGCATCAATCATGTTGCGGGCGACTTCAGCTTCTTTCCCTTTAGAATGTGAACTGTCTTGGTAAAGTGTAATGCCGTTGCCGACATCAAATGCGCTGACAACATGGAGTGCATTCTTAGCATCCTCACTCCACGCCCCGCGCAGGGTTTTTCCATCCAGCGCGATAACGGTTTTCCCTTCCGTTTGCCGTTGCTCATTGATCCAGCCAAATATGGCTTGAAGGAGCAGTTCGCTGTCCAATGCTTTGATTATATTACTGATACAATGCCTTTTAGGGATGCCATTTTCAAATTTTCGGTACAGACGGAGCCAATCTAGCTGTTCTTCTCCGAATTCCTGAATGGACTTCCACCCAGTCGCACCGCTGAGGATAGCACTGAGTGTCAGGAACACCACATCCACTAAATTATGCTTTAGATTGATGTCCTTACGGGGATCGGTAATCTGTTCTAGTTGTTTCAAAAGGGTCATGGTCATCTGTGGATTAAGGGCAAGGCAGATCAGATCATGACCAACCGTAAAAGTTCAATTTAAAGTGGGATCCCGCCCTGGTGACAAGGGGAGTTCGGTGGCCGAAGAACGCCCAGGAACGCCTTTTGACGGCGGCCTACACCCACTCAACTTAGAGTGTGACTATCGCTCTACCATGAACGGAACTTCGGCAGCGGCGCCAAATGCCAGTGGTGCAGTCGCCATGATTATGAGTGCCAACCCATCACTTTCATGGCGTGATATTAGGCATATTCTGGCATCAACATCTACTCAAGTAGATGCTGATATTGCCGCTATCAGAGTTCCACTGAACGATGCTGCTAATTCTCCAGTGTATGAAGCTGTGCCTGCTTGGTTTACTAATGCTGCAGGGTTCAAGTTTCATGATTTTTATGGTTTCGGCCGTATCGATGTCAGTAAGGCTGTTGCCATGGCTAAGGACTACAAGGTGGAACTTGGCGAGTATCAGGTGAGTGATTGGCAAACTCATAAAGATCTGAATGAGGCTATTCCCGATGGATCTTTGAAAGGCGTCAGTGATGTCCAGAATTTTGGCTCGGACTGGGTGGTTGAAGGAGTTCAAATTACACTTTCGGCAGATCATAAACGTTTAGCAGATCTAGCTGTAGAATTGATTTCACCGTCAGGTACCCGCAGCGTCTTGATGACACCGTACAATGGCTTTATTAACGGTGTACTTGATAATGCTCCCGGATATGAAAATACCCCCATGTTGTCCAATGCTTTCTATGGTGAGAGCGCCAAAGGAGATTGGACTCTGAGAGTTATCGACGTTAATAGCGGCGAGCTGGGATACATTTACCGGGTTGGAAGAACTAACGTTGAAGAAGAGCTAATGGATAATGAGGCCAATGGCATACTCAAATCTTGGTCTTTGCGTATTCACGGTCATCAGGCTGTCAAAGCATCATAAGGAGAATGGACATGAAAAGTATCACAATGACGGTTGCGGCATTACTCATTACAACCATGCCTCTTATATTGCATGCAGCTCCTTTACCTAAGGAGGGGTCTACGTTGCAAAAGATGCTTCCTGCTAAGCCAAATAAGGACACCTTGTTGGTAAAATCCGGCGATAAGATTGTTATCGCAGATACGCTGATAAAAGATCAGCCTCTAGTTAATAGTGATGGCAAGGTTATCGCCATACCTACGGGAAAGCTGATTGTAAAATTGGCTGATGGCGTATCAGCTGCTGATTTTTCGCAAAGTTATAATCTACGTTTGGATTGGCAAAGCGATAATAATCTTACCTTGTTGGCTGTCCCAGAAGGTGTGGACCTGTTGAAGTTACTGGAGTCGTTGAAGCAACATCCTCAGGTTCTCAGAGCTGAATTGGACTTAGCGCAGGATTTTTATCAACCTTGGTAATCAAGTTCGATAAGAGTTTTCCTTGTTTGATAAACCGCTATGAATACTTATAGTGGTTTGAGTAGAAGAAGGGCAGAAGCTTTGGCTTCTGCCTTTTGAATTTTGTAATGGCTACTATACCCTACAAATTTCATTCATTTTCTCAAACAAGGGATTTGAACAGAGGTGAAGCTCTTACTTATTGGCCAGCAAAAACTCCACAAAGGCCCGGTCGGCCTGGCTTACCGGGCGCTGTTTCTTCCAGGCAATATGCAGGTCGAGATGTACAGGAGGTGCGAAGGGCAGGGCTATGATGTCATCTCTTTCATTGACCACCATTTCCAACACACTGGTGACGGCAAATCCTTGACTTACAATCTGTTTTATCAGGTTTATCAGGTTGGTTTCAAAGGCGATCCTAGGCTCGAGTTGCAGCTCTCTGGCTCGGCTCAGCATCCATTCACGATGAAAATAACCGGGTTTGAACATCACTAACTCATGGGCGAAAAACTGCTCCAGCGTTACGGCCCCGTTTGTGGCCAAGGGGTGTTCAGGGCTTGAAGCTACCACCATCTGCTCTCTAATTAACAGACAGGACTCGAACTCAGGCTTGAGATCCTGGGCCGTGATAATCGCTATATCCACCTCTTCCTGCTCCAGCATCCTCAGGGCATCGCGGGTGCCTCCCTCAAACAGAGACAGCTTCAAATCAGGATACTGATGGCGAAAGGCCATCACCCGTGACGGCAGGTAGAAAGAGCCCAACATACCGGGCACGGCAATTCGCACTTCGCCCTTGGCCAGCTCGGCCATGGCCCGGATATGGGCTTCTGCCTGACTCAGCTGTTTGAGGATCAATACCGCATGTTGATGCAGCGCCAGCCCTTCGGCAGTGAGGCGAATGCCGCTTTCCTGGCGGCTGCCACTGCGGTCGACCAGAGTGACGCCGAGAGATTGCTCCAGTCGCTTGATACTCTGACTGAGGGCGGGTTGGGCCAAATTCAGCTTCTCTGCTGCTCGGGTAAAACTGCCGTACTTAACCAGGTTATCCAGGTGTTTTAGTTGTCTGATGTCCACGTCTCGCCTTACTCTTGCGGATAATCTTGAGGAAGTTTTTCAAGCATAACAAAAATTGATGAAATCGATATTATTTATCTATTATTGTTATGCATTGCCCGGTGCTAACCTTGTTGTGGTGAATCCTTTGCTAATTTAAGAGGTCGGAGTGACTAAGGTCGAAGCCGTTGGCCGGCATGCGCGTGATACCCGTTTGATTTGGGCACTGTGCGTGGCATCAGTGGTGGTTTATATCAATCTGTATTTGATGCAGGGGATGCTGCCCTTGATTGCCGAGCATTTTCAGGTAACGGCAGCCAAGTCGACTCTGGTGCTTTCTGTCACCAGCTTTACGCTGGCGTTTTCCTTGCTTGGCTATGCCATAGTCTCGGACAGGATTGGCCGTCACAAGCCGATAGTTATCAGCCTCTGGGCCCTGGCGCTGTCCAATATCTTGTTGGTATTTGTTAAAGATTTCAATGCACTAGTGGCGGTGAGGTTGCTTCAGGGGATATTGCTGGCGGCTGTACCGGCCATCGCCATGGCTTATTTCAAGGAGCAGCTCAGACCTGAGACCATGCTCAAGGCCGCGGCGGTTTACATTACCGCCAACAGTTTCGGTGGCATTATCGGTCGGCTGTTTGGCGGGCTGATGTCGCAACATCTATTATGGCAGGATGCCATGTGGCTGCTGCTGGCGGTGAGTCTGTTTGGGGTGGCACTGGTCAGCTATTTACTGCCCAATGCCGTCAGCGCCGCCAAGCGAGAACGGCTGCCGAAACAGTGGCGTTTCTGGCGCGGTGGCAGTGAAGACTTACGGGGCTTTGTGCATCACCTCAAGGATAGTCAGATGCGACTGGCTTACCTTATCGGTGGGCTGGCATTTATGATGATGGTCAACCAGTACAGCTTTATTCAGTTGCACTTGATGGCACCGCCTTATGATTGGAGCCGGTTTGAGGCGACGCTGATTTTCCTCTGCTACTCAAGCGGCACACTGGCGTCTTATTACACCGCCAGGTGGATTGCCCGCCATGGGCAGTTGCCTCTGTTCAGAATTTCCTTGCTGCTGATGTTGTGCGGCAGTCTGCTGACTCTGCTGGATACCCAGGTGTGGATCTGCGTAGGCTTTTTGCTCACCTCCTGCGGTTTCTTTATTACCCACAGTTGCTGTAACTCCTTTGTGGCCATGCGCGCCAGCAGCCACAGGGCCAAGGCCACTTCATTATATCTGTGCTGCTATTACCTTGGCGCCGCAATGGGAGGCCCTTTTTTGATGCTGTTCTGGCAGCGAGGCGAGTGGCAGGGCGTGGTGATGGGATCCATGGTTTTGCTGTTTTTGACTTCGCTGGCGGTTTGGCGCCTTGGCTGGCGGCAAAAACAGCCGCTCAGCCAGGAGATGGATACGCCTCAAGGGGCATCGTTGAGGTAATCTTTACGCTCAAGACCATATTTGCGCATCTTGTCGTAGAGGGTCTTGCGCGGTAGCTCCAACTGTTCCATGGTCAGCTTGATGGAGCCCTTGTTGTGCGCCAGGGCTTCTTCAATCAGCAGTCTTTCGAAAAACTCCACCCTTTGAGTCAGTGACATGCCGCTTTGCAGGCTGTCACTGCTGCCTATGGCGCCGGCAAAGGCAGCCTCGGCGCCAAGCAGAACATAACGTTCCGCCAGATTTCTCAATTCGCGCACATTGCCGGGCCATTCATGGGTACTGAGACGGGCCTGCTGTTCACCGCCAAGGGCAATCAGCGCCTTGTGGTAGCGGGCCGAAGCGATACGGGCAAAGTGCAGAAACAGCAAGGGAATATCTTCCCGTCGCTCCCTCAGCGGCGGAATGGCTACAGTCACCAGATTGAGACGATAGAAGAGATCTTCGCGAAAGCTGCCCTGGCGGCACAGTTCTTTGAGGTCGACCTTGGTTGCGGCAATCACCCTGATATCCAGCGCTATGGATTTATTGGAGCCCAGACGCTCGACTCTCCTGTCTTCCAGTACACGCAGCAACTTGACCTGCAATGCCATAGGTGTGCTCTCAATTTCATCGAGGAACAGGGTACCGCCGTTGGCGTACTCAAACTTGCCAATCCGGGTCTTGTCGGCGCCGGTAAAGGCTCCGGCTTCGGCACCGAACAGCTCACTCTCTATGATGTTTTCCGGGATAGCGCCACAGTTGATGGCGACAAAGTTGGCGCCGTGTCTGGGGCTGTGATCGTGTAGGTAACGGGCAACCAACTCTTTGCCAGTGCCGGTTTCACCCTCGATCAGGATATCGGCCGGAGTATCCAGCACCTGGTGGATGAGATGGCGCATCTGACGGATGCCCGGACTGTTGCCGAGGATCCTGGGGCCTGGCAGGCTCTGGGATTCCAGCTCCTGCTTGAGCTTGCGGTTCTCCAGCGTCAGGCTGCGCTTGTCCAGTGCCCGCTTGACGACATCCAGAATATGCTCGTTGTTGAAGGGTTTTTCCAGAAAATCATAGGCACCCTGTTTAACGGCGCTGACCGCCATGGCGATATCGCCAAAGCCGGTGATCAGTATCACCGGCAGATCGGCATCCAGCTGTTTGATTTGTTGCATGACACTGATGCCGTCCATGCCGGGCATGTTGACATCGGTAATGACCACTCCCATCCAGTCGCGGCTGAGGTGGCGCAAGATCTCTTTCGGTTGGGTCGATGCTTTGGCACTGATGCCTTCGAGTTCAAATAACTGGCTCAGCACTGTGCCTATATGGGGTTCGTCGTCCAGGATCAGGACTGTGTATTCTTGTTCGCTCATTGGGTTTCCTCGCCGCGGTACAGAGGCAACAGGATCTGAAATACAGCGCCACCTTCGGCGGCGTTGGCGACGCTGATGGAGCCCTGCATGGACTCGACAATTCGGCGGGAGATGGAGAGTCCCAGACCCAATCCCTGTCGTTGGCTAGTGGTAAAATAGGGTTCGAAAATTTTCTCCATCTGGCTTTCGTTGACGCCTGGGCCGGAATCCTGAATACGGATACACAGCATCTCTTCTACGCTGATGCTGATAGTCAACAAACGCTCATCGACTCGTTGCATGGCGACTATGGCGTTGCTGATAAGGTTCACCAGTACCTGTTGCAGGCGTATTTTATCGCCGTAGAAGCACCAGGGCTTACCCGGGAGCTGCAGTTCGAGCCGGACCCCCTGCTTGTCGATTTCCGGATGCACTATGGTCAGCGCCTCCTGCACGGTTTCATTGATACTGGTGGGCTTGTCCTGGCCCTGGCTCTTGCGGGTGAAGCTCTTGAACTGGGCAACTATTTCCGCCAAGCGGTCGGTCAGGCTGATGATGGTGACCAGGTTTTCCTGTGCCTTGTCATGCATGCCCCGACCAAGAAAGGTTTGAGTGTTTTGGGCATAACTGCGCAGCGCCGCCAATGGTTGATTGATTTCATGGTTGATGCTGGCAGACAGACTGCCGATGACAGTCAGCTTGGCGGCCTGGATCAGTTCATCCTGGGTTTGTTTCAGTTGGGTGTTGGCATCTTCCAACTCCCGGGTACGTTCTTTGACCCTATGTTCCAGCTGGCTCTGGGCCTGGCGCATGCGTCTTAGGTTACGGCGCCGCTCGAGACTGAACAGCAGCCCCAATGCCAGCAACAGAAAGATACTGGCGGACAGCAACATCACAGGGGGCAGTGAACGATACAAAGGTGCCACAGGTGTCAGCACATGCACATACCAGCCTACCTTGGTCATTTCATTGCGGGTATCCAGATATTGGGCCCGGCCCTGATCGTTTTCTATCCGATATAGTGCCCTGTGTGCGGGTGTTTCCTGCCGGTAGGGCGGATCTATCCTGAGTTCCTGCAGCTTACGGTCGGCATAACGGCGGCTAAGGGTTATCTGCTGTAACCTTTCCGCAGCCAGGGGTTGCAGTGACCTCAGGCGCCAATTGGCAATACTGGCCAGAAAGATGACTTCATCCTCACCGCTGATGGCCAGTTCATACTGGCCCGCCTTGGCCAGCCCCGTCATCTGCTCTTCAATATCGGCAATATCGACCTTGACCACTATGACACCGAGTACTCTACCCTGATCGTAAATCGGGTAGGAGAAATAAAACCCCCTGGTGTTGGACGAGGTGCCGACGGCGTAATAGCTGCCCAGCCTGCCGGCTATGGCTTCTGTGTAGTAGGGGCGAAAGGCATAATTCTGACCGATAAACGAATAGGCTTGCTGCCAGTTACTGGCGGCAATAGCATCCCCTTGGCTATTGAGCAGATAGATATCAGAGGCTTCGGTGACATGCTGTATCTCTTCAAAGTATTTGTTGATTTTGCTGATTTCGCTCTTGTCTGCGCTACTCTTGATTACCCGGGCCAGCATGGGGTTGGTGGACAGCACATGGGGAATACTCTCATAGCGAATGAGTGCGCCTTCAATAAAGCTTATGACTTCGCTGAGCTGTTTGTCTGCCAGGGCCTGGTATTGGGTGAATCCCTTATCCAGATGGTACCAGTAGGTCAGTTTGAGGGTAATAAACAGACCCGTCACCAGCATGGTGGTGATAAGCAGGCGCTTTTGGGTCTTGTTGTTGAGCGGCATCTTATTGTCCCGGCGTTATTCGGTGTAGTTCCGGCGTAAGAAATCGGCGAGTCTTAGACTCGCCGATAGCCCTGATGATTTCAAGGATTAAAAGCCCCGCAACGAATCCAGATACTCAGGCAGGAACAGAGATACTTGAGGAACATAGGTGATCAGAATAAGGAACCCCAATAGCAGCAGCAGCCAAGGCAGGCACGCGTGGATTACCCAACCTATGCTCTTGCCTGTGATCCCCGAGGTCACAAACAGATTAAGCCCCACCGGCGGCGTCAGCATTCCTATCTCCATATTGACCACCATGATGATCCCAAGGTGAATGGGGTCGATCCCCAACTGGGTGGCGATGGGGAAGAGGATGGGCGCCATAATAAGCAAAATGGCTGATGGCTCCATAAAGTTACCTGCTGCCAGCAACAACAGGTTGACTATGATGAGAAAGCCCCAGGCTGGCAGGCCCATGCCGACTATGTTTTCGGCAATCATGTGAGGGATCCGCTCTGTGGTCAATACATGGGCGAACAGCATGGCGTTGCCTATGATAAACAGCAGCATGATGCTGACTTTGGCGCCATCCCTGACGACGGCGCGTATCTCTCTGTCGGCAGGTGTCTTGAGTAATCCCAGTAAGCTGTATCCCAGATTGCGGCCTATGGCTTTGACTATAGGCTCACCAGGATTGCGCCAGGCGACATTTTTCAGTGGCCCGATATCGCGATAGCCGAAGACGGCAATGAAATAGGCATAGATACAGGCGACCGCCGAGGCTTCCGTGGGGCTGGCGACCCCGCCGTAAATGGAACCCAGCACTATGACAATCAGCATCAGGCCACCCAGCGCCTTGGCCGTTGAGATAGAGAGCTTGCGAATGCCGGGGAAGGGCAGGGAAGGTAATCCCTTGATACGGGCCACTATATAGATGGCCAGCATGATCAGCATCCCCGCCAGTAACCCAGGGATCAGCCCGGCCATAAACATCCGCGCCGCGGACACTTCGGTGGCTGCCGAATAAACCAGCATCACAATCGATGGTGGGATCAGTATTCCCAGGGTACCTGAGGTGGTAATAACCCCGGCGGCAAATTTTTCCGGATATCCGGCGCGGATCATGCCGACGATAACTATGGAGCCGATAGCCGCCACTGTGGCCGGAGAAGAGCCGGAGACGGCGGCAAACAACATACAGGCCATGACCGAGGCCATGGCCAAACCGCCGCGGATATGGCCGACACTGTCCATGGCGAAGTCGATGATCCGCCTGGCGACACCGCCGGTGGAGAGAAAGGCCGAGGACAGAATAAAGAAAGGGATCGCCAGCAAAGTGTAGTGCTCTGAAGTGGACTCATAGAGTTTCAGGGCCACAGAGGCCAGCGAATCGTTGGAAAACAGTAAAATAGTCAGCATGCTGGAGAAACCCAGTGCAATGGCAATGGGCATGCCGAGCAGCATACAAACAAATAAGACGATAAAGAGGGTAGCTATTGTCATGGCGTTATCTACTCATGCTTGGAGTTGTTTTTGTCTTCGCCGGCTTCGTTTTCGTCTGCCAGGTGCATGCTTTCCTTGGCTTCATCGTGGAAGCTGAATCCTTGTGAGCGGTTGGTCAGAATGGCAAAAAACAGTTCAATGAAACGCCAGGTCAACATGGCAAAACCGATAATCAGAATGCTTTGGGAGATCCACAGTGGTACTGCCGGATCTTCCACATCTATGCGCAGGGTTTCCCAGGCAAAGTCAGGGTCCAGTTTGGCAACCAGGGCATGGGGGAAGTCGATATCTTCCATGGGTATCCCAATCTGATACATCTGGCTGAGATAATCCCAGCTGCCTTTAAGGAACAGGCCGCAATAGATCAAACAGATGACCGCAGCCAGCATGGCGGCGTATTTGCGGCCTGTCCTGGGAAGCTTTTTGACGAAGGCATCGACACCTATATGGGCACCGACTTTAACGCCGTATGACATGCCAAAGAGGACAAACCAACCACAGAGGGTCAATGTCAGCTCCTGCATCCAGAGAAACCCTGTATTGAAAAAGAAGCGGGCAACGACTTCGACAAAGACAAGTACCGTCATCAGGGTGATCAATAAGTTGAGAAAGCCTTCCTCAAAGTAGCCCAAGGCGCGTGAAATCATATTGCTCTCCGCAGAAATTGCGGGGGCCGGAGCCCCCATACTGACTTACTGGTTGGCGGCCACGGCGGCATCTATCACGTCTTTGCCGATTTGGTCTTCAAATTTGGCCCATACCGGCTTCATTGCATCAACCCAGGCCTGGCGTTGCTCTGGGGTGAGCTCAACTACCAAAGAGCGTTTGGAGTCGATGATCAACTGGCGGTCCTGGTCATTCTTGTCACCGGCAATCTTGTTGCCATAGGCAATGGCTTCATCGAGCGCTTCTTTGATGATTTTCCGCTTATCGCCGGGCAGACTCTTCCAGAACGTGTTGGAGGTCACCACCATGTAGTCGAGCACACCATGGTTACTTTCGGTGATATGGCTCTGCACCTCGAAGAATTTTTTGGAGTAGATATTGGACCAGGTGTTTTCCTGACCATCTATGGCGCGGGTTTGCAACAAGGTGAACACCTCGGAGAAGGGCTTTTTCACTGCAGTTGCATCAACGGCGGCAAACTGGGCCGCCAGAACGTCAGAGGCCATAACCCGGAATTTTTTGCCGCTGGCGTCCTTGGGCAAAAGCAGCGGCTCATTGGCAGAGAACTGCTTCATACCATTGTGCAGATAACCGAGGCCAACAACGCCTTTTCGCTTCATGGAGTTCAGCAGCTTTTGCCCGGCTTCACTCTGCTGGAACTTGTCGACAGCGGCCATGTCTTTGAACAAAAACGGCAGATCGAACAGCTGTAGTTTTTTGGTGTAACGCTCGAACTTGGAAAGTGATGGCGCAACCAACTGCACATCATTGAGCAGCAGCGCGGCCAGTTCATTGTTGTCTCCGAAGAGTTGTGAATTGGGGAACACACTGACCTGATATTCACCCGGCAGGCGTTCTTCGACCAAGGCCTTGAACTTCAGTGCCATCTGGCCCTTGGGGGTGTTTTCTGCCACAACGTGGGAAAACTTAATCTCTACCGGTTCTGCCAGAACCGAGAAGCTCGCCAATGCGCCGGCCAAAGCCGTCACTTGGGCAAGGGTTTTCAGTGGCTGGGTAAAGAGTTTGGATGGATTGAATGCACTCATGATGTGTCCTTTTTATATGCTCTTGAGTTATTGAAAAATACGTACCCCAAAGTGCGTATCTCCAGCGGGAATGCAGCCGACTTTCCCTAAGGTCTGTATTGGGTAAGGCAAGTAGTGCGCCAACTTGATTACTTTTTTGTAACTCATTGGTTGCTAAAGTGTAGTTTATTTGATGTTTGTCACGCCTTTTTGCTGTTTGGGTGAGATCTTGCTCACATTGCTGTCGATTATGGGTGGAAAACCGCCTATTGCGACTTTGATTTACTTGGGGGGATCTATGCGCTTGAGCACGGCGTCACTGGGCAGTAGCTCCAGATGCCCCTGCTCGTCAAAGTACCAGCCGGTAATAAAGCCCTTCTGACGCATAGTCACCAGGTTATGCATCACTTCTCTGGCTTCTTTTTGCGCCGTTTGCTCGTCATAGTCGTTGGTGTGCTTCAAATAGGCCGCAATGCTGGCGAGGGAAGCCGATTGACTGATTCCTGTCATAGCCTCTGTTCCACAAAAAAGATGCTTTCCTGAAGCGTAGTTGAAAATTTAGCCAGCGTGAAAGAAGCGCTAGTATTACAGCCTGGGGCGCTATCCGGGTGTGTCTTACTCAGGATATGGCTCGGCAGGGCAATCCAGGGCCGCAATATCTATCTTGTGACTGTCGGCCAGAGCTCTTTTCCCTTGTAGGGTTAGGCTGCTAGAATATGCGCACTTTTCATTTGCCTGCCTGGCAGGCGTTTATTCTTAAGGTTAGTGTTCAATTATGACCACCAAGACGCGTTTTGCTCCCAGCCCTACCGGCTTTCTTCATGTGGGCGGTGCCCGTACGGCTCTATACTCCTGGTTGCACGCTCGTGCCAATAATGGCGAGTTTGTGCTGCGTATCGAAGATACGGATCTTGAGCGTTCTACTCAGGAGGCGGTTGATGCCATTCTGGAAGGGATGGAATGGTTGGGCCTGAATTGGGACGAAGGTCCATACTATCAGACCAAACGCTTCGATCGATACAACGAGATCATCGCTCAGATGTTAAAAGAGGGCACGGCTTACAAGTGTTATTGCTCTCGTGAGCGCATTGAAGCTCTGCGTGAAGAGCAGGCCGCCAAGGGTGAACGCCAGAAGTATGATGGCTGCTGCCGTGATGCCGCTCCCCGTGATACAGATGAACCTTATGTAGTGCGTTTCAAAAACCCACAGGAAGGCAGCGTGGTTTTTGATGATCATGTTCGCGGCCGGATTGAAATTGCCAACGAAGAACTGGATGACCTAATCATTGCCCGCAGCGACGGTACTCCTACTTATAACTTCTGTGTGGTGGTTGATGACTGGGATATGGGTATCACTTGCGTGGTTCGCGGTGAAGACCATATCAACAACACCCCAAGACAGATCAACATTCTCAAGGCCCTGAGTGCACCTGTCCCTGAGTATGCCCACGTATCCATGATCCTGGGTGACGATGGTGCCAAGCTTTCCAAGCGTCACGGCGCAGTGAGCGTAATGCAGTATCGTGATGACGGTTATCTGCCGGAAGCATTGCTGAACTATCTGGTGCGTTTGGGCTGGTCTCATGGCGATCAGGAGATCTTCTCTCTGGAGGAGATGAAGCAGTTCTTCAAATTGGACGATATCAACAAGGCGGCTTCGGCATTCAATACCGAAAAGCTGATTTGGTTGAACCAGCACTATATGAAGTCGCTGGATCCAGAATATGTGGCTGGTTTCCTCGAATGGCACATGCGTGATCAGCAGATAGATACCAGTAATGGCCCGGCACTGACTGAAATCGTTACTGCATTGGCAGAGCGTAGCAAGACACTCAAAGAGATGGCTACCTCCAGCCGTTACTTCTATGAAGACTTCGAGGCGTTTGATGAAGCACAGGCCAAGAAGCACTTGCGTGGGGTAGCATTGGAACCTTTGCAACTGGTGCAGCAGAAGTTGGCAGCTTTGTCTGAGTGGACCGTGGAAGCGATTCACAATGCCATTGAGTCAACTGCGGCCGAACTGGAGGTGGGAATGGGTAAAGTCGGCATGCCTTTGCGGGTTGCCGTGACAGGTGCGGGCCAATCTCCTGCTCTGGATTTAACCTTATTTCTCATTGGGAAAGCTCGTTGCGAGCAAAGAATCTCCAAAGCGGTTGAATTTGTAGCAGCCAGAATAAATTCCTAAAAAAGGCGTTGACACATTTGGGTGTGCTGCATAGAATGCGCCTCGCAGTTGAGACACAGGGCAGCAAGTTGCTGGCAGTACACTCAAATGTAATGAGAGATAGCTTGGGGCTATAGCTCAGCTGGGAGAGCGCTTGCATGGCATGCAAGAGGTCGACGGTTCGATCCCGTCTAGCTCCACCAACTTCTCTCAATAAGCTCTTTTTAAGCCGAGTTTAAATGCTTAAGTCCGGGGTCCCCTTCGTCTAGAGGCCTAGGACACCGCCCTTTCACGGCGGTAACAGGGGTTCGAATCCCCTAGGGGATGCCAATTTTCGCAGCGTTTAGCAAAACCTGTACTCTTATCACAGAGTCTAAAACGTGAGTCCGGGGTCCCCTTCGTCTAGAGGCCTAGGACACCGCCCTTTCACGGCGGTAACAGGGGTTCGAATCCCCTAGG
>NZ_JBKORJ010000043.1:0-3111 GCF_047314585.1 Shewanella sp. BJSY2023SW005
CAGGGCGGGATTCCACTTTGCTTATATCTTAACCAAATAACAACTCTGAGCGAAATGTAGGACTCCAACCAGCACGGCGGCGCTTACCTGCCAGACTGTCTTTTTTGCCTTGGTGCTGCCTTATCGCACTCAGAGCCGCTCGGTTAAATAGGGCGAGATGCTTTGCGCCATCAGGATCCGTTACCTTCAGCGCATCTTCGCGGAAGACCACATCCAGCACCCAATGGAGCTGATTTTCTACCCCCCAATGCTCTCGAATAGTCCTCGCGGCCTCTTCGGCATTGAGCGGTAAGGAACTGACATACCAGCGTGAAGAACATGATGTTATTCCATCGACTGTCCGTTCACTGGCAACTTCGATAAATGAGGTGATGTGCGGCCACTTTTTCTTAAGTTCCGCTGATAATTCTGCTTCTATCTGCATGACTGTTCGGCGCTCCCTGCGGCCATGACCCATGTTGAACTGCTCAAATATAGCCAGTTCTGGCTGCTCATACGCTTTACTGAAGCTGGTTTTGACTGCTTCAAATAATCCCGGCTGGTTCGACTTGAGCTGAATAATGAAATCACCGTTCCCCTGTTTAATTTTGTTCATGGTAGACACCTGACAATGCAGTGCATCCAGCGTCAGAACGGCATTATCCAGTGCCATAGCATCAATCATGTTGCGGGCGACTTCAGCTTCTTTCCCTTTAGAATGTGAACTGTCTTGGTAAAGTGTAATGCCGTTGCCGACATCAAATGCGCTGACAACATGGAGTGCATTCTTAGCATCCTCACTCCACGCCCCGCGCAGGGTTTTTCCATCCAGCGCGATAACGGTTTTCCCTTCCGTTTGCCGTTGCTCATTGATCCAGCCAAATATGGCTTGAAGGAGCAGTTCGCTGTCCAATGCTTTGATTATATTACTGATACAATGCCTTTTAGGGATGCCATTTTCAAATTTTCGGTACAGACGGAGCCAATCTAGCTGTTCTTCTCCGAATTCCTGAATGGACTTCCACCCAGTCGCACCGCTGAGGATAGCACTGAGTGTCAGGAACACCACATCCACTAAATTATGCTTTAGATTGATGTCCTTACGGGGATCGGTAATCTGTTCTAGTTGTTTCAAAAGGGTCATGGTCATCTGTGGATTAAGGGCAAGGCAGATCAGATCATGACCAACCGTAAAAGTTCAATTTAAAGTGGGATCCCGCCCTGATAATGATGGAGCCAACCTTTACAATATTCTCTAATCGATCCTCAACTACTGCTGTCACTCGATGGGGTAAGACTTTCTCCTCAAGTGCTTCAATAGATACAAGTCCAGAATTAGATAACATCACTTCTTTAGCCATGAATGCATGAAGATAATCAACCTCTGCTCCCTCTTCATACTCACATGGCTGGCAAAATGCTATGCAGCTATATTCGCCATCAGTAATTGTCAGTTCAGCCTCTTGAGCTGACTTTGAAGTCCAATTTAACTTTTCAACCTTCATAATCAATCACAAAAAATCAAGCTACCCATGATAATACAATGAATTGCCACTGATTTCTTTCCTAGACACCTTTTAGTTAGATAAACTAGCTAGAAATCATCTTCAACAGAAATAATTCCTGCATTAACCAATGCAACCTGAGTATTTCTCAATAGATTAACAACTTCAGAATCATTAACACCCATTAAGCGTTCAATTACCTCCAACTGACAACCATTAGCTAGATTACTAATTATGATATCACTAGGTATAGACTGGCTGTTGACTGTAGAACTCACGTATGAAATCCAACCGACACTATTGTCAAACTCCATATCAGGATCTATTTTGCAAACCAAATCATGAGACGTGAACACTGCAAATTCTGGATTACATTGTGTAACTAAAAGCTTCCAAACTTGCCTAAAAAACTGCAATTCATTAACTCTACTTTCAACAGGATAATCTAGTTTACATACAACAGAATTTCCTGGGCTAGCAGTACCATATGCTCCCGAACTCACTATAATAAAAAAAACTGGCCCACAGTCCAATTTAACTTTCCACTGCGATGTGAACCCCAAAGGGGACAATAGGGAAACAGTCGAATCTTCTTGAACAACTTCTGTATATGCGACATCATGGTCAAGCACTAAACTAATAATTTTACTCTTTTGTTCGAGAAAATCATCTGGCATCACATCTAGTTTTAGTCCCTTTGAGAGTATTTCAAATGAGCACGGACGTTCTACCGCTGCATCAATACCTATGAGTAAATCAATGATGAAAGATAAGTATTCATCTAGGCACTGTTGCCTGTCTTGCCAATAGAATCCCATGTATTCTTTTGCTCTAATCATTATTGACCACCCTTAGGCGTATAAACTGGTTTAATATGTTTAACTTTATTCTCTCTTAACAACTGACTTACAAGATCAAACTTTTCTTGATTAGGTATATGCCACTCGACTTTCGTTTTCACTTGTGATGCTACAGCTGACTGCTTTCTCGCATCTCGCAAAACAACATCAAGCGACCAAGCCTCATCTTTGGGCCATTTATTAAAATCCTTAGCATCAATTAAAACTCCACGTTCAGGGTTGAATCCATCAAATTTGATTTCACCGCTTTTCATTAAATCCGTCTTTACAACATACTCTGTATGCCGTGGAGCACCCGTGACTTCAATTTGATATGCAGCGCCTTTTTCTGGTGTATGCCGACTAAATAATTGCTCCAAATAATAGATCACTGCACCGATATCGTCTAAAGTAGTAACTTGACGCAGTTAGGATATATAGGACATCCTAAACACTTTCTGAGCTATAAGGAAAAGGAAAAGCTCACTGCAGGGTGTCAGTCTCTGATAAATAACGACGGATTTTTGGAAATGAGACTCTCTGAGATGAGTAATCTGCGTGCTTCATACAAAAACTGCGGTTGCCAGGCATGCCAACGGCAGGCTTAAGCCTGTTGCTGCAAAATCACCAACGGTTTAAGGTTAATGGGGATGTATTGCTTGGCTTTGTTGCTTACCCCGGCACCATTTACCACCATATTTGGCCTTCATGGCACACATCGCATCCCATCGGCCACTCATGCTACTGTACTGACGGCGAAACTCCTTGGCGGAAGTTATCCAGGCATC
>NZ_JBKORJ010000044.1:0-42550 GCF_047314585.1 Shewanella sp. BJSY2023SW005
CAGGGCGGGATTCCACTTTGCTTATATCTTAACCAAATAACAACTCTGAGCGAAATGTAGGACTCCAACCAGCACGGCGGCGCTTACCTGCCAGACTGTCTTTTTTGCCTTGGTGCTGCCTTATCGCACTCAGAGCCGCTCGGTTAAATAGGGCGAGATGCTTTGCGCCATCAGGATCCGTTACCTTCAGCGCATCTTCGCGGAAGACCACATCCAGCACCCAATGGAGCTGATTTTCTACCCCCCAATGCTCTCGAATAGTCCTCGCGGCCTCTTCGGCATTGAGCGGTAAGGAACTGACATACCAGCGTGAAGAACATGATGTTATTCCATCGACTGTCCGTTCACTGGCAACTTCGATAAATGAGGTGATGTGCGGCCACTTTTTCTTAAGTTCCGCTGATAATTCTGCTTCTATCTGCATGACTGTTCGGCGCTCCCTGCGGCCATGACCCATGTTGAACTGCTCAAATATAGCCAGTTCTGGCTGCTCATACGCTTTACTGAAGCTGGTTTTGACTGCTTCAAATAATCCCGGCTGGTTCGACTTGAGCTGAATAATGAAATCACCGTTCCCCTGTTTAATTTTGTTCATGGTAGACACCTGACAATGCAGTGCATCCAGCGTCAGAACGGCATTATCCAGTGCCATAGCATCAATCATGTTGCGGGCGACTTCAGCTTCTTTCCCTTTAGAATGTGAACTGTCTTGGTAAAGTGTAATGCCGTTGCCGACATCAAATGCGCTGACAACATGGAGTGCATTCTTAGCATCCTCACTCCACGCCCCGCGCAGGGTTTTTCCATCCAGCGCGATAACGGTTTTCCCTTCCGTTTGCCGTTGCTCATTGATCCAGCCAAATATGGCTTGAAGGAGCAGTTCGCTGTCCAATGCTTTGATTATATTACTGATACAATGCCTTTTAGGGATGCCATTTTCAAATTTTCGGTACAGACGGAGCCAATCTAGCTGTTCTTCTCCGAATTCCTGAATGGACTTCCACCCAGTCGCACCGCTGAGGATAGCACTGAGTGTCAGGAACACCACATCCACTAAATTATGCTTTAGATTGATGTCCTTACGGGGATCGGTAATCTGTTCTAGTTGTTTCAAAAGGGTCATGGTCATCTGTGGATTAAGGGCAAGGCAGATCAGATCATGACCAACCGTAAAAGTTCAATTTAAAGTGGGATCCCGCCCTGGCGTGAACTATGGGTGCTAAGAGAATTTCTTTCCTATCTTCCGATTGAATTTGATGAGTCAGAGCTTTCCGAATCAGATCAGGAGCCAAATGACGTTTTCTATCTGGGTTACGGCTTCCAGATCAAGGAGGTGCTGTCTCCTGGTCGTAAGAGAGGCAAAGAATATAAAGACAAGTTAGGCTCGATTACCGAGAATACAAAGCCAGAAGATTTTCTAGAGCAATATTCACCAATTCATATTCCATTGAGTGAATCATTGCCTTGCGTAGCGTCAGAGCTTAGCAGGCATCGAAAAGAAAAATATTCTGATGACACCGGCAATATTGATGTCCTCGTCTATCTGAACCTGTCAGATACTACATACACTAATGAGCCTGTAAAATATTCATCCGTTGAGTTCACACTTTGGAAATCCGTTTCTCTGGTAAGTAATAATTGTGCGATAGTCCTAGCCTGCCATGAGAAAAGCAACGACTTACTTTCAGGTCAGGTAGGCGTACTGCATGTCAAAAACTAACAAGGCCAGCCAGAGGGACACAAAAACCGCCGCTTCGCTCTGGTTTTCGTGCCCCTGCTGGCGGCGTTAGCGCAATTAAAAATCGAGAAAAGTATGGAAATAGAAAGTAAAAGCACATTCGAACGCGCCCTTAAAGAGGGTATTAATGTTTTCACAGGGGCAGGGTTCTCATTGCTCGCAAAAGATAGAACAGGACTTGATCTTCCTGTTGGAGACAAACTTCGGCAAGAAATATTGACAAAATTTCCTGAAGCTCCAAAGTCATTGCAACTGCCTCAACTATGCACATTTATCTCCAGATCTAGAAAGGATGATCTAATTTCATTTATTAAAGCGAGATTTGATGTAGGTGAGTACAGTCCTCTGTATAAAAACTTAGAATTCATAAACCTTAAATATATTTTTACCACAAACGTAGATAACTTAGTTGAGTCTGTATTTCGTGAAAATCCTAACAAGTATATAAATAATGCAAGTCTTAATGGTGTAAGCATACAAGATAAATCGGCCATCGATTATATATATTTACATGGTAGTGTTTCCGATGCCGAATCAACCCTAATATTCGGCGACCTTGATATCGCAAGTGCTTTTTCGAGTGACCCTAATAGATGGAACTTCTTCCGGTCATTAATGAATAAATACCCTACTCTATTCTGGGGGTATGCGCTAAGAGATGCAGGAACTTTACAGGCATTCTCGGATGCTATCGAAGATAGGAATAGAAAAAACTCATGGATAATAGTGCATCCTGAGTACAATACCGATGACGAGGTCATGTATTTCAAGTCGCTAGGGTTAAAGATCATTCGATCCGACACATCTGATTTCCTTAAGTATCTAAAGTCCTTTGAATCAGATTTAGATATTAAATCAACTTCATATGTCAATCCATTCCCCGAATACTCAATTCCCTCTCATTCCGATATACAACATAGGGCAATCCAAGATTTTTTTGAGGGAGCGACTCCGGGGTGGAGCGACATCTATTCGCAGCGTGTCGCTAAACTTCGTTTTTACGACGATATTGAGGAGTTAGTAAATAGAAAGCGAAATGTGCTAATTACAGGTGGACCGGCAACTGGGAAAACTACTCTTCTCATGCAGGTCGCTGCGCTCCATGATTTTAATGGCATTAAACTCATGCTCTCAGATATATCAATTCCTAAAGCACAAAATATAGCTGCTAAATTGTCTGATATCCCTACATTGCTATTTGTTGATAACTTACAAACATCAATAGAGGCATTAAATTACCTATCTGCGAAGAGTAATTTTCAGCTTGTTATTGCGGAAAGAGATTATGCTTATCTCTCAGCATCGAACGCAAACTTCTTAAGAAAGAATATTGAAATTATCGATATTGCTAATCTTAATGATCAAGATGCTCAAATAATTATCGAGAATATTCCCGCAGACATTAAAGCAAGGAAGAAATACAGATTGAATGCGGGTGACTCTCTGTTTGAATTGATTGAAAAAAATTGTAGAACACCATCTATAAAAGACCGTTTTAATAATGTGATCGAAGATCTCCGCAAAAGAGATGATAAGTTAGTCCAGTTATTTCTCATGGCCTGTTACCTACATTCAGGCAGAAGCGTTACATCAATGGACGTGTTATATAGCTATTTTAGTAAGGCGTACAACGATTATGCAGAATTATATGAACTTGTTTCTATATTAAGTAGTAGCTTGTCAGAATATGCAGGTGAATTCGCAGAAGATAATCAAGATTATTTTTCGATTCGTTCTAACTTATTGGCCGACCACATTTCGACGATTGCCCCAACGGCTGATCTCGCGAAAATGCTGACAAGGTTCCATAAAAATGTACCGAGGTACAGCATCCCTAACTACGATTCATTCAAAAGGCGTGCATATGATGCTCGCCTATTTGAAAGAGCGTTTCCTGAAGTTCGCGATGGCGAAGTAATATATGACATCATTTATAAGAAATACCCTTCGCCTTTTAATTTGCAGCAAAAAGCACTATACATGAGCCGAAGAGATGACCATCAGCGAGCATTTGAGGTGATAGACGAAGCAATAGCGAAGAGTGGAAGCAGAAACTGGTCTATTAAAAACTCACATGCAATTATTAAATTTAGAGCAAATATATCACGGGTAGACTCTGGTGATGTTAGAAAAGCTTTGAATGAAAGCATGAGCTCGTTAGAACAATGTCATTCCGCAGATGTCAGGAAGGCTTTTCATGCTATGACATATGCAGATCATGCATTACGATATTGGAAAAAATACCGTGATAAGACCGCAGTAGAATATTTAGAAACTGCAAAGAATTGGTTGCAAGAAGAATCTGACTCAGACAACAAAATTGGTAATGTTATGAGGCTTCTCAGACAGGTTGAGAAAGCTTTGTTGTCATCGTGACAGCGCTAACAAGGCGCAGCAACGGACTGTCAAACCTGTCACTTTTTGTGCTATTCGCACAAAAAACGCCAGCTTTGCCAGCCGCTGTGCGCGGCGTTATAGCTTACATTGATTTATGAGGTTAATCGTTGAAATCAAAAGAAGTGATTCAGGAAGTTAGAAAGGCTCTTGGTAATACAAAACAAGCAGGCGAAACATCGGTTTCAATTGAAGCAATGGATAACTTCATGGCTCAACTAGAGAAGAGAGCCGAACAAGTTGGGGAGTTTAACAAACTTGAGCATGAACGTTTATTGAAGGAATTTGAGGCGAATAACGCTAGAAATATAGCGGCGTCTCAGAATATGACCTCCCACAGTATCGAAATGTTTAAGTCTGTTATCACTGCGGGACAAGCTGCTTTAAAATCTAGCATGATCATAAATGGTGGTGCAGCGGCTGCGTTGCTAGCCTTTACTGGAAAAATATGGACTGAAGGTTCAACCAAGCTAGTTACAAATGCTCTAACCCACTCAATTTTGTTGTTTTGCATTGGTGTGCTTTTGGCGGCATTCGCAACTGGGACCACTTATCTAGCTCAATTTTCGTATGCGAGAGAATGGCGAAAAACAGGTAATTTCGTTAATGTTTTGAGTGTTGGGAGTGTTTTGTCTTCTTATGGTGTGTTCCTTTATGCTTGTATAAAAGCATCTAGTTCGTTCGCTGTCCATTTTGGAACGCTATAACAAACGACTATGGCGTCAATCCTTTATTTTGGGCGATGTTTTGGTCCCACATGATGCCATCTCGAAGCATAGAGTTTAGGATGACCACCATCTTGCGAACGCAGGCAATAATCGCCACTTTCTTTGGTTTTCCAGCTTCGAGTAATCAAATAACAAGGACACCCATAATTAGCTGAGTAAAGGCTCTAGTCATGTCTGTGTTAGAAAGATAGGACAGCCATACCTTTTTGATGTTTCTCACAGCCTTGACTAGCCTTTGAAATACCCATCAAAGCTCAGTCGAAAAAGGCAACAAGGACACCCACAATTAGCCAGCGGCAACAAGGACACCCACAATTAGCTGAGTAAAAGCTTTAGTCATGTCTGTCTTACAGAAAGGCAGATGTTTCCATTGAAAGAACTTTGTTTTTCAAGCCTTTGAGGGATGTTCGGTTATAGAAGTGAGTGCAAGAATTACGGGGCGGTTTTATTTAGTTCTATTTAACGTAAAGGCCTGTGCATATTTGCGAACTAACAGATGCTTATGCTGAAAAGGCAACAAGGACACCCACAATTAGCCAGCGGCAACAAGAACACCCACAATTAGCTGAGTAAAAGCTTTAGTCATGTCTGTCTTACAGAAAGGCAGATGTTTCCATTGAAAGAACTTTGTTTTTCAAGCCTTTGAGGGATGTTCGGTTATAGAAGTGAGTGCAAGAATTACGGGGCGGTTTTATTTAGTTCTATTTAACGTAAAGGCCTGTGCATATTTGCGAACTAACAGATGCTTATGCTGCAACACAGCCAGTGATTCCACACCAGACACTGGGTATCTCCTTCCAGGACGCACTGACACGGTGTCTAATATGAATAAATTTTCGAATGTCTAACGATAGGGATATCAAGGAATGGCCTTGCGGCATCGGGTTTCTTTGGAAATCACAAGTACAACGACAAGTGATCTACTATTCGCCGTCGCTATTTACGTTAAATTGGCCTGCAGTTCCATTTCGCTGTGAATCTTGTGAGAGCTCATAGCCTGCATTTTTTGCCAAAAGGGGCTGTTTAAAAAACGTTTTTCCTGCTGATAGTAATGAGCACGCATGGCCAGATAATGCTGGTAGCGCTGGATGAGCATTTGCTGATATTGCATCAGACCATGGTGAGTGTCATGACCTGATGTTTTGAATATACCCGCGATGATATCTGCACAGGTGACACCGTCGGCCATGGCTTTGATGATCCCGCCTGAGGTGATGGGATCGAATGTGCAGGCAGCGTCACCAATGGCAAGCCAGTTTTTGCCTGTGGCAGGGTTTAAACAAAATGAGGAGGCTGGATAGCGTTTAGGCTGGGGATCTTCGGGAGTGACTCCCTGCAGCAGCGCCTTGGTATTGGGAGAGTTAACCAGGATATCGAGCCAGTTGTTTGTCGCATGAAGCTTGAGTGTTTTAGCTGTTTGGGGATCCGTCGTTAAGCTTATCAGTACTCTGTCATTTGGCAGACGGGCCGCATACCACCAGCCATTTTCAACAGCTTCAAGGTGTGTTTGCTGTGACAAAGGATAGTGTTTATCTGTGATGATAAAGCGGCGTCCCAGGCTCACCAGGGCATGGTTTGATTGTTTTTTACTTCCCTGGGTTTGGGCGAAGCTGGCGCGTGCTCCGCTGGCATCAACAACGAACTTGGCATTGAGTTGATGTTCAGCGCCCTGTCTATCAAGCGTTAAATGATAGTGTTTGTCATTGATAAGCTTGCCAGTTTTAAATTGGCATTGGGTTAACAAGGTTACACCTGCACTTTGTGCCTGCTCGGCTAAAAAGCGATTAAATTTTTGGCGATTAAGGTGCCAGCCATGCCCATAGGGGCTGAGCAAGCTGTCGTTAAAGCCATTGCGATTATCTCCCCACCAGAAGAAATCGAGACACCCATAAGAAGATAGTCAAGACGACTAATAATTAAGACACCCATTATAAATAACCAATAATTAAGACACCCAAACCAATAATTAAGACACCCATTATAAATAACCGATTGTAAATGTTGGGTGAGAAAAATATCTAGTGATCTAGCTTGTAAAATACTGTGTTTCTATTGAAAGAAAATAGTGTTTCAGGCCATTTGAAGGCCATTCGACTATTGAAGTGAGTGCAAAATTCGAATTTCAGGCATTATTGAAATCGAACAAAGTTCGACTCAGTTGGTGGAGAAGACTAAGGGGATTTAGCTAAACAACTTCTGACAATTAGCAGCCCCTTGCCTTCGTCGTCGTTGTAGGTGAATACAGTAGTCTGTAAGAGATTCCAGTGTCCCAACCGGCCCCTTGAATAGACGGCTAAAATCCGTCGTCAACTTGAGCCAGTTGCCGACGGGGATGTTTAAACGATTCAAAATGGTCGTAGTGCCAGCAGTAATCTGGCCGCGCTTGTCATGGCGGATAATACGCCCGGTATCATCGACCAGTTGCAGATAATCCTTGGCTTCAAAGTGCAATCCTTGTGGCATGTTCAGCCGTTCATTGCCGACAAAGGGTAACAGCTCAGGTGTGTTTTTGCCTTGCATCGCGGCCTGTATCCGCCGTTGAATACTGGTATAGTCTGAGTCTTCTGGGGTTTTGGCTATTCCCGCGCGGATAGGGTTCAAGTCAACATAAGCCATGCAGGCCAATACCGCTGCATCATCCAACAATGGCTGGGATTTGAAGCGGCCTTCCCAAAAGCGACCGCTGCATCCGTCTTCCCGATTGGCTTGTCTGGCAATAGGTTCATTGAGCGCCCGCATAAACCAACTGATATCCATCAAACGTTGGCGATAGACTTCAGTGGTTTGTTGCAGGGTGAGATATTCAATATCAGAAAGTGTTTCACCGCGCAGAAAACGCTGAGATAACAGAGTTCCACTGTAAAGCAGATGCCAACGCTGTAAAACCTGCTCCAATGTCCATTCAGTGGCGGTTTTCAAGTCAACTCTGAGTACCAAATGCAGATGATTGGACATGACCGCATAGGCACACAAGTCAATGGCGAACACTGCCGCCAGTTCCAATAGACGCGACTCAACCCAATCGCGGCGATGTTCGTAGCTCTTGCCCGAATAGTCATCAACGCCACATAGAAAGGCGCGGCGTACACAGCGGGAGATGCAGTGATAGAAGGGGGTGTCCTCAAGACTGACTTGAGCATATCTTGGCCTCGGCATGGCATCCTTTCCTTTTCAAAGGCTCCATTCAAGCCTAGACAAGGAGTCAACAATCCGCCAAGAATTATGGGTATCCCCATTTTGATTTAGGATGTCCTGTATATTTTCTGTATATTTTGTAGCATCGTATGCTGATTGACCAATACTGGAGAACAGTCTATGCCTCAACTTGGAGTTTCAGAGTTTTCAATGATCGTTGTAACGACAGGAAAACCGAAGCTAACAAAGATCCGAAACATTGCAAATAGACCACCTTACGCGTTTTATAAAGACTACTACTTGTCGCTGAGGACTGCGATTAAAAGCCTATTTACGCAAAAACGCCACATATCGTATCTCTACGAAATTTGCAGAAAACAAAAAAACGCCAGCAAAAAAATAAACTACGAGAAAGTTGCAAATAATTTTAAAGACTGGCAATCAGGGAAAAATATTCAGGCATTTCAACCTCCTAAAGATAGTTACAATTACTCTAGAACTAGCATTACATGCAACCCTGAATTGAATGTTGTACTGCATGGTCAACCTAGATTAGTAAAACTTCACTTCAACGCATCAGAGAAAATGACTCAGGAACGAGCAAACATTATTTTTGCGCTTATGGAAGAAGCTATCGGTGATCATGAGTTTGAGTATTCAGTACTCGATTTAACCACTGGTAAAGAGTTTTTCTTCAATAGTAACTATGAAAAAACGTTTATGTGCATAAACGCAGAGATCATTAACCTAGAAAATAACTGGGAAAATTAACTTCTCTGTAGTCAGACGCGGATGTCTGCTTGTCGCCAACAGCGGCCGAGCGTAGCGAGGTTCAGCGCACGCAATGCGTGATGCTGCTTGGTCTTGTTATGTTTTTAAGAATGCCAAATTCTGTATCTGTATCTAGTTTAAAGGAAGTAAAGCTACCATATTGGTTTTCAATAAAGAGAGCAACAAAGAAAAAATATGGACACCCAACGTTAATATTAAGAAAAAATATGGACACCCAACGTTAATATTAAAAAGAAATAAATAATCGAGACACCCAGTATTAGCTGCTAGTGGTTGTCCGGAGAGTCAAGTATGACGATAACAGCTGTAGGCAAATCCATGGCGCTGGCTTTGAAGGAACAGGGCTTCAAGCCGGTTCAGGAATGTGAAGCAAAGATCCCCGGGTGCGTCGCGCTTTTGAAAAGGCAAACCTGGGCCAGCAATAGAGCCGTAGCTATGGTTTATCTGGCTGAGTTGCCTTCAGATATGGATACTTACATCAGCCAGTTAAGGAACAGAGTCGCGTTTAAGGTGGGATTCCTGCCGCTAGTTTGGGGTTTGTATCTTCAGGTTATTATCTTTTGCCCCAAAATCAGTGAAGAAGCACTCTCCCCGGCAGATTATGTAGCCAAGTTGGATAATCAATGGGCCATAGTGCAAAGCGTTTTCTTGGTCGATACAGTCAATAAGGTTTTCAAAGAGGGCAGAGCTTGGGGCCAGTTTTTGAGCTCCAGCTACCAGGATGCGATTTCAAGCGAGCTACAGGCCTTTTATACAAAGAGTGATAGATAATTTATGGTTGGAAAATGATCCCTAACTTGGATATTGCCGGCGATTGGCGAGCTTACCTCGAGGCCAGGGCGAACGGAATTAAGTCTTTATGGAAAAAAGAGTTGGCAGCCGTGCTTGAGCGCATAGACGCGCTCGAGGGTGAGGCGCTGGCATCTTACCATGAGTCGCTATGTGAATTGGCTCTCTGCCGTTCACAGCCGGATATAAACGCCCCGCAAGCCGCGAGCGAGGAGGTTAGCCAACTTGAGCTGGACAGTCCTTCACTGGCACTGCCCTTGGCCCACTCTGGATTACTGCCAAAGTTGCAGGCGTTTTGGCTGGCACGTTTTGATGAGCCCAGAGTAAAACTTTGGCTCTACTGCGCTTATGGGCTCCAGGATACTTATATCAAAATGCGGCCGCTACTGGGTGCCGCAGAAGGCATTGATAATCCGTCTCCCGAGATTTTGCTGCAGCAAATACTGGCCGATAGCGGGGTTACAGACTTCCTGCGCCAGCAAGCAGCATTGCATTTGGCCCGCAGTCTGTTGGAAAGCCTGGATTTTGCGTTGCATGAAGTGCCGTATTGTTTGTGTATTCGGGCCGATATCTGTTGGCAGATGCTAGATGAGCTTGATGAGTTGGCCACTATTTTACCGGTTGTGCCGTTATCCCGCTTTAATTTGAGTGGTGAGGCTTATCGCCGGGCATTGACGCTGTGGTGCAACTATTGCGATTACACGGAAGAGCAAGGTGCGCGTGGGCACGAGCCGCTTGAGTATGATGACTGGTGTGCCAAACTGGCAGAAGAGCACGATTGAAAGCGTTTGAGTTGATGCTCAGGAGGGCGAAGTGTTGATACGCTCCCGGGCAAAACGCTTGATTGTAGGCATGGGGATTTAGCGCGCACAGATACACGGCATGATATAAAATGGCGTGCAAATTTTATTGCAAACTAAAGGAGCGCGAGTGCAGCAGAATCAAAATGAGCAGGCATCAGACCTGGCACAAATCTGGGTCGATGCCGATGCCTGCCCGGTAGTGATCCGCGAAATGTTGGTGCGGGCGGCGGCGCGTACCGGCATCAATATCACTTTTGTCGCCAATCAGGCGCTCAGGATAATAGGTGCTGCCAGTGTCAAAACCTTACAAGTTCCCAAGGGGTTTGATGTGGCCGATAACGAAATCGTGCGCCTGTGTCAGGCCGGCGATTTGGTGATCAGCAATGATATTCCGCTGGCGGCCGAGGTGATAGACAAGGGCGCCAAGGCGCTCAATAGCCGCGGTGAGCTGCTGAATCGCGACAATGTGCGTGCCCGCCTCAATATGCGGGATTTTCTCGATACCCTGCGTGCCAGCGGTATAGATACCGGTGGCAGTCCCAAGTTGAGCCAGGCAGATAGACAGGCCTTTGCCAATGAGCTGGATAAATATCTGCTGCACTGGCAGCGCGCTAAGACGCGTCAGGGGTAAGCCTGCCAAGCCTAGATTTGAAATCACAGAGATTCGAAATCACAGGGACTCGAAAGCTCAGAGACTTGAAATTTTAACAGCTATGCAGGATTCAGAGCCTACGCAGAATTCAGTTCCTATTTAAGATCTGGCTGCAGCTCAAGACCTGTCATCCATCCACGACAGGGCATCCATTCAAGACGTGCCCAGATCCGGCGCCTCCGGCAGCGCTTGCTGCAAAAAGTCCAAGAGCAGGCCGACCTTGGGCGACAGATGGCGGTTCTGTGGGTATAAGGCCCAAATACCCTCAGGCGCCGCCTGGTAAGACTCAAGCACTGATACCAGGGCGCCGCTGGCGAGATCCTCGCCGACATAATAATCTGGCAGTTGCACCAGCCCGAGCCCTTTGCGGGCAGCGTCCAATAGCCCAGGGCCAGAATTACACACCAAGCGGCCACTCAAACGCCATTGACGTTCCTGGCCCTGCTCGATAAAACGCCAGTAAGGGTGGTTACCCAGTAAACATTGATGCCGATGCAGCTCGCCCAGAGTGTGAGGCACGCCGTGGTTGGCCAGATACTCCGGGCTGGCGCAGACATAATTGCGGCGACTGCCAAGACGCCGCGCCATCAAGCTGGAGTCCGCCAGCTTACCCAGTCGAATCGCCAAATCATAACCGCCATCAATGAGATCCAGCGTCTTGTTGTTGAGATCCAGTTGCAGATCCAGCTTGGGGTGCTGGCAGAGAAAGTCATTCAGTAGTGGCAGAATAAACTGCTCGCCGTAAGTGACCGGCGCCGTCACCCGCAGCAAGCCCTGCGGGGTCTGTTTCAAACTGCCAAGGGCGCGCTCAGCTTCTTCTATGCCATCTTGCAGCAAACGGCAGTGGCGATAATAAAGCTGGCCCTCTTCACTGAGCGACACCTTGCGGGTAGTGCGATAGAAGAGTTTGCTTGCCAGGCGTTTCTCCAGCGCGGCGATTTGGCGGCTTATCTGCGCCACAGACAAGTTGAGCCGCTCGGCGGCGCGGGTAAAGCTCTGGCTCTCGGCCACGGCGATAAATTCGCTGATCCCTTCCCAGTGGTTCATTATTACTTCTCAGTAAAAGTGATTTGTATATTTGGCTGATTATCTTTTATTTGGGAATAAATACAATGTTGGCATCCGGTTTATGAGCCAAGAGGTTCGTTACCGAATCAATCACAACAGAAGGAAGCGACAATGACAGACAAATTTATCAAGTCCCGCGCCGCCGTAGCCTGGGCTGCCGGTGAGCCGTTGAAGATGGAAGAGGTGGATGTGATGTTGCCCAAGGTCGGTGAGGTATTGGTGCGCATTGTTGCCAGTGGTGTGTGTCATACCGATGCCTTTACTTTGAGCGGCGACGACCCAGAAGGCGTGTTTCC
The DNA here is from genome assembly GCF_047314585.1 of Shewanella sp. BJSY2023SW005. NCBI lineage: Bacteria > Pseudomonadati > Pseudomonadota > Gammaproteobacteria > Alteromonadales > Shewanellaceae > Shewanella > Shewanella sp. BJSY2023SW005. The sequence continues at coordinate 12,396 of NZ_JBKORJ010000044.1, forward strand.
GGCCATTCTCGGCCATGAGGGCGGCGGTATAGTGGAGATGGTCGGCGAAGGCGTCACCAGTGTGGCGGTGGGCGATCATGTTATTCCTCTTTACACGCCTGAATGCGGTGAGTGTAAGTTCTGCCGCTCCGGCAAGACTAACCTGTGTCAGAAGATCCGCGAGACCCAGGGCAAGGGCCTGATGCCGGATGGAACCACCCGTTTCTTCAAAGACGGCAAGCCGATTTTCCACTACATGGGCTGCTCGACTTTCTCTGAATATACGGTATTGCCTGAGATCTCCCTGGCCAAAGTCAACAAGTCGGCACCGCTGGAAGAGATCTGCCTTCTGGGTTGCGGTGTCACTACCGGCATGGGCGCTGTAATGAATACAGCCAAGGTGGAAGAGGGCGCCACCGTGGCCATCTTCGGGCTCGGTGGCATAGGGTTGTCGGCGGTGATTGGCGCTGTTATGGCCAAGGCCGGTCGCATCATAGGCATAGATGTCAATGAATCCAAGTTTGAACTGGCGAAGAAGCTGGGGGCAACCGAGTGCATCAACCCCAAGGACTATGACAAGCCTATTCAGCAGGTGATTGTGGATTTGACCGACGGTGGCGTCGATTATTCGTTCGAGTGTATCGGCAATGTGGATGTGATGCGTTCGGCGCTCGAGTGTTGCCACAAGGGCTGGGGCGAGTCAGTGATCATTGGGGTTGCCGGTGCCGGACAGGAGATCTCCACCAGACCCTTCCAACTGGTGACCGGCCGGGTGTGGAAAGGCTCGGCTTTCGGTGGTGTCAAAGGACGCTCACAGTTGCCAGACATAGTGGAAGATTATCTGGCCGGTAAATTCAAGCTGGATGACTTTATCACCCACACCATGGGGCTTGAAGATATCAATGAAGCCTTCGAGCTGATGCATGAAGGCAAGAGCATTCGCAGCGTGATCCACTTCTGAGGACCTTCTTATGGAAAATATCAGTAACAACAGGTCGTTTGGAGGCTGGCACAAGCAGTATCGTCATCACTCCAGCAGTCTGAACTGCGAGATGCGTTTCGCCATCTATCTGCCGGAGCAGGCCAATAGCCAAAAGGTACCTGTGCTGTATTGGCTCTCCGGGTTGACCTGTACGGATGAAAACTTTATGCAAAAGGCCGGGGCCCAGCGCCTCGCGTCTCAGCTGGGGCTGGCCATAGTTTGCCCGGATACCAGCCCGCGCGGAGAAGGTGTGGCTGATGCCGATGATGCCGCCTACGATCTGGGGTTGGGGGCCGGTTTTTATGTCAATGCTACCCAGGCTCCATGGAGCAGCCACTATCGTATGTATGACTATGTGGTAGATGAGTTGCCGGCCTTGATAGAGCAGCACTTTCCGGTATCGGGTAAGCGTGTCATTGCCGGTCACTCCATGGGCGGCCACGGCGCGCTGATGATAGCCCTTAAAAATCCGGGCCGTTATCTCAGCGCCAGCGCCTTTGCCCCCATCAGTCATCCTAGCCAGTGCCCCTGGGGCCAGAAAGCATTTGCTGCCTATCTTGGCAGCGACAGGGAGGCTTGGAAGGCTTATGACACGGTAGAGCTGATAAAAAGTGGTGCCAAAGGGCTACCGATGCGGGTTGATCAGGGCGAGAGTGATTTGTTCCTGGCCGAGCAGTTACTGCCACAGGCCTTGCAGGCCGCCGCCACTGACGCCGGAATTGCGCTGAGTTTTCACAGCCACCCCGGCTATGATCACAGCTACTATTTTATCGCCTCATTTATTGATGAGCAGCTTAAGTTTCATGCCAGCCACCTGGGCTTGTAAACGCTGAGCCTCTCAAATGCAGCGCCGCCGAGGGTTTGCCCCGGCGGCGCTTTTTTATGCGTTATAGCGGCCATTGCCCGGTATCCGCTTGTTGAGTACTTTCTTGTTTACCCCACTTTTGTCTGAGGGGAATTAACGAGCGCAGGGATTAATGGGAGGGAGCATGAAAATAGGCAGATGGCAGACACCCTTCGAGCAGGGGGATCTTTTTATCACCGGGCTCTTCTGGGGCGGTGATTTCATGTTGCAGCTTCCCGGCGGCAAACGCTATCAAATCAAAAATACGCCCCATCCCGGAGTCGATCTCAGCCTGGAGTTGTTTCATTTACCGAGTGAAGGGCGCTATCGGCTGCATTACCACTCGGTCACTGCGTTTCGTATGTTGGATGAACATGGGTTGCTGGAGCTTTGGCAGGCGCTGAGCGAGCTTGGGGACGAACAGGGTTACAACAGCCGCCTGATTAAAGATCACGCCTGGTCGCAGGAAAGCCCAATCAGTTTCTTCCATGGCCACAGTGAAGGCTGGTCACATCTTATCTGCACCGGCGATGAGTGTGTCGAAGTGTTGTGCCCGGGTGCGCCGGAAATCATCTATCTTGGCAAGTGTGCCGCCATGGAGGACTGAAAAATCTTTGGGAAGCGGTGAGATCAGTTGATCTCGACCTTTTCCATCCCCAGTTGCTGCAGCGCTATCACGGCCTGGGTGCGGTTGCGAACCCCCAACTTACGGAAGATAGCGGTGGCGTGGGCCTTGATGGTCGCCTCGGATACGCCCAGGTCGTAGGCTATCTGCTTGTTGAGCAGGCCTTCGGCAAACATCTGCAATACCTTGTATTGCTGCGGCGTCAGCTCAGATAGCTTGCCGGCGACCTTGTCGGTTTCGTCCTCATCATTGATTTCAACCAACTCTATGCCTTGAGGCAGCCAGATATCGCCGAACATTACTGCGGTGATTGCTTCGACAAAGGTTTCCATCGACGCCGATTTGGGAATAAAACCGGCGCCGCCGTAGTGCAGGGCACGGCTGATGGTGGCGGCATCTTCGTGGGCTGAAATCACTATCACCGGCAGTTCGGGGAAATGGGCGCGCAGATGGATAAGGGTGGAGTAGCCATGGGAGCCCGGCATCTGCAGATCCAGTAGTACCAGATCATATCCCTGATGAGTTTGCTCAAGCAGTTTTTGCAGCGCATCGGCACTGTCGGCCTCAAACCAGCGGGTATTGGATAAACCGCTGTTAAGCGCCTGGCGCAGGGCATTGCGAAATAAAGGGTGATCATCGGCGATGATAATATTTAAGTTTTCTGGCTTCATGGCTTGTTATGATTATGGCTCTGCACGCTGAAGAAGGGTCAATGTAACAGAAAAGTGACAAATAATCCTATTGCTTTATCAGGGTTTAAGTGACTTTTTGTTACTGTCGCTTTTAGACTTTAGTCGAGAACGACGGTCAATAAAAGCCTTTTCAGCGGCAAAGACTGTTGCAGAATGAAACCTAAAAAGCCTGTAGCCAGATACAGGCCAGGATTATGCGAGGGCCTAGTTGGCCAGATCATCACTCCAGATCTGGGTCGGCTTTCTGTCTTCATCGACAGCCACGAAGGTGAAGACACCGCGGATAGCGTGCTCGCGCTTATCCTGATACATATCTTCTACAAAAATGTTCACTTCGACTTTCATCGAGGTGTTGCCCACATGGATCACCCGGGCGATCAATTCTGCCAGGCTACCGGCGGGGATCGGTTTTTTGAAATCGATTCTGTCAGAGCTGACGGTGACCAGTGTCTTGCGACAAAAGCGGGTGGCGGCGATAAAGGCGGTTTCATCCATCCAGGCGAGGGCTTCACCGCCAAACAGTGTGTTGTGATGATTGGTAATGGACGGGAAAACCGCCTTGATCACCCGAGCCTCGGCTTGTTCAATTCGGCGCGCTACGGCCGCTTCATATTGGCTCTGTGTCGTTTCTGGCATACGGCAACCTCAAGGTTATGCTGGAAAATCAGGGGCGGTATTATAGTTCGACCAAAGGCGGATTGACAGCCTAAGCCAGAAAGCCCTGCATGAAAAATATTGGATGTTCAAAAGTATCCGGGCATGAAAAAGCCCCGGCATCTCCAGCGTGGAGATACCGGGGCGATTCCATTTCAGTGGTCCGTATCTGGGCGACTCATTTGCCCAGCAGGCGGCGTCTTTCTTTGGCGGCGGCGGCCAGATCTCTGAGCAGCTTTTCCGAGTCTTCCCAGTGCAGGCAGGCATCTGTGATGCTTTTGCCGTAAGTGAGTGGCTCACCGGCAACCACTTTCTGATTGCCTTCCACAATAAAACTCTCGGCCATGATACCGGCAATGGCGGTGGAGCCGCTGCGCAGCTGCGTCATGATATCTTCGGCGACTTCCAGCTGCTTCTTGTGCTGCTTCTGGCTGTTACCATGGCTGAAGTCGACCACTATGCCGGAGTGGATCCCAACCGAGTCCATCTGCTCTCTGGCTTTGGTCACATGTTGCTCACTGTAGTTGGGAGTTTTACCGCCGCGCAGAATGATATGCCCGTACGGATTACCATGGGTGCGGTAGACCGCCAGTGAGCCGTCTTTGTCCGGAGAGTAGAAGATATGTGGTTCTCTGGCGGCGCGCACTGCATCGACGGCGATATTGATGTTGCCGTCGGTACCGTTCTTGAAGCCTACCGGGCAGGAGAGTGCCGAGGCCATTTCGCGGTGAATTTGGCTTTCTGTGGTGCGGGCCCCGATGGCGCCCCAAGTGATGAGATCGGCAATATACTGACCATTCACCATATCCAAAAACTCGGTGGCGATAGGCAGTTTCAGCTCGGTGATCTGCTGAAGCAACTTGCGGGCAAGGCGCAGGCCTTTATTGGGGCTGAAGCTGCCGTCCAAGTCAGGATCGGAAATCAGGCCTTTCCAGCCGACTATGGTGCGGGGCTTCTCAAAATAGACCCGCATCAGAATGCAGAGATCGTCTTTGAGTTCATGGTGCAGCTTGGCCAAGCGACCGGCATACTCCAGGGCCGCTTCTGTGTCATGGATGGAGCAGGGTCCTATGATGACCAACAAACGCGGATCGTCACCCTGAATAATGGCTTCGACTTCGCGGCGTTGTTCAACCAGGTAGTCTGCGGCTTCCTGAGTCAATGGATACTCAGATGCGAGTTGGGCAGGTGAGATCACTTTACATAAGAGAGAGGTGCGTAATTCGTCTGTTTTAATGGTCATTCATGATACCGGGGGAAATTTCTTGAGCGCTTTGCGCTTATCTTGTGTCGGATTATAACCAATCGAGCCGAGCTGCAAAGTGGCAATTGTCCGATAATTGCCCAAGTGGGCCTTGAAAAAGTGTCAAGTCCCACTTGAGCCATTCAGGGTTCGCACTGTGGTAACAAGTAGTTAGCCAGAAAATGCCATTCTGTAACTCAGTTTCAACTCGGGCAGGTTTTGTCTGCCGCCTGGGGGTATTTTCAGAACATATGGCGCTCAAGACCCGTGGCGTCGAGGATCTTGGTGGCAATTTCCTCGACCGATTGGTTGGTGGTGTCTATATAAGGTATGCGCTCTTTCTTGAACATCATCTCCACCTCTTTGACTTCGAGGCGGCATTGGCGCAAGGAGGAATAGCGGCTGTTCTCCATTCGGCTCTGACGTATCTCATGCAGGCGTACGGGTTCAATGGTCAGCCCAAACAGTTTGGGTTTGTTGCGTTTCAGCACCTCGGGCAGCTTGAGGTTGTCCATATCATCCTGAATAAAAGGATAGTTGGCGGCCTTGATACCAAACTGCATCGACAGATAGAGGCTTGATGGCGTCTTGCCGCAGCGGGAAACCCCAAGCAGGATAATGTCGGCCTTGTCCATATGCTTCATGGTTTGGCCGTCGTCGTTTTCCATGGCAAAGTTGATGGCGTCGATACGGGCATCGTAACCTGCGTTGGCCATACCATGGGTGCGATGCAGTGCCGGGCTGGCCGGTACCCCCAATTGTTGCTCCAGTGGCGCGACAAAAGTGTTGAGAAAGTCGTAGTCCAGGCCTTCACTGGAATAAATGATGTCGCGAATTTCCGGTTTGACGATGGAATGAAACACCAGAGGCCGTTCCCCTGTTGTAATAAAACTATCATTAATCTGCTTTTTAACGGCTTCTGCCTTAGCAGTATTTTCCACAAAAGGAATGGTAAGTGAGTCAAATTCCAATGGAAATTGAGAAAGTACTGCGTGACCAAACACTTCGGCCGTGATCGCTGTTCCATCAGAAATGTAGAATACTTTACGTGCCATGCCGACCTCGTGTAGTAATAAAATTACAAATAAAATTATAGATTTACGCTTGTTGCCACGGAGTGTAAAATGCCGCTGCCCTCGTGTGAAGGGGCCACTGAAATAAACTTGCGGAGATAGAACTGTGCAGCAATACGTACTCTGGTATCAGGAATTAGGCATGGGTGACGTCAACAAGGTCGGCGGTAAAAACGCTTCCCTTGGTGAAATGATCAGTAATCTGGCCAATGCCGGTGTTCAAGTACCTGGCGGCTTTGCGACCACATCCCACGCGTTCAATGAGTTTCTTGAGCAAAGTGGAGTAAACCAGAAGATATACGACATTCTTGACACATTGGATGTAGATGATGTCAACGCACTGGCTAAAGTTGGTGCACAGATCAGACAGTGGGTTATCGAAACCCCATTTCAGCCAGAACTCGAACAAGCGATTCGGGAAGCCTACGAAAAATTAGCCTCTGAAACCCAAGACGCCTCATTCGCCGTGCGTTCCTCTGCCACTGCAGAAGATATGCCCGACGCTTCATTTGCCGGTCAGCAAGAAACCTTCCTCAACGTGAAGGGCTTCGAAGCTGTATTGGTTGCCATCAAGCATGTGTTTGCCTCCCTGTTCAATGATCGCGCTATCTCCTATCGTGTGCATCAGGGTTACGACCATCGCGGTGTGGCGCTGTCAGCCGGTGTTCAGCGCATGGTACGTTCAGACAAGGCGGCTTCAGGCGTGATGTTCACCATGGATACCGAGTCCGGTAACAAGGATGTGGTATTTATCACTTCTTCCTTCGGTTTGGGCGAAATGGTAGTACAAGGTGCAGTTAACCCAGACGAGTTCTACGTACACAAGCCAACCCTGACTGCCGGTCACAAGGCCGTTGTTCGTCGTAACATCGGCAGCAAGCTGATCCAGATGGTGTACTCGGATGATGCATCTCACGGCAAGCAGGTGAAAATTGAAGATGTCGCCAAAGAACAGCGCATGACTTTCTCCATCAATGATGAAGAAGTGATGGAGCTGGCCAAACAGGCGATGATCATTGAAAAGCATTATGGCCGTCCGATGGATATCGAATGGGCCAAAGACGGTAACGACGGTCGTCTCTACATAGTTCAGGCTCGCCCTGAAACCGTACGCTCCCGTGAAGATGTGCAGCTGATTGAGCGTTATCACCTCAAGAGCCGTGGCGAAGTGATCTGTGAGGGTCGCGCTATTGGCCACAAGGTGGGCTCAGGTGTTGCCAAGGTGCTCAAATCTATCGACGAAATGGACAAGATCCAGCCAGGCGATGTACTGGTTACCGATATGACCGACCCGGATTGGGAACCTATCATGAAGCGTGCCAGCGCCATTGTCACCAACCGTGGTGGTCGTACTTGTCACGCTGCTATCATTGCCCGTGAACTGGGCGTGCCTGCGGTAGTGGGTTGTGGTGACGTGACCGACAAAATTCAAAACGGTCAGGAAGTAACGGTATCCTGCGCCGAAGGCGACACAGGTTATATCTATCAAGGCAAGCTGGAGTTTGATGTGATTTCCAGCCGCGTTGATTCCATGCCTGATCTGCCGATGAAGATAATGATGAACGTGGGTAACCCTGACCGCGCCTTCGACTTTGCCCGTCTGCCTAACGAAGGTGTGGGTCTGGCCCGTCTCGAGTTCATCATCAACCGTATGATAGGTATTCACCCCAAGGCTCTGCTGGAATTTGATCAGCAAACCGATGAGCTGAAAGCCGAGATCACCGAGATGATTGCCGGTTATGATTCTCCGGTTGAATACTATGTTGCCCGTCTGGTGGAAGGTATCTCTTCTATCGCTGCAGCATTCCACCCCAAGAAGGCCATCGTGCGTATGTCTGACTTCAAGTCAAACGAATATGCCAACCTGATCGGCGGTGACAAGTACGAGCCAGAGGAAGAGAACCCAATGCTGGGCTTCCGTGGCGCCAGCCGCTATATCTCCGAGTCGTTCCGTGATTGTTTCGCCCTCGAGTGTGAAGCCATCAAGCGGGTTCGTAACGACATGGGGCTGAAGAACGTAGAGATCATGATCCCGTTCGTTCGTACTCTTGAAGAAGGCCGTCAGGTTATCGAACTGCTGAAAGAGCAAGGTCTGGAGCGTGGTAAAGATGGTCTGCGCGTCATCATGATGTGTGAACTGCCATCCAACGCCCTGCTGGCGGATCAGTTCCTGGAGATGTTTGATGGTTTCTCCATTGGCTCCAACGACCTGACTCAGCTGACTCTGGGTCTGGACCGTGACTCGGGCATCATCAGTCACCTGTTCGACGAGCGTAACGAAGCCGTTAAGGCGTTGCTGGCGATGGCTATCAAGTCTGCCAAGGCCAAGGGTGCTTACGTGGGTATCTGTGGTCAGGGTCCTTCGGATCACGCCGACTTCGCTGCCTGGTTGGTGGAGCAGGGCATAGACACAGTGTCTCTGAACCCCGACACTGTGATCGACACCTGGTTGTACCTGGCTGAAGCCCACGGCTAAGCTTGAAACAACTCAGTAAGTTATGAAAGAAGCCGCTTTTTAGCGGCTTCTTTTTGTTTATAATGGCCCGATAACAATAATTGAGCCGAGCAATAAGATGTTACCCCTATTATCACACCAACAAACTCTGGAACCCCTGTATCTGGATTATCTGGATGCGCTTGAGCAGCGAGGCTTTCACGGCGATATCGACAGGCGCTACAGTGCCCGCTTGGCTCAAGCGACGGATAACTCTGTCTATCAGTTCCTGCCGCAGGCGGTGCTCTATCCCAGAGACAGCGCCGATATTGCCATGGCGTTGCGGCTCGCCTGTGAGGAGGCTTTTGCCAAGGTGGTATTCAGTGCCCGCGGCGGCGGTACCGGAACCAATGGCCAGGCGCTGACCCATGGGATAGTACTGGATCTCTCGCGCCATATGAACCGGGTGTTGGAAGTTAATCCAGAGGAAGGTTGGGTCAGAGTCGAGGCCGGTGTGGTCAAGGATGCGCTCAATGATGCGTTGCGGCCGCACGGCTTTTTCTTCAGTCCGGATCTTTCCACCTCCAACCGTGCCACCCTGGGCGGCATGATCAATACCGATGCCTCCGGCGCCGGCTCGCTGGTGTATGGCAAGACTTCGGATCATGTGCTGGAGCTTACCAGTGTGTTGGTGGATGGCAGTGTGCTGCACACGGCTCCGGTGAGCCGTGAGGCACTGGAATCGGGTGAGAAGGTCACTGACAACCCGCTCGGCAACAAGCTGATTACCGAGGTGGCCCGTCGCTGCCGTGAGCAGCGAGAGCTGATTGAACAGCGCTTTCCCAAGCTGAACCGTTTTTTGACCGGTTACGATTTGAAAAATGTCTGGGATCAACAGCTCTGCGAATTCAATCTGTCGCGGATCCTCACGGGCTCTGAGGGTACGCTGGCGGTAGTGACTGAGGCCAAACTGGATATCACCCCCTTGCCGGCCAGCCGCCTTATGGTCAACATCAAGTATGACTCTTTTGAATCGGCACTGCGCCATGCGCCCGACTTGGTGCTCGCCAATGCCACAGTGGTGGAAACCGTCGATTCCAAGGTGCTGAATCTGGCGCGGGAGGACATTATCTGGCACTCGGTATCAGAACTTATTCAGGAAGTGCCCGGCAAGGTAATCGATGGCCTTAACATGGTGGAGTTTGCCGGAGAACAAGCCCAGGTCGATGAGCGGGCAGAGCGTCTGGCCGCGGCGCTGGATGCACAGATTGCCGCCGGTGAAAAAGGGGTGCTTGGGTATCAGCTTACCCGGGATGCCGGTTCCATCAATAAGATTTATGCCATGCGCAAGAAGGCGGTCGGGCTGCTCGGGGCCACCAAAGGCCGCCGCAAACCGATAGCCTTCGCCGAAGATACCGCCGTACCACCGGAAAAGCTCGCCGACTATATCATGGAGTTCCGTGCCCTGTTGGATAGCCATCAACTGCAATACGGCATGTTCGGCCATGTGGATGCCGGGGTGCTGCACGTGCGTCCGGCGCTGGATATGTGCGATCCCAAGGATGAAGCCTTGCTGCGCACCGTCTCGGATCAAGTGGCGGCACTGACGCAGAAATACGGCGGCCTGATGTGGGGCGAGCACGGTAAAGGCGTGCGTGGTGAGTATGGCCCCCAGGTATTTGGCGAGCAGCTTTGGAGTGAGCTTGAAGAAGTTAAGACGCTGTTTGACCCCCAGAATAAACTCAACCCGGGTAAGCTGGTGGCGCCCAAAGGCCAACAACTTATCTACAATGTCGACAGTACCAAGCGCGGCAGTTTCGATAGGCAAATACCTGTCAGTGTCCGCGATGCCTTCCCGGATGTGATGAACTGTAACGGCAACGGCCTGTGTTTCAACTACAGCCGCTTTTCACCCATGTGCCCATCTTTCAAGGTGACTGGAGACAGGATCCATTCGCCCAAGGGCCGCGCCGGATTAATGCGTGAGTGGCTGCGACTGCTGGAATCTGAAGGCGTTGATGTCAATGAGCTGGCCAAGTCCAAACCCATGGGCTTATTGCAGCGGCTGCAGAACAGCCTCAACGCCAAGAAAGAATACGACTATTCCCACGAGGTGATGGAGTCGCTCAAGGGCTGTCTCGCCTGTAAGGCGTGCTCCGGCCAGTGTCCGGTGAAGGTGGATGTTCCCAAGTTCCGGGCACAGTTTTTCAGTATCTATTACCGCCGTTATCAGCGTCCCGCCAAGGATTACCTGGTGGCCGGTGTCGAGGATTCGGTGCAGCTGATGGCCAAGGCGCCCCGGCTGAGTAACTTTGCGGCGCAGAATCCTCTATCCAAGTGGGTGATTAAGAAGGCTCTGGGGTATGTGGATGCGCCTGCGCTGTCTGTTCCTACGCTGAAACAGCGCCTGGATGCTCACCCCAGCCGTGGTTATGATCTCAACGCCTTGAGCGCTATCCCCGCCGCTGAGCGACAAAACTATGCGTTGGTAGTGCAGGATCCTTTCAACAGCTTCTACGATGCCGAACTGGTTTATCGCTTTATTCGCCTGATTGAAGCGCTTGGACTCAAGCCGGTATTGCTGCCGTTTAAGCCCAACGGTAAACCGGCTCATATCAAGGGGTTTCTGGAGCAGTTTGCCAAGACGGCGCAGACCGCCGCCGATTTTCTCAATCAGGTGCATGCCCTTGGCATGCCCATGGTGGGGGTAGATCCTGCGTTGGTGCTGGTTTATCGCGACGAATACCGTGAGGCGCTCGGCGCCAAGCGCGGCCAATTCAATGTCCAGCTTGCCAGCGAGTGGCTCAGTGCCATGCTCGAGCAGTTACCGCAACTGCCTGCAAGCGGGCGCGAGTTCACCTGGTTCAGCCACTGCACTGAATCCAGTGCTCGCCCCGGCACTGCCAAAGAATGGCAAACCATCTTTGCCCGTTTTGGTGCCAAGTTGGGAACCGTGAATCTGGGTTGTTGCGGCATGGCCGGTACTTATGGCCATGAGCTGGAAAACCTGCCACGCTCCAAGGCTCTGTATGAGATGTCCTGGGACGAGGCGATAAAGTCGCTGCCGCAGGAGCAGATACTGGTGTCCGGCTACTCCTGTCGCAGCCAGGTCAAACGCTTTGGTGGCTTTAGGCCCAGGCACCCCATCGAAGCCTTGCTGGAGCTGACTCAAACGCAAGCCTGAGAGCGCCAAGAATAGGGCTCCAAAAGTGAGCCCATGAATAGGGAACCCAAGAATAGGAAGTCAGGATGAAACAGTCGGCAGACAAGGTGAGTGAAGCCCTGAAAGGGCTTGGGGCAAGGCCGGACTTGTGTCAGCAGCAAGCCCTGTTTGAGATAGACGTTAAAGGCGACTGGTATTATCTCAACTCACCGTTGCCAGCCAAGTTCGCCAGGCTCTTCAGTAGTATTTTGCACTGCATCGAGGGTGAACATCTGTTGATCACCCCGGCAGAGCGTTTGAAGGTAGCGGTGGCCGACACACCGCTCATCATAGTCGATTACAAACAGCTGGATATCGAGGCCGAGAGCAGCCGTTTTGCCCTGGTTTGCTCCCAGGGTAATGAGTTCGAGGTGCTGGGGCTCAATGCCTTTGAGAGCGCCGAATCCGGGCTATTGGTAAGCTTGCCTCGAGGTCTAAAGGCCAGGCTTGGGCGTGCCTGTTTCTATCGCTTTGCCGAAACCTATTTACTGAGTTAAAAGTCAAAGGAATCGCTTTGCCATTCAGGCAGATATAAAACCTTTATTTACAGTAGCCTGACTGTAAATGCCCCATTATTCTCCTTTCTTGTGTTAGTGAAATATTCAGCAGGTGGTAGTATTAATACCATTCGTATAGAAGTTTGATTGACTCAGAATCAAGGCCGCCACTCAAGTTTAAAGCGGATACTGGACTGGTAGATATGCCCCAAAAGGCGAGTCAAAAAGCTGCGTATAGGGCGGTCAATGCAGATTTATTCCGCTGGAGATGTCCTACCTTGCGCTGCTTTCATGCCACTGAGTAGGTCAATCATTTGGCACAGTGGTATAGTTAAACTCGGCAGTGGAAATGGCCCGGCACCAATGAAGCAGAATAAGCGATTTTGCTGAATGGGGCGAAGCCCTGCCGATAGCGAACAGACAAGCCCTGAAGTACAGGAGGTGTTGCTTGAACCGCAAAGAGAGTCTCGGTTATCTGGTATCCCATCTGAACGTGGAACTGCAACATGAACTGGATAGCCGCCTGAAGCGTTATCAGCTGGATATTAAACTCTGGCCTGTGTTGTTTGCGCTCTGGCAAGAGGAAGGGATCAGCCAAACCGAGTTGTCACGTCGCTGTGATGTGGCCAACTACACCATGACACGCCTGCTGGATCAACTGCAGGTACAAGGCTTAATCTATCGCCATCAGGAAGAAGACAACCGGCGTGCGTTTCAAATTTTTCTGACCGATCAGGCCAAGGCGATGGAGCAGGACTTAATTCGCGAGGCCGAGCGGGTCAACGAGAAGTTTATGGCAGCCTTGGATGAGCCGGAAAGAGGGCAGCTGCTCATGCTGCTCAACAAGATAAATCATACTGACAAGCGTTAACCCTATGGTTGAATGTGTGCTCGGTAAATCAAAGATAAACCAATAGCACGCACACCAATCCCCCCAGTAGCAACCAGTGTTGCAGATGTGAGCTGCTTGACTGCTGTTTCCCCTGTTTGAGGCTCGCCAGCAGGCGGTTACACTTGTAGATGCGACAGATAGTCAGCTCTGTGGTGGGGTCAACCAGGAGTTGCATTCGGCAACGTACACCGTTACGCAACTTGAAGCTGTGCTCGCTGTGCAGTCCCAGGTTGAATTTGCTGGATACCACTTTACCGTCGACAAACAAACGCTCAAATCCATTCCAGTTGCTGGCCTGTAATTCAACCTTTTGCTGTTCCACTTCATAGCCGAATCTGAGCATCATTGACTCCCTGACATTCGAGATGACGAATGCTAAGTCAAGCAGAGGCAGATGACGCTTGCCAGTCCGTAAAAATGAATTTTCTGTTTCTGGTGCTTATCTATTTGCCGACAGGAGGAAAATTTTTTCAGTAATAAAAAAGGGCCCGAAGGCCCCTTTATGGAATATGAGCGAGCTTAGGCTTGGGTACCATTGATGATGGCGCGGGCCATCTCATCTGCTACTTCAGCCGTGGTGCGGTTTTGCTCATCGGCCTGCTTGAAGATGGACAACAGGGTGTTGTAGATCTCTTCAACCTTGGCGGTAGACTTGGCGGCATCATAGTCTTTTTCGAAAGACACGTTGATGATACCACCGGCGTTGATCACATAGTCTGGGGCATAGAGGATGCCCATCTGCTTGAGCTGCTCACCATGGCGGGGCTCGGCCAACTGGTTGTTGGCGCAGCCTGCGACTATGCTCGCTTTCAGCTGTGGCAGTGTGGTGTCGTTAAGTGTGGCGCCCAGGGCGCAAGGGGCATAGACATCGACGTCCAGAGCATAGATGTCCTGAGGGGCAACCACCACGGCGCCAAAGTCGGTGGCGACCTTGTCCAGTGATGCTTGATGAATATCGGTTACAAACAGCTCGGCGCCTTCTTCATGCAGGTGCTTGCACAGATAATAGCCCACATGGCCTACGCCCTGAACGGCTATCTTGAGGTCTTTGAGGCTATCTTTGTCCAGCTTGTGTTTAACGGCAGCCTTGATACCCAGGTAAGTTCCCATGGCGGTAAAAGGAGAGGGATCGCCGCTCATTCCTTCCAGGCCAAGCACATAAGGGGTTTCATCATGGGCAATCATGATGTCGGCAGGGGTGGTACCCACATCTTCGGCCGAGTAGTAGCGGCCGCCCAGGCTGTGAACAAAACGGCCAAAGGCGCGGAACAGCTGCTCACGATTCTCTGTCTTGGGATCGGCTATGATCACCGACTTACCGCCACCCATAGCCAGACCGGCCAGCGCGTTCTTGTAAGTCATACCGCGGGAGAGGCGCAACACGTCAGTGAGAGCTTCATCGTCTGATTGGTAGTTCCACATACGGCAACCGCCTACGGCAGGGCCCAGGTTGGTGTTGTGGATGGCGATGATGGCACGCAGGCCACTTTCCTTGTCATGACAGAATACTACCTGTTCATGTTCGTCGAATGATACATGATTAAATACAGCCACGTCTGTTCTCCGCTGTGCTTATTGGGGCGGCGCTTAGCGGCCGCCGACCGCTTGTTATATTTATTGCAGAACCATAGCATTTAGCGATACTCTCAACAAAGCTGATGAGCAGAATATTTGTGATCTATCTGGCAATTTTGCTTTCCACCTTACGTTAACGTAAAGCTGGTTGAAAACTGAAGTCAGCCACTCATAGTCGTCTCATTATGGAGTGGTACTGAAAAAGCCGGCCAGAGGCTTAGTTGAACAGATACATAATATAAAAACACAATAAAAACAAACAAGAAGAAAGGAAAGTTTATGACTGAACAGACAAGCACACCGCCTAACGCCGAACAGCAGGAAGCCTTGCGCCAGGCTTGGGTGCGTGAACAGTTCCAGAAAGCCAATAAATTTCTTGCAGAGAAAGGGGTGATCCCCAGCAAAGTGGTACCGGCGGAAAGCCGTTATCTGGCGCCTTATGTAGCCATGTGGAAAATCGAATCCAAACAGCCCAGCCACAAGACCTATTGGGTGATGTCCGGTGACTTGCCTTCCGACTATGTTGATGTCAGCGTAGCAGCCACTGCTCGCGAAGCCTTGCGTCACTTTTCGCTGACCTGGCAGCTCAAGGCCGAGAACCTGGTGCAATCTGGGGCGACCAAAGACCCTACCCAGGCCAAGTTCGCCCAGTTGCTGGTTTCCAGAGCCGAGAGCCTATACAAGATCCAGGAAGACGATAAACTCTGGGGCTGATAACCCTAGAGCAAACTAAAAAAGCAGCCGTAGGCTGCTTTTTTAGTGTCTGTGCAGTGTCTGGCCAAGCCAAGTGAGAGTCTGAATAAGGGTTCTCAAACCTCGGCTTTAGCAGTAGGGTAGTCGGCTCATTCCTCGTCACTGAGATAGCAATAACCCTTTTCCAAAAGTTCGCACAGCAGCAATGCCACGGCATCATTCTGAAGCAGTGACTCAAGATCTTCGCCGCTGATGCTGGTGTGATTGGCAATAAGCTGCGCCTGCTTTTCACTGCCTTGCGGCAATTCAAAAGCTTCACCATTGATGAACAGTCGGCAGTTGGGATCGTCTTCCAGCATGAGAATTTTAAGCCCACCTATGCGCTTGAATACAGCGCCTTCGGCCGCGGCTTCAATGAGTTCCTCGGTACTCATAGGCTCACCCTGGCAAATATCCAGTTCAAAGCGGTTCTGACTCAGCAACTTGCCAAGCACGCCCTGATAATAGTCAGGGTTTTCAGTCAGCTCTTTCAGCAGCGCCATCATCCCCTGTTGCTGGCTCTTGGCGATCAGCGCAGGTTGCCCGGCTTCTTCACTCGAAGTGAAGCGTTTGTGGCCGAGATCCTGATCAAGCATAAAGTCGGCCATTTCGCTGATAAGTTCTTGCTGACTCGGTGCCCGGAAGCCTATTGAGTAGGACAGTGCCAGGGTCAGGGTTTCGCCCCTGTGGGGGAAACCGGGCGGAATATACAGCATGTCGCCGGGCTCCAGCACTGTATCTATGATGGGCTCAAAGTCTTCAATCAAAGGGGTATTGGGATTGTTGCCACGCTTGGCGTATTGACCCTTGGCACCCACTGTCCAGCGCCTGCGCCCCTCGCCTTGAATGATAAAGACATCATAGTTGTCGATATGGGGGCCGACACCGCCACCCGGCGTGGCAAAGGACACCATTAGGTCATCAAAGCGCCAGTCCGGCAGGAAACGGAAGGCTTCCACCAGACCCTGTGAGTCCGGATACCAGTGGTTGACGGCCTGTACCAGCAGTTGCCAGTTTTCTTCACCGAACTTGTCATAGTCTTCAAATGGGCCTGAGATCACTTCCCAGTCCTGCCCCCTGGTGATTACCACCCGCGAGGAAATCTCCTCTTCACAGGCGAGGCCCGCCAGCTCATCGGCGGCGATAGGATCGACAAAGTCCTTGAAGGCTTGTCTGATCACCTTGGGTTGTTGCTGCCACACCTCTTTAACAAAGGCATTGCTGTCCAGAGTCAGCTGGTAAGTGTTCGTCATCTGTTATCCAATCCATAAACTGTTTCAATGGCCAGTCAGTTATCCCGCTTGCAACGGCATAAACCCCGGGGAGAAAAAAGGCGGTACTGGAAACCAGTACCGCCCGTGACAGCCAAGAGGCTATCAGTTCAAATCATCGACAAAGGCTTCGGCGCGGCCTATGTAGTTGGCCGGCGTCAGTTGCTTGAGTTCGTGTTTCACGTTCTCAGGCAGCTCCAGACCGTCGATAAAGGCTGCCAGCTGCTGACCATCGATACGCTTGCCACGGGTCAGCTCCTTGAGCTTCTCGTAAGGCTTTTCGATGCCATAGCGGCGCATGACTGTCTGTACCGGCTCGGCCAGCACTTCCCAGTTGTGATCCAGTTCATCGCGTAGGTGCGCCTCGTTGACTTCCAGCTTACTGACACCCTTGAGTGTGGCCTGGTAGGCGATCAGCGAGTGGGCGATACCCACACCCAGGTTACGCAGTACTGTGGAGTCGGTCAGATCGCGCTGCCAGCGGGAAACCGGCAGTTTACTGGCCAGATGCTGCATCAGGGCGTTGGCTATGCCCAGGTTACCTTCCGAGTTTTCAAAGTCGATAGGGTTAACCTTGTGCGGCATGGTGGATGAGCCGATTTCACCGGCCACAGTCTTCTGCTTGAAGTGACCCAGGGCGATATAACCCCAGATATCACGGTCAAAATCAATCAGCACGGTATTGAAACGGGCCACGGCATCGAACAGCTCGGCAATATAGTCGTGCGGTTCAATCTGAGTGGTGTAGGGGTTCCAGTTCAGCCCCAGGCTGGTGACAAAGCGCTGTGACAGCTCATGCCAGTTAACTTCTGGGTAGGCCGACAGGTGAGCGTTGTAGTTACCCACGGCGCCGTTGATCTTACCCATGATCTCAACCGCTTCAATTTGTTTGAGTTGGCGTTCGAGACGTACGGCAACGTTGGCCATCTCTTTACCCAGAGTCGAAGGCGAGGCGGGTTGGCCATGAGTACGGGACATCAGAGGCACAGTCTTGTAACGTCTGGCCAGCTCTTTAACGGCATCGACCAGCTTCTGGCAGTATGGCAGCAGTACCTGTTCACGGGCTTCGGTCAGCATCAGGCCGTGGGACAGGTTGTTGATGTCCTCACTGGTGCAGGCAAAGTGCACGAACTCGCCTATGGCGGCCAGCTCGGCATTGTCGGCGATTTTTTCCTTGATGAAGTATTCCACCGCCTTAACGTCATGGTTGGTGGTGGCTTCGATGGTTTTGACTCTCAGGGCATCGGCTTCGCTGAAGTTATCGCGAATATTGTCCAGCAATGCCAGAGCTTCTTCACTGAAGGGGGGGACTTCTTCGATTTCAGGGCAGCTGGAAAGCAGTTTCAGCCAGTTGATTTCGACCTGAACACGATACTTGGTAAGACCGTACTCGCTGAATATCCCCCGAAGTTCGGCGGTTTTACTACCATAACGCCCGTCTACCGGTGAGATAGCAGTCAGTGCGGAAAGATCCATTATAAGCTCCTTGATGAACTTGGCTTTATTATAGGGTGAGGCTTTTTTTAGCTGTATCGACGATCGCCTTGCGGGCAAACACCAGATGTCTGCGTTTGCCGCCGAGTTGACGCCAGAGTACGGCACTGCGCATTGCTGCCAGCAACAAGGCGCGTATTTTATGTTGGACCAGTGGCCGCTGCAGTATGTTGGGGTTGCCCGAAATCTGGATCTTGGGCCCCAAATTACTGATGATATCGCTGTAGATGCTGGCCAGGTTGGCGATAACCTGCTCGTCGGTTATGGCAAAGTGGCTCAATTGGCGATGCACCTGATTGATGCGCTCAGACAGCATCCCCAGAGCCGCCTGGTTGCGGCTCAGTTTACGCTCCAGCGCCAGAATTCCGACCAGATAGCGGGTGATTTCCACATCTTTCTGGGCGCTGTCACCCAGTTGGTTGATAATCCACTTGTAGCCGTTGGCCAGCACAACTTTGTCGGGATAGATCTCATCGATATTCTCGGGATCTGTCACCATGATGCCATCGAGTGCCGCAGCCAACTGCTGCGGATCGCTTTCCCCGTGGCGGGCTATGTATTGCACCTGGGCGATAGCCTGCAATATGCCGGCAAATGCCATGGTGCGGTCATGCAATTGCTCGCTCAATGATTACTCCCTAATCAGGGTTTCTATGATGCCGCCACCCAGGCAGACTTCACCGTCGTAGAATACTGCCGACTGCCCTGGCGTGACTGCCGCCACAGGTTCGTCGAAGATCACTCTCAGCTCATCGTCACCCTGGACATAAACAGTGCAGGGGATATCCTGCTGGCGATAACGGGTCTTGACCGTGATTTTTGCGCCATCGGCCGGGCCTTGCCTGTCGACCCAGTGCAACTGTCTGGCTGTGAGGCCAACCGACATGAGTCTTGGGTGTTGGCCGCCTTGGGCGACAACCAATACATTACGTTTCAGATCTTTGTCGACCACATACCAAGGATTGTCGTTACTGTTTTTCATGCCGCCAATCCCAAGGCCTTTGCGCTGGCCCAGAGTGTGGTACATCAGCCCTTGATGCTCGCCTATCACTTCACCGTCGACACTCTCGATTTTGCCCGGTTGCGCGGGCAGATAAGTGCCAAGGAATTCAGTAAATTTGCGTTCACCGATAAAACAGATGCCGGTGCTGTCTTTCTTGTTGAAGGTGACCAGCCCTTGCTCTTCGGCGATGCGGCGAACTTCGGGTTTTTCCAGTTCACCCACAGGGAACAGGCTGCGAGCCACCTGTTGGTGACTCAAGGTGTAGAGGAAGTAGCTCTGATCTTTGTTGCCATCTATGCCTCGAAGCAGCTGGGTTTTACCGTCGGTATCACGGCGGCGCACATAGTGGCCCATGGCGATATAGTCGGCATCGAGAATGTCATCGGCAAACTCAAGGAAGGCTTTGAACTTGATCTCCTTGTTGCACATGATGTCCGGGTTAGGCGTGCGTCCCGCCTTGTACTCGGCCAGAAAATACTCGAACACATTGTCCCAGTATTCGGCGGCAAAGTTGACCGTGTGCAACTTGATGCCCAGCTTGTCACAGACAGCCTGGGCATCTTTTAAATCTTCGGCGGCAGAGCAATATTCGTCGGTGTCATCTTCTTCCCAGTTCTTCATGAACAGGCCTTCTACCTGATAGCCCTGCTGGAGCAGCAGATAGGCTGAAACAGATGAGTCGACACCGCCGGACATGCCGACAATGACTTTTTTTCCTGATGCATTGGGAGTGTTAGCTGTCATAGATCCTAAAACCGTTGAATTCATTCATGAACGCCCGAAAAGAGAACTGCTGCTTGTGCCCGGTTGTGGCAGGCCGTTATTGGCGCGACGCGGGGGTGGACAAACAGCCATAAGGCGCTCAGTTTCTGCGGGGGCGTATTCTATCACGCCTTGGTGCCCAGAGCTAATCACAACAGCTCGCTATTGAGCAAAGATAACGGCAGCCGTTGTCCCTGCAAATAGCTCTCCAGTGTGGCGCTGACCAAGGGGCTGCGAAGCTTAGGTCCCAAGGCCGTGATTTCATCCATGCTCAACCAATGGGCGGCCTTGATGGCGACGTCCAACGGCTTGGCACTCTGGCACTTGGCCAGGCGAGCACAGAAGGTGAAACGTAAAAAGGCCAGCTCCTTGGAAGCACTGAACTGATCTATCCGCACTAGGGCTTCAGGGGTGACAGTCAGGCCGGTTTCTTCGAGCACCTCGCGGCGACAGGCGTCGATAAGGCTTTCATTTGCTTCCAGGTGACCGGCCGGTTGGTTGAATTTCTGTTGGCCGTCTATCAATTCCTCGACCAGCAGAAAACGCTTCTCTGCCTCAATAATGCAGGCCACTGTTACATTGGGGCGATAACGTTCAGTCATGGAGAAGCTCCTTAATCGCCGCCTCAGAAAGAGTACGATATTCACCGGGTTGCAGGCATTGCCCTTGCTCGGTATCCAGGCTGAGATCGCCTATGGCATAACGTATCAATCTTAAAGTGGGAAACCCGACATGGGCTGTCATCCTTCGTACCTGACGATTGCGCCCTTCGCGGATACAGATCTCCAGCCAAGTGGTGGGGATATTGCGCCGCTCACGAATGGGCGGATTACGTGGCCACAAAGATTCGGGTTGTTGCAGTAGCCGGACTTTTGCAGGTAGGGTGGGGCCATCTTTCAACTCAATTCCCTCACGTAAGGCTTGAATCGCGGTGTCATCGACATCGCCTTCCACCTGTACCCAGTAGGTCTTGAAGGTGTGCTTGTTGGGTTGGGTCAGCTTGGCCTGCAACTGACCGTTATTGGTGAGCAGTAACAGACCCTCGCTGTCTCTGTCCAGGCGGCCGGCGGCATAGATACCGGCGATGGGCAGTAGATCTTTGAGCGTGCGTCGTCCGCCTTCATCGGTAAACTGGCATAACACATCGAAGGGTTTGTTGAGCAGCACCACCTGGGTTTCTGCAACCGAGAGTGGTGGTACTTTTGGCCGGGGTTTTTGAGGACCAGGGCGCTTTTTATTCAGGCCCTGTCTCTTGTTATTGGGGCTTTTGTTATTAGGACTCTTGCTACTGAAACTCTTGCTGTTGGGGCTTGGTTTGGTGGAACGCTGACTCTTCTCTCGGCCAAACTCTTTACCGTCAGGGCCCTTGGGGTGACTGGGCTGGCGTTTGGGTTTACGTCTTGGTTGGGAGGTTGGCGAATTCATTGAGATATCCTGGCTGCTTGAGCCGCGTGCTCTGACCATTTGGGAGTGATATGCCTGAGTGTAACACCTATGTCTGGTTTGGCGGCGACACGGGGTTGTGACTTTTGGCAAAGTGTACCTGTCACTCGCCTATAGTGGAATTTGAATCTTGGCCGGAATGCTCTATGATGTTCGCCAAATTGTGATCTACAACCAATTTTTACGCCCATAACAAGATAGACATAGATTACCGACGGTAGCGGTATCCAGGGCGAAAGAGGCAAGGAAATTAAAGAATAACAACACTTATAACAACTCATTTTTATAAAAAGCGTAGGACTGAAAATGACTGATAAAACCCCCACTATCATCTATACGCAGACAGATGAAGCGCCGGCTCTGGCGACCTTATCTCTACTGCCTATCATCAAAACCTTTACTCAGGCAGCCGGCATCAATGTCGAAACCCGTGATATTTCTCTCTCCGGCCGTGTGATTGCCGCCTTCCCCGAGCGTCTGACCGAAGCGCAGCGCATCGGCGATCATCTGGCTGAGCTTGGTGAGCTGGCAACCCAGCCCGAAGCTAATATTATCAAACTGCCCAATATCAGTGCGTCCATTCCTCAGCTGCAGGCTTGTATCAAAGAGCTGCAAGCCAAGGGCTATGATTTGCCTGATTATCCGGCCGAAGCCAAAACCGATGAAGAACGGGAAATCAAGGCCCGTTATGACAAGATCAAAGGCAGTGCGGTAAACCCTGTGCTGCGTGAAGGGAACTCAGATCGCCGCGCCCCGACTTCGGTCAAGAACTATGCCCGTAAGCACCCGCATTCAATGGGGGCCTGGAGCAAGGACTCCAAATCTCATGTGGCCCATATGCAACAAGGGGATTTCTACGGCAGCGAACAGTCCGTTACCCTCAAAGAGGCCGATACTGTCAGCATAGTGCTGGAGCAAGATGATGGCGGCCAACTGGTGCTCAAGCAAGGGCTTAAGTTGCTGGCCGGTGAAATCATAGATGCGGCCGTGATGAGCAAGCATGAACTGACCGCCTTCTTCGAGCGCGAAATTGAAGCCGCCCGCAAGGAAGATGTACTGCTGTCACTGCACCTGAAAGCCACCATGATGAAAGTGTCCGATCCGATTATGTTCGGCCATGCGGTGAAGGTGTTCTACAAAGATGTATTCGCCAAACACGGTGAAACTTTGCGTGAGCTGGGTGTGGACGTCAACAATGGTCTGGGTGACGTCTATGCCAAGATAGCCAAGTTGCCGGCCGAGCAGAAAGCGGCCATTGAAGCCGATATCGCCGCCGTCTACCAGAGCCGCCCTGAGCTGGCGATGGTGAACTCAGACAAGGGCATCACCAACCTTCATGTGCCAAGTGATGTGATTATCGATGCTTCCATGCCTGCAGCAATCCGCTCCAGCGGCCAGATGTGGGGCCCGGATGGCCAGCTGAAAGATACCAAGGCGCTGATCCCGGATCGTTGCTATGCCGGTGTTTACCAGGAAACCATCAGTTTCTGTAAGGAACATGGCGCCTTCGACCCTGCAACCATGGGCAGCGTGCCAAACGTGGGTCTGATGGCACAGAAGGCCGAAGAGTACGGCAGCCATGACAAGACCTTTGAAATCCCTGCGTCCGGTACGGTTAAAGTACTGGACAAGGACGGCAATCTGCTTATGTCTCATGCCGTTGAAGCCGGTGATATCTGGCGCATGTGCCAGGTAAAAGATGCACCTATCCGTGACTGGGTCAAGCTGGCCGTACGCCGCGCAAGACTGACCAACACCCCGG
This sequence comes from Shewanella sp. BJSY2023SW005, assembly GCF_047314585.1. Taxonomy (NCBI): domain Bacteria; kingdom Pseudomonadati; phylum Pseudomonadota; class Gammaproteobacteria; order Alteromonadales; family Shewanellaceae; genus Shewanella; species Shewanella sp. BJSY2023SW005. Next base: position 35,555 of record NZ_JBKORJ010000044.1, read on the forward strand.
CGGTATTCTGGCTGGATGAAAACCGTGCCCACGATGCCCAGGTGATCGCCAAAGTGAAGGCCTACCTGCCTGAGCACGATACCGATGGGCTTGAGTTGCATATCATGTCACCTGAAAAGGCGGCCCGTTTCTCCCTTGAGCGTATTAAAGCCGGTAAGGACACGATTTCGGTAACAGGCAACGTGCTGCGTGACTACCTCACCGACTTGTTCCCTATCCTTGAGTTGGGTACCAGTGCCAAGATGCTGTCAATCGTCCCGCTGATGAACGGTGGCGGTCTGTTCGAAACGGGTGCCGGTGGCAGTGCGCCCAAGCATGTACAGCAGTTTGAAGAGGAAAACCACCTGCGTTGGGATTCTCTGGGCGAGTTCCTGGCGTTGGGAGCCTCACTCGAGCACCTAAGCCAGACGACAGCCAATGCCAAGGCACAGGTGATGGCTGATTGCCTGGATCAAGCGATAGGGCAGTTCCTGGATAACAACAAGTCACCATCCCGTAAGGTGGGGCAGCTGGATAACCGCGGCAGTCACTACTTCCTGGCACAGTACTGGGCCAGTGCGCTGGCCAAGCAGGACAAGGATGCCGAGCTGAAAGCTTATTTTGCACCTCTGGCCGAAGGCCTGGTGGCTGCCGAAGAGCAGATAGTGGCAGAACTCAATGGTGCCCAGGGTGGTGCCGTTGAACTGGGTGGCTACTATAAGCTGGATCCTGTTAAAGCCGAGCAGGCTATGCGCCCAAGTGCCAGCCTGAATCGTCTTCTGAGCGCTTGATACTGAAAGCTGAATGAGGGAGCTCTCCCTCGTTCAATTGCCAAACAGGCATTAAAAAGGCGGGGATAACCCCGCCTTTTTTCATCTCTGTTCACCCGGTTATTTAACTGGAGAGATAGCCGAGGCATGCATACCTTTTGGGCCCTTCTCAACTTGAAATTCAACAGGTTGGCCTGCTTTTAGAGTTCTGTAGCCTTCCATTTCAATGGTTGAATAGTGCGCAAAAACATCCTCACCACCTTCATCAGGGCAGATAAACCCGAATCCTTTGGCGTTGTTGAACCATTTAACAGTTCCGCTTGCCATACTTCCACTTCCTTCTATTGTCTGCTTCCCAGTAAGATAGTAAAACTTTTGAGCGCTTTAGCAGGCGCTCAGATAACAGAATGTAAGCAGTGTTGCTGGATGTCAAGCTTAAGTTAACAAAAAAACAACATTGTATTTGTTACTGTGCGTATACGGTTTTGCCATGGTGGCACTTTATCGGTAATGCCTACCTGGAACATCTTAGGCTTATTCTCGGCGTATACGTTTTAACCGATTGAAAAATAAGCATGAGTTAGAAACGCCTTAGACAAGCGCCGCCGCGCCAGAGTATAGTGTGACAAAGGGCAATACCGCCCAGGGCCCGCCAAGCGGTACTTTGAGACATGGCCGGGCATAGTGTTGGTAGAAGCCAAGTTGAGAGGCTAATATTGAATCATGGGTAAGACTGGACAGATAGAACGTGTGGAGGAAGGGGTTGAGCAGGAATTGCAACCACCTCCAATGTATAAAGTGATTCTGAACAACGATGACTATACCCCAATGGACTTTGTTGTGGAGGTACTGCAGCTGTTCTTTCGCAAGAATGAACAGGAAGCCACAGACATTATGTTGACCATACATCATCAGGGAAAAGCGGTTTGCGGCGTTTACCCGTTCGGGATAGCCGAAACCAAAGTGGTTCAGGTGAATCAGTTTGCAAGACAAAACCAACATCCGTTACTGTGTTCGTTAGAGGAAGCTTAACCAGCCTGTCTCTGTAGTTTTTTAGGGGGTGCGTATGCTGAACAAAGATCTTGAAGTGACCTTGAACCTGGCATTCCAACAAGCCAGAGATGCCCGTCACGAATATATGACGGTTGAGCACCTACTGCTGGCGCTGACCGATAACCCCGCCGCAAGGGATGCCTTGCTCGCCTGTGGCGCCAATATCGACCGCCTCAAGGAGGAGGTCGCCAACTTTATTACCCAGACCACACCCATTATCAGCGATCCCGATGATGAGCGTGAGACTCAGCCGACACTGGGTTTCCAGCGGGTGCTGCAACGGGCAGTGTTTCATGTGCAGTCGTCAGGCCGCAATGAGGTGACCGGCGCCAACGTGCTGGTAGCCATTTTCAGTGAGCAGGAGTCCCAGGCGGTTTATCTGCTGCGTCGTTATGATATTACCCGCCTGGATGTGGTGAATTATATTTCTCACGGCTTTGCCAAGAACGATGAGGCCGATGCTCCGGGGTCGCAGGAAAGCCTGGAAGATCAATCCGAAGCCACAGAAGAGCGCAGCATGCTGGCTCAGTTTGCCAGTAATCTCAATGAGATGGCCAAGCAGGGCAAGATAGATCCGCTTATCGGCCGCGATAACGAAATTGAACGCTCGATTCAAATTCTTTGCCGTCGCCGCAAGAATAACCCGCTGCTGGTGGGCGAGGCCGGCGTCGGAAAGACCGCCATCGCCGAAGGTTTGGCCTATCGGATAGTCAATGAGTCTGTGCCTGAGGTGATAAGCGAAGCGACCGTCTACTCTCTGGATCTCGGTGCGCTGTTGGCCGGCACCAAGTATCGCGGCGACTTCGAGAAACGCTTCAAGAGCCTGCTCAAGGAGTTAACAGCGGATCAGAATGCGATTCTGTTCATCGATGAAATCCACACCATTATCGGTGCCGGCGCGGCATCCGGTGGGGTGATGGATGCATCCAACCTGCTCAAGCCCTTGCTCTCCAGCGGTAATCTGCGCTGTATGGGCTCCACTACTTTTCAGGAATATCAAAGTATTTTTGAGAAGGATAGGGCACTGGCGCGGCGCTTCCAGAAGGTGGACATTCACGAGCCTTCGGTGGCCGAAACCACCAAGATACTTCAGGGGCTCAAGAGCCGTTACGAAGAACATCATGGGGTGCGTTATACCCTGGCGGCCTTGGCCAGCGCTGCCAGCCTGTCGGATAAGCATATCAACGACAGACATCTGCCGGACAAGGCCATCGATGTGATCGACGAAGCGGGGGCGCGGATGGCGATGATGCCTCAGAGCAAACGCAAGAAAACCGTGGGTCAGAGCGAGATTGAAACCATCATCGCCAAGATGGCCAGGATCCCGGAAAAAACAGTGACTTCTTCCGAGAAGGACTTGCTGAAAAACCTGGAACGCAACCTGAAGATGGTGGTGTTCGGTCAGGACAAGGCGATAGAGAGTCTCAGCGCGGCGATTCGGCTGGCACGCAGTGGTCTTGGCAATGAAAATAAACCTGTGGGGAGCTTCCTGTTTGCCGGCCCAACCGGGGTGGGTAAGACAGAGGTGACCAACCAGTTGGCGGCTTGCCTCGGGCTCAAGCTTATCCGCTTCGATATGTCCGAATATATGGAAAGCCATACTGTGTCGCGTTTGATTGGCGCACCTCCGGGTTATGTCGGCTACGATCAGGGTGGTTTGCTGACCGATGCCGTGATCAAGACGCCTCACTGTGTGGTGCTGCTCGATGAAATCGAAAAGGCGCATCCGGATATCTATAACCTGCTGCTGCAGGTAATGGATCACGGTACTTTGACCGATAACAATGGGCGCAAGGCGGATTTCCGCAACGTGACCCTGGTGATGACCACCAACGCCGGGGTGCAGGAAACTGTGCGTAAGTCCATTGGCTTCAAACAGCAGGATCACAGCCAGGATGCGATGTCGGAGATCAATAAGGTGTTCTCGCCCGAGTTTCGCAACCGACTCGACTCCATTATCTGGTTCAACCATCTGGATATGACCATTATCGCCAAGGTGGTGGACAAGTTCCTGGTCGAGCTGCAGGCACAGTTGGATCAGAAAGGGGTGACGCTGGAAGTCAGTGATGAAGCCAGAACCTTGCTGGCCGAGAAGGGTTACGACAAGACCATGGGGGCCAGACCTATGGCCAGAGTGGTCAAGGATCTGCTGAAACGACCGCTGGCCGATGAAATCCTGTTTGGTAAACTCGAGTCCGGTGGCATCGCCCATGTGGATGTCAAGGATGGCGAACTGGAGATCAACACGGAAGCGCCGGAGAAGATCTCCTGAGAAGCTAAGTCGAAACAAAAAAATGGCTGCCACTGGCAGCCATTTTTATTCTGAATCCTGACCCTTATCCGACACATTGATGTCTGGATAGACAACGGCAGGCCAGGTGCGCCTGCTGCGCAGTGGGTCGCCCCCATGGGCTCACCAGCAAAAAAACCGGCACAGCCGGCTTTTGAGAAATAACTGGGATCTTAGCGTGAGCGGAAGACGATGCGGCCTTTGCTCAAGTCGTATGGAGTCAGCTGCACAGTGACCTTGTCACCGGTCAGGATTCGGATGTAGTTTTTACGCATTTTACCGGAAATGTGAGCAGTCACAACGTGACCATTTTCCAGTTCAACCCGAAACATTGTATTTGGCAAGGTTTCAAGGATAGTCCCTTGCATCTCAATGTTGTCTTCTTTCGCCATTAATCAGTTATCCCGTTAGCCTCGAATGTAAAAAACCGCCGTATCATGCCGCAAATTACAGCGGCTGTAAAGGGGAGGCCTCAGTGATTGTCGCTTTTCTGCCAGCCCTGAACGCCGAGGATCTCATAGGGGCGGTAGAGTCGCTTGTAACCCATTTTGTCGTGGTTATCTATTTGATATCCCAAATAGAGAAACGATTTCGACATCAATTTGCCCAGGCGGCATTGCAGCAGTACCAGTAAGATCCCGAGGGAGCGGTCGCTGTAGTCCGGGTCAAAGTAGCTGTAGATGGCTGACAGGCTCTGGGGCAGGAGATCTGTCACCGCCACGGCAACCAGTCGCTGACCATGCCAAAGTTCGATAAACACCGGGCTGAGCCACTCACAGGCGAGAAAATGACGGTACTGCTCTTCGCTCGGAGGATACATGGGGCCGTCACTGTGGCGGGCACAGATATAACGCTCATAGAGGGGATAGTGAGCCGGGGTTTCCTCGGTCACAATCCTAAAGTGCAGGTCACGGTTTTTGGCCAGGGTGCGTTTTTGTCTTTTGGACAGGCGAAATTCATCCAGGGGAACTCGGATGGGCTGACAAGCGTTGCAGTGGGGACAACGGGGCTTGTAGATGGCGCTGCCACTGCGGCGAAACCCCAGTGCCAACAGGCGCTCAAACAGTGACAAGTCCAGCTCATCTTCCTGGATAACCAATAACTGCTCCTGTTGTCCGCTCAGGTAGCTGCAGGCAAAGGGTTGGCTGAGGCCTATGGCAATGGCATGGTTATCAGAGTTCAAGTTTGACCTCGTCGGTTTGCCAGCAATCCCTGGCAAGACTACCGTCCCTGAATTGTTTCAAGAGTGCGAGAAAATCTTTACGCTTTAAACTTTTGGCTCCGAGGCTCTCAAGGTGCGGATTCATCACCTGGGCATCGATAAGCCTGAAACCCTGCTTGAGTGCATATTGGTGCAGGGCGATAAAGGCCGCCTTGGAGGCGTTGGTTTTACGGTGGAACATGGACTCGCCACAGAACACCTGACCCACGGCCAGGCCATACAGGCCACCTATCAGGCGACCATTCTCCCAGACCTCGAAGGAGTGGGCATGACCCAGGTGGTGCAGCTCCTGGTAGGCCAGACGTATCTCTCCGGTTATCCAGGTGCCGGGCTGATCTTTTCGCGGCATGGCGCAACCGGCCATCACATCGGCAAAGGCTCGGTCGATGCTGAAAGTCCAATCCTGTTTTTTCAAATACTTGCGTAGACTACGGGAGATATTGATGCTGCCAGGAACAAAGACGGCGCGGGGATCCGGAGACCACCAGAGAATGGGGTCATGGGTATTGAACCAGGGGAAAATGCCCTCGTAATAGGCGTTGAGTAACCGCCTGGGATGCAGGTCGCCGCCAATGGCCAATAGGCCGTTGGGATCCGTCAACGCCAGCTCAGGCGACGGGAAAGGATCCAACTCATGATTTAAGAAAGACAGTAGGTTCACAATTGCGTATGATTCTGCTCAGGGCCTTCTTATAAGTTAGCGGAAAAACAGCTATGTGGAAACTGATACTGAATGCAATGCTGCTGCTCTCATTGTCCCTCGCAGCGGGAACTCATACCCTCTATGCCGGTTATGACAGAAACCAGGCTCAGCCGGTTGAAAAAGTGCTCTACGGTCAGGTGGAGTCGGTACGAAAAATCACCGAGAAACAGCTGATGGAAGACAGAAATCGCGGCTGGAAAACCTTCGGTGGTGCCTTGCTTGGTGGCGTGATTGGTCATCAGTTCGGTGGCGGTAGTGGTCAGGATGTGGCGACTGTACTGGGTGCTCTGCTCGGCGCCGGCATTGGTCATCAATATGGTGACAGCAGTTACTATCGTGAACTCAAGTTGGTGGAGTTGATGATACGTCAGGAAGATGAAACCCAGGTGATGATCATACAGGATGAAGATCCCGGCATGACCTTCAAGGTAGGCGATGAAGTGCGGGTGGTTTATCTGCAGGGCAGTGTCCGGGTCGACCTGGCTATGTGAATTGACTATGTAAGCTTTGAACCAATAATAGATAAAACAAAGGCGCCATTGGGTAATGCCGTTCACTTAGTGTGAACGGCATTTTTCTTAGGCTTAATGGGATACTTGTTTTTACTCATTTTTAACGCACGTGGATAGGCTCTATCCCGTTTCCCATCAAGCTTGAACTGCCTCGCATTACGCACTATGTCCAAGACCTCTCTCGGGACATTTCCAGGCGTTTGAGATGACAGTTGAGTCAGTTTAAAAATGATATAACTCGATGCATCTCTAAAGCTTAATTGGTTCGGATGTAACGACGGTAAGCTCTTAGCCATCAACATCATCTTGTATCTGATGAGGTTATAGGCCAATAGTACCCCCCACAATTCTTGGATAACCAACTCTGGCAATTGACTACGCAACGTAAAGCGACTCTCCAGAAGATGCTGCTTCATCTCCCGATAGCCCACTTCTATCTCCCATCGATGGGCATATAAATCCGCTAT
>NZ_JBKORJ010000045.1:0-113033 GCF_047314585.1 Shewanella sp. BJSY2023SW005
CAGGGCGGGATTCCACTTTGCTTATATCTTAACCAAATAACAACTCTGAGCGAAATGTAGGACTCCAACCAGCACGGCGGCGCTTACCTGCCAGACTGTCTTTTTTGCCTTGGTGCTGCCTTATCGCACTCAGAGCCGCTCGGTTAAATAGGGCGAGATGCTTTGCGCCATCAGGATCCGTTACCTTCAGCGCATCTTCGCGGAAGACCACATCCAGCACCCAATGGAGCTGATTTTCTACCCCCCAATGCTCTCGAATAGTCCTCGCGGCCTCTTCGGCATTGAGCGGTAAGGAACTGACATACCAGCGTGAAGAACATGATGTTATTCCATCGACTGTCCGTTCACTGGCAACTTCGATAAATGAGGTGATGTGCGGCCACTTTTTCTTAAGTTCCGCTGATAATTCTGCTTCTATCTGCATGACTGTTCGGCGCTCCCTGCGGCCATGACCCATGTTGAACTGCTCAAATATAGCCAGTTCTGGCTGCTCATACGCTTTACTGAAGCTGGTTTTGACTGCTTCAAATAATCCCGGCTGGTTCGACTTGAGCTGAATAATGAAATCACCGTTCCCCTGTTTAATTTTGTTCATGGTAGACACCTGACAATGCAGTGCATCCAGCGTCAGAACGGCATTATCCAGTGCCATAGCATCAATCATGTTGCGGGCGACTTCAGCTTCTTTCCCTTTAGAATGTGAACTGTCTTGGTAAAGTGTAATGCCGTTGCCGACATCAAATGCGCTGACAACATGGAGTGCATTCTTAGCATCCTCACTCCACGCCCCGCGCAGGGTTTTTCCATCCAGCGCGATAACGGTTTTCCCTTCCGTTTGCCGTTGCTCATTGATCCAGCCAAATATGGCTTGAAGGAGCAGTTCGCTGTCCAATGCTTTGATTATATTACTGATACAATGCCTTTTAGGGATGCCATTTTCAAATTTTCGGTACAGACGGAGCCAATCTAGCTGTTCTTCTCCGAATTCCTGAATGGACTTCCACCCAGTCGCACCGCTGAGGATAGCACTGAGTGTCAGGAACACCACATCCACTAAATTATGCTTTAGATTGATGTCCTTACGGGGATCGGTAATCTGTTCTAGTTGTTTCAAAAGGGTCATGGTCATCTGTGGATTAAGGGCAAGGCAGATCAGATCATGACCAACCGTAAAAGTTCAATTTAAAGTGGGATCCCGCCCTGACCCCTTGGTGATGGAACTGGTGGCCGAGTGGAACAGCGAGTTTCCCAGCCAGCGTATGTGCGCCTTCGGACCGGACAACAAACCCGTGTTTTGGATCATTGAAACCAAGACGCCCCATACGCCGCGGCATATTGCCTTCACTGCCGCCGACCGCGATGCCGTCAGCCGGTTTTATCAGCTGGCACTTGAACATGACGGTCAGTGCAATGGTCAGCCTGGGCTGAGGCCTCATTACCACGCACACTACTTCGGTGCCTTTGTGTTGGATCCAGATGGCAACAATGTCGAAGCCGTATGCCATCAACCCCTGTAGGTATTTGAAATGAAGAAATTACTTTTATGCCTCTCCCTGTGTTTGTTGGCTCTGCCTGCGATAGTTTTCGCCTCAAGGACGGAAAGCTGCTGCATTGCGGCATGAGCCACATAAAGCTACTTGAACTTGCTGGCTCCCCCATGGATAAATACACCCAGACACTTGGTGTCGACAGCGGCAGAGCCACCGCCGGTAAGACAGTAGAAGTATGGAGTTACCGATTGCAAGGCAGCATAGGGGGTGAGTATTTGCTAACAGTCACTCTGAGTAATGGTCAGGTGCAGAATATCGTATCCGAGCAACAGGATCGCCTCTGAGCTCAGGACAAGTTTTCACAGGAGGTTCCCGCCATGACGGGATTGGAAACAGGAATACAACGACTGGTGGATGAGTTTATTGCAGCCGGTCGTCCCAACGCGCGTCTGCAGCCACTGAATGAACGACGTCAGGGCTATGAAGCCAGTGTGGTGCTGGCGGGACCCGCCGCCGAAGTTTGCACCCAGGAGCTGGAGCTGGAAGGCATTCGCCTGCGACGTTACCTGCCGGACACCCCGGGGCCTTGGCCCACGCTTATCTACTTCCATGGCGGCTGCTTTGTGGCCGGAAGCTTTGTGACTCACGAGCAGCAGCTCAGCTATCTGGCCTGTCATGGCAAAGCCCAGGTTATTGCCGTCGACTACCGCCTGGCACCGGAACACTGCTATCCGGCAGCACACGACGATGCGCTCAAGGCCACCCAGGCTATACTGGCCCAGGCGGCGCAGCTACAGCTGGATCCGGATAGCGTCACTCTGGGCGGCGACAGTGCCGGCGGTCATCTGGCGCTGGTCACCTGCCTGCGCCTGAAACAACTGGGCTGGCAGCCGAAACGGCAGTTGCTTATCTACCCCATGTTGGATGCCACCGCTGCCATGGCGAGCTACCGCAGCAACGGCGACGACTTTATTATCACCCGCGATGCCTTGCTCAGCGGTTTTGAAGCCTATCAGCAAGGTTCTGGTGTCGACGCCAACCATCCTGAAATCAGCCCCCTCTATCGGGAGGATTTTCAGGGCTTGTGTCAGACTCACATTATTACCGCCGAATTTGATCCGCTGCGGGATGAGGGAGAAGCCCTGTATCGCAAGCTGGTAGCCGCCGGTGTCGATGCCCGAGCCTGCCGCTTTCAGGGCGTGATCCATGGTTTCTTCCAATTGGCCGATATCAGTTCGGCCGCGCGCGAGTGTCTGGCACAACTGGCGGCCATTCTGCGTCGTGACAGTGAAGAAGCGGCATGACAAGCAGCTTGGATGAGACTCAGTGGCAAGCACTGGCTGACGGCTACCCCCAAGTAAAATCCATCAGCCGTCCTTTCGAGGGCGGTGCGCTTTCCTGCCTGATAAGCCAGCATCAGGTGCCGGCTCTGCTTGACCTGCTACGCCTCTATTTACAACAACATGGCATGAAGATAGAACAGCTGGGAGAAGGCCTGCCTGACTATCTAGTGCTGGCGCAGCAGTTGCAGTGTCAGGGCGATAACTTCGAGACCGAGTTTCAGGCACCGATAAAGCTCTATCTGCAACTGACCACCGACTTTGGTGGTTACCTTCTGTGCCTGCAATCTGATCACAGCGAGCTTCTGGCGCAAGTCCAACAGCTGGCACCGACTCCGCCCATGCCTTGGGAGAGCTTTCCCGAACTGGATCCCGATACTCTGGGTGGCCTCCAGGGCTCTCTGGCCTTTTGGCAAGACTACCTCTGGGGACCATATTGGCAGTGGCTTAGGCGCAGCGGCATTCCCAAACTGGGTGATGGCGAACTGGCACGGCGCTGGGAGGAATACAGTCATTGGCACAACGGCGAGCCGGAACTGGCTGCGGAGCAAATATAATGAAGCTGGAGCTGGCAAATACCGCAGACATCACACTCACTGAACCTGAGTGGGCCTTACTCTTGCTGGCCGACCCAAGCCGCGAAGCCGTGCAGGCTTACCTGAGAGACTGTCTGCTGCTCAGAGCCCTGGATACTGAAGACCGTCTGCTTGGGCTGGCACTGCTGCAACTGACGCCGGCGTCCACACAGATTCAGGCTGAGGTAAAAAACCTCGCCGTTCATCCGGATCACCAAGGCCAGGGAATAGGTAAATGGCTATTGCAACAGTGTCAGACGCTGAGCCGGGAAAAGGGACTGGATAGCCTTTGGATAGCCACGGGCAACTCCAGCCTGGCGCAGCTTGGCCTCTATCAGAAGTGCGGTTTTCGTATCAAAGGTATTGTTCCGGACTTCTTTGCCGCTTACCCTGAGCCGATAGTGGAAAACGGTATTCTCTGTCTGGATCTGCTGCTGTTGGCTTGTCCACTGGCAGAGATCTAACCCAAGAAAGAACATCCAGTGGAATTATTCCAGGGACAAGCATTTACAAGGAGAGTTGCCATGGCCTTCAGTGACCGGGAAAAACAGCAGATGTGCGATCTCAAGGGGGTAGGAGCAACAGTCGTTGGTCGACTCGAGCAGCTGGGATTCAGTCAGCTGTCGCAGCTGGCCGATGAATCCGCTAGCGATATCACCCGCGCCATAGCCCAGTTGATGGGCTCGAGCTGCTGGCACAATAGTCCCCAGGCCCGCGCGGCTATCAGTGCCATCATAGAGTTGGCCCAACGACAGCGTGACCTAAGACCATGAAGAAACGTTATGGCTTTATCCTGCTGCTACTGCTGATCTTTGCCGGTGCCCTGATCCCGGAAAACCCACAGGTGCCGGTTAACCAGGCCAGCGCCAAAGACTGGCATAAAGACAGTTTCTGGTATTACCCCTGGGGCACCTCAGGGGTACACAAGGGCATAGACATCTTCGCCGCCCGCGGCACTCAAGTGCAGGCCCCGACGCCCATGCTGCGCCTCTATCAAGGGGAGTGGCGTCTCGGCGGCAAGGTGGTGCTGGCCTTGGGGCCAGGCTGGAAGTTGCATTATTTCGCCCATCTGGACAGCCTGGAGCCGAACGGTTTTTATCTACCTCAGGGCAGCAAACTGGGCACTGTCGGCGACTCGGGCAATGCCAAAGGCAAGCCGCCCCATCTGCACTACAGCATAGTCAGTCTAATGCCCATGCCTTGGTTGATAGATGATGCGCCCCAGGGATACAAGAAGGCGTTTTATCTCAATCCTGTGACTTATCTGGCGCCCCGCTGAGTGCCTGCTGCCTGAGCCATTCGAGAAACACCCTGACTCTGTGGCTCTGCTCCCGGCCGGAGGTCGGCAGCAGCCGATAACTGAGCCCAGGCAACACCTTGCCCGGCAAGCAAGGTTTCAACCAACCCCGCTCCACCAAAGAGGCCACCAGCACAGAACTGGCAAGTGCCAGGCCTTCACCTGCCAGAGCGGCCTGCACGAGGTGATCCTCCTGGGTAAACTCCAGCATTCTGGCACCTTTGAACTCGTGATAGGTCTGTTGCCATTGCGGCCAATCGAGCCCGTCGAGAGCCGGGTTCTGCCAGCGGGTCTGCAATAGCGTCACCTGAGGTTGCTTGCTCTTGAGATAACCGGGACTGGCGTAAATGCCGAACGTCTCACTGAACAGCACCTCTTCGCCTTCTGCCGCTTTGCCGTAGCGTATGCAGAGATCTGTCTCACCCAGAGGGTCGCTAGGCTGCAGCCCCTCATTGCTGCTGACCGACACCCGAATATCGGGGAAACGCTGCTGAAAGTCCGGCAATCGCTGCGCCAGCCATAGGGCGGCAAAGCCATGGGTGGTGGAAACTCTCAGCTGGTTTGGTGTCACTCCCAAACGTTCAATCCCCTGGGCTATGCCGAGCAAGGCCTGGCGACAGGATTCTGCCAACTCGGCTCCGGCCGGTGTCAGTGATACCGCCCGGGTCTGGCGGATAAACAGTCGGGTGTCCAGCTGAGTCTCGAGATTTCTTATCTGATGGGAAACGGCGGTCGGAGTCAGGCTCAACTCCTCCGCAGCCAGCTTGAAGCTCAGATGCCTGGCGGCGGCTTCGAACACTCTCAAGTTATTCAGTGTGGGTAAATGGGCAAACATTGCGATCAAATAAGTGAATTTTACTCATCTATAAGTGAGAAATGACCCTTTGTCAACTCGAGCGGTATTCCAGATAGTTATGCCCTGAGCAAACAAACGGAGAAAGTGATGAAAACCCTTTTAAGAATAGATGCCAGCGCGAGAAGAACCGACAATGACAAACCCAGCTATAATTCGATTTCCAAGTCGTTGGCGCAGCTATTCTGCGATCACTGGCAAGCCCAAAATAACCTATCAGAATTCATCTATCGTGATCTGAGTGACCAAGCACCGCCGGCCGTCACCCAAGATTGGATCGCCGCCGTATTCACCCCGGAGGAACTCCAAAGTACAGAGCAGCAAAGGCTGCTGGCACTGTCGGACTGCCTTATCGACGAGCTGCAGCGGGCCGATATCATTCTGATCTCAACACCCATGTACAACTATGGCATGCCGGCGGCACTCAAGGCCTGGTTTGATCAGGTCATACGCATCAATCGCACATTCAGCTTCGACTTAAAGCGCGGCGATTTTCCGCTGCGGCCGATACTCAGCGGCAAAAAACTGGTTTTGGTTTACTCCTGCGGCGAGTTTGGCTTTGGCGAAGAGGGGATCCGCGCCGGAATGAATCACCTGGGCCCCCATATCAAGACCCTGAGCCACTATCTGGGGGTGGAGCAGTTTTATGAAGTGCGCAGCGAATACCAGGAGTTTGCCGACGAGCGCCATCAGGCTTCCGTCGCAGCAGCCGGAGACTCGCTGACAGAGTTGGCCCAAATACTCTAGCCATTCATAAGTGTAAATAACCTTTCATCGACCGGCGAAGATGCTAGGCTCTCCCGTCTTGAAAGCCCACCTCTATTGCAAGGGCAAAAGACGATTTGGAGGGAGAATTGAAGATGCCGCGGATACTTAACCCTATGATTGGCTTGCTGGCCCTGTTGGCAAGCGGCATGGCACTGGCCAAGGACGCACAACCGCTGCAACTCGAGCTGCGTTATTGCCAGTGTGCAGCTCCTTTGGAAACACAGGAACTCAGCCGGGAGTTCCTGGCCAAATCACGGTCACTGACAGTGACCCTGTTGCCTGATGAAGATGCTGGCAGGGTCACAGATAAGGAGTTCAGCTTGAGTTACCAACTCCTGGCGATAGAGAGCGGTGTCTGGCAGCTTAACTATACCGCCGACTTTCATCACAACAGCAGCCACTACAGCAGTCAGAGTCAAGTAAGGCTGCCACAGGACAAGTGGCTAAAGCTGTTCGGTAATCAGAGCCAGGAAGGCACAAGCATCAAGCATTTTAACCTGCTTGGCAGAATCGTGGCCGCTCAGTAACTGCGGCCACTTCACCGCCAAGCTCTCTGCGCTTGAAGCCGGTTGTTGATATCAGTTCTTGGTCACCACCCAGAGCGCATGCAGCAGCCCGGGGAACCAGAAGAACAGACAGAGAATGATATTGATCAGCAGGTCTTTACCGGCACCCGCTTTGAGAAATACCGCCACAGGCGGCAGTAAAATAGCGATGATGACGAGCAAGAGTTTGTTGGTATCCATGGTATGACTCCTGGCGAGGAATTAAAGGGACAACCCGTTTAACTTGGCAGCATGACGCCCGGCTTGCAACCTTTTTTACCTTTGCCTCGAAGCGAGCCGACGTTTCGGCCACGCCGGAATTCATTTGCGCTTGGGCCAGTCCAAAGTCCAAGGTTCCGCTAACGCTTGCACCTGACTCAACACTCCCGGCTGCAGAAAGGCGTCGCCCTGAGATGGCAAGCTCAGGTATCTAAGGGTTTGCCCGCGCCATTCAAACTCCAGCGCATAGGCATGCAGGTAACCACGGTCGGCATCAACAGCGCTGCCACCATAGAGAGTATCCCCCAAAATAGGCACCCCCAGACTGGAAAGTGCCACCCTCAGCTGATGGGTCTTACCGCTGTGGGGTTTGAGCAGATACAGGCGCAGCCCTTCGGCAACCGACCAGGAAAAGAACTGGGTAACGGCCGGGTTGTCGGTGGAACGCAGCAGCTTATACTGACTGCGGCGGGACTTGGCCATATCGCCTATGATCCAACCCTGCTTTTTGCCCGGTTTGCCCTTGGCCAATGCCAAATAATATTTCTGCACCTTGTGTTCACTGAACATACGGGTAAATTCAGCTGCCGCCTCGGATGAACGGGCCAGCAGCAATAGGCCGGAGGTCAAGGTATCGAGTCTATGCACGGGATAGAGCTTGCAGCCCAGATCCCGCTCGGCACTGGCCACCAAACCTGCCTCACCGTGCTGGCTGTGAAAATGAACCCCAGGACGTTTGTCCAGCAGGATAAAGTCGGGCTCTGTGGCTATCACTGAATACATGGGTTAAACCTGAAATGTCACTCTGACTCTGAGACCTGGATGGTTATCTTCCAGCGAAATACTGGCGTTGTGTCGCGATAGAATCGCCTTGACCATGGAAAGCCCCAAGCCGGTACCCTGCTGATGGCGGCTGGGATCCAGCCGCACCAGACGCTCAAAGACCCGCTCACGCTCCGCCTCCGGGATCCCTGGACCATTGTCGCTGATGATGACCTGGTTGGCTTGCTGCGAGATGGTGATACAGGCACCCTCGCCCGCATAGCGAATGGCGTTGTCGACCAGGTTGAACAGCGCCTGGAACAAGAGGTGTTTGTCGCCTGTGATATGGCAATCCTCACTGGTTTCCAGCTTGAGCTGCTGGCCTTCCGCCTCGGCCAGCACGTCCGCCATATCCAGCAGATCGGTGCACATCTGCTGCAAGCTGAAACTTTCCAGCTCCAGTTTTTGCTGCCCTTCTTCAATGCGGGTCAGCGACAGCATGGCGTTGAAGGTCGCCAGGCAGTGATCCAGCTTTTCAATAAGAATCGCACTGCGCTCCGGGATCTCTTCCGCCGGATATTGCGGCAACTGCTCCAGTCCTATCCGCAGGTGCGACAAAGGCGTGCGCAGGTCATGGGCAATATTGTCTGTCACCCCGCGCACTGCCGTCAGGTTGTGCTCCAGGGTATCCAGCACCCGGTTAAACTGGCGCGCCAGCATGTCGAATTCATCACTGTTGCGACTCACCGGCAGGCGGGTGTTGTAGTAACCTCGCTCTATGCGTTCACTCAAGCGGTTGTATTGCACCAGACGCCTGAGCAGCGCCTTGGAGAACAGGTATCCCATGGCCAAGGTCAATACCACTGTCAGCATCACGGCGGTAGCCGCTGCGCTGAGAAACTTCTCGATCAGCGTCGCCAGGTGGTCGGTACGGGTAGCGATCAGCACAGGGCCATAGCGGGTCATCACCACGCCACCGGTGAGAATATGCAGCTTATCCGGGCCACCGGTGAGAATGGGGAAATCGCGGGTTCTGGGTAGCAGCGGCATATTGTCGGGCATAAAGGTCAGCGCCCCCACCATATCCGGGCTGCCCTGCCAGGCTATAAGTGCGGTTTGTGGATCGGCGGCGCGAATTTGCGCCGCAAAACTGCGCTGATCCACACTCAAGGCCAGCTGTTGATAGCGCTGCGCCTCCGACGCCAGGTGTTTCTCAACCTGAGACTGCTGCTCTGTCACCAGCTGTTGATAGAGGGCAAAAAGCAAGGCGCCGATGATCAGAGTCACCAGCACAGAGAAGAAGATGGTAATACGCCATACGCTGCTCTGGTAAGGCTTAATGGCTTTGGCGGAGACGATAACCAGCTCCTCTTATGGTTTCAATCAGCTCGCCGTGACCCAGCTCTTCAAACTTGCGTCTCAACTTGGCGATATGCACATCAATAACATTAGTTCTGGGATCAAAGTGGTAGTCCCATACGGCTTCAAACAGCAGGGTGCGGCTGATCACCTGGTTGGCATGTTCCATCAGGTACTTGAGCAGCTGGAACTCCTTGGGCTGCAACATCAGCTCAGTGCCGTCCAGAGTCACTTTACGGGTCAGCAGCTCCATCTCCAGCAGACCCACCTTGAGATCTGTCTTGGCCGGCTGTGACTGGCCGCGCAGCATCAGCTTCTCGGCCCGCACCAGCAGCTCTGAGAAGGCAAACGGCTTGGTCATATAGTCATCGCCGCCGGCGCGCAGTCCCTTGACCCTCTCGTCGACATGGCTGAGCGCCGAGAGGATCAGTACTGGGGTCTGATTGCCGGTGGCCCGGAGCGCCGCCAGCACCTTGAGGCCGTCGAGCCCGGGTAACATGCGATCCAGTATTACCAAGTCATACTGACTACTGGTCGCCAACAGCAAACCCTGATGACCATCGGCAGCAGTTTCAATATTGTGTCCCTGCTCCAGGAAGCCTTTGACGATATAGTCCTGTGTGGTTGCGTCATCTTCGACCAGTAGTATCTTCATTGTCAGTCCCATTTCAGTAGAGGCAATGGCCGCTGTTTTTCGATATCAAACGCCAGCTTATGCTTGCCTCGTTCATCCATTACTTTCAGCTCCAGGTAGGCAATCCCTAGATCTTTATCCAGTTGGGCTTCCAGCAGATGAGCATTGCTGTTTTGCATTGCCATTTCCACCAGTTGGGAAAAGCTGAGCTGCTTCTTGACCAGGAGTTTGACCACAGCCAACTCGGCCATATCGTCTGCCTCGAGGCGTTCGACTTTGCGCTTGAGTACTTCGCCGTTGCTGGCGAGTATATCCAGCTCCGTAGTTGTACGATCATCCGGGTTTATCAGGTCAATTTCATAGACCAAGACCCCATTTTCCACATCGGTTTCAAACTCGACGATCACCCCGGGAAACTGGGACTCAATACGCTGCATCAGCTCTATGGGTTGAATGCGTTCATTATCATTCAACAATTCCAGCAGCGAGGGAGCCGCGACTGCCACCGAAGAAAACAGTACCAGCCCCGCCAATAAACGTCTCATTTTGCCTCCATCCGAGCGCTGGCACTGAAGGCCAGCCACTCATACAAGCCATGGTTCATTTTGCAGTTTCACCAACTAGAGTGATACTTTCAATTTCAACTTCCTTGCCGTTCCACTCCTTGTCGACCTCACCGGTCAGTTTCACCAGAGTGCTTTCTTTCACATCGGCATTGATATTCCGCCAAAGGTCATGGTCGATTTCGACTTTAACCTCTCCGGAATCATCACGGAACAGGTAAGTTTCGTCGCCCAGGCTCTTCACCAGATAACCTGTCAGCTCCACCTGGGTGTCATCGTTGGCCTGCTCGACCTGAGACGCTGTACTAACCCGATTTTCGGCTCCTGGACCGGTATAAGCAGCCAGAGCAGCGGCACTGCAGAATGAGGATAATACCAATAAATAAGTTAACTTTTGCATCTTGTTTCACTCCTGTGGTTGTTTCAATGGCTGCAGTATAGATTTCCGCGCTTGAAGCCAGGATGGAAGCAAGATTAAGTTTTGATCATCTAGTTAACAACAGGCACAAAAACGCAGCCTTTGTCAGCGCTCGAGGATATGAATTTGTTCGGATTTGAGCGCGACTTCGGTCTGCATACCGGCAACCAGCTCCAACTTGCGCGCCAGATGTAACGGCACTTCGGCGCTGAGAGTCTGATCCACGCCTTCGATTGCCGCCAGCAGGCGCACAGATTCGCCCATTACCAGCAGGGATTCGAGCCTGACATTGAGTTTATTGAAGCTGCGGCACAGGCGGCCACGGCTGATAGAGTTAAATCTGACGCCTTGATTGGGCACCACCCAGCGCACCTTGTCTCCCGGATTCAGGCGCGCGTCATAGTCACAGGCAATCAGTTGCTCGCCAAACTTGAGCCAGGTGAGTTGCCGCTCCTGCTCCAGGGCCACCACTTCGGAGTCAAACAGGTTTCTCAGGCCCATCTGCCGGGCAACCGCCTCGTTGCGGGGTTTAGCCAACACTTCATGGGGCACACCCTGCTGCAACAACTGCCCTTGGCTGATAAGCACCATGCGATCGGCCAGCAACAAGGCTTCGTTGAGGTCATGGGTCACCATGATCACCGGAATATGCAGCTGTGACTTAAGCCGCGCCAGCTCCAGATACAGGCGCTCACGGGTCTCACGATCGACCGCGGAAAAAGGTTCATCCAGCAGCAATACCGAAGGCTCACGCGCCAACGCTCTGGCCAGCGCCACCCTCTGTCTCTGGCCACCGGACAACTGCTCCGGCAAACGATCCGGCAAACCGTGCAGATTGACCCGCTCCAGCCAATCCAGCGCCCTGCCCCGGCGTTCGGCCTTGGGCAGATGATCCAGCCCGGCGATTACATTGTCGACCGCACTCAGGTTGGGAAACAGGCCAAAATGTTGCGGCACAAACCCCAGATGGCGTTGCTGCGGGCTCAGGTTCACCGTCTCGGAAAACCAGGGTTTATCACCATAGCGGATGCTGCCGGATTGCGGCTTATTGAGACCGGCAATCATCCTCAGCAGCGTGGTCTTGCCGCCACCGGAGGGCCCCACCACGGCAAGGACTTCACCGGCACGGCAAACAAAGTCGGCCTGCAGTGGAATCCCCTTGGTTTGATGAACGCTGACATGCAGATCTGTCGGGGTCATTTCAATCTCCCGAGCCGCCGCGACAGCCCTGTGGTCAATGCCAATGTGGTGATGGCAAATAGCAAGAGTACCAGCGACATAGTACCGGCAGAGGCGAAGTCAAACGCCTGGACACTGTCGTAGATGGCGATGGAAATCGTCTTGGTCTCTCCCGCGATGGAGCCCCCCATCATCAAGACGACACCAAACTCGCCGAGCACATGGGAGAAACACAACACCAGGGCCGTCAAAATCCCCGGCCACACCAAGGGCAACTCCACCTTGAACAGCTGTTTGGTGCGACTCATGCCACAACAGGCGCAGGCATCGCGCACATCCTGAGGAATAGCTTCAAAGGCTCTTTGAATAGGCTGCACCGCAAAGGGAATATTGACCAGTACCGAGGCGACCACCAGGCCGGAGAAATGAAATACCAGCTGCACTCCCAGGGTTTGCTGCAGCCATTGGCCAAGCCAGCTTTCACTGCCAAGCCCTACCAAGAGGTAATAGCCTATAACCGTGGGCGGCAACACCAGGGGCACCATGATCAGCGCCTCTACCCAGGACTTACCGTGAAACTCACGATAGGCCAGCAAGCGGCTCAACAAGATGGCAAGCGGCAAGAGCACCAAGACACTGATGGCAGCCAGTTTGACCGAGAGCCACAGCGACTGCCAATCCATTCAGCCTCCCTCGGGCAAGGCAAAGCCATAGGCGCTGAACACTTGTCGCGCTTCCTGCCCCTGCAGATAGTCATAAAAGGCTTTGGCATCGTCGCTGGCTTTCTCGAGCAGTACCATGCGCTGGGTCAGCGGGGCATGGGAGTCTACCGGCAACGCCAGATAGTGACCTCTCGCCTGAAACTGCGGCGCCACTGCCAGCGACAGGGCAACTATGCCGCCCTGAGTCGAACCACTCAAGGCAAACTGCGCCGCCTGGGAAACGTTTTCGCCATAGATGAGGTTGGCCTGCAACTCCTGCCACAGGCCCTTTTGCTTGAGCAGCGCACGGGCGCGTTCGCCATAGGGAGCATGATCCGGGTTGGCGATGGCAAAGCGCTTGATCTGCCCGGCGGCCAGAGCTTGTTGCAGCCCCAGTAACTCTTGATCCAGTTTCAGCGGTGAATTCTTGGGAGCCACCAGCGCCAAGCGCCCGTAAGCGTAGACCACCCCCTTGTCACGGGTGATACCGGCATCAGCCAGCGCGTCGACATAACGCTCGTCGGCCGAGAGAAACAGCTCAAATGGCGCGCCATGTTTTATCTGCGCCACAAAGTTACCGGACGAGCCGTAGGAGATCTTGAGTTGGCGTCCTGTCTCCTGCTGATAACGCTCGGCAATATCATCCAGGGCAAACTTGATATTGGCCGCCGCAGCCACATGAACGCTTTGCGCCGCCGCAGCCGGCAGACACAGACCAAGCAGCGCCAGTGCGGTCAGCACGGCCTTGGTCGTCGAATTCAGCAATCGCTCCAATAGCACCATCACAAGCTCCGGTTACTTTTCCCAGGCCTTGGCGGCCTGCTCGTCGGCATCGCGGGCCTCAACCCAGTGTTGACCACTCTCACCGGCTTCCAGTTTCCAGAATGGCGCCTTGGTCTTGAGGAAATCGATGAGAAACTCACAAGCCGCAAACGCCGCCTTGCGGTGGGCACTGCTGACACCGATAAACACTATCTGCTCGCCCAAATGCATAGTGCCAACCCGGTGAATTATGGTCAGCTGATTCAGCGGCCAGCGCTCACGGGCTTGAGTGGCAATTTGCCCCAAAACGGCTTCTGTCATCCCGGGATAGTGTTCCAGCGTCAGGTCGGTAACCGCGCTGCCATCGTTGAAGTCGCGCACCTTGCCAACAAAGGTCACCACGGCGCCGTCGCTGTTGTCGGCGGCGATGCGGGCATATTCGGCCGGGACATCGAAGTCGGCGGTTTGTACCAAAATACGATCGCTTTGCATCTCAACCTCCGGTTACCGGTGGGAAGAAGGCCACCTCGTCACCCGCTTTGATCTCTGTATGCCAGGGACTGAGGGTTTGGTTGACGGCCACCAGCAGTTTGTCGGACGCCATCACTCTGGCCCACTTGTCGTCTGTGGCCGCCAATTGGGCACGCAGCGCCTCGGCCGTCAAACCCGGCTGGCTCTCAACTTCAATGGCAGCCGTTCCCAATAATTCGCGTACTTGAGCAAAAAACAGCACTTTAATCATATCGTTACACCTTAAAATGACCGGATTTACCGCCGCGTTTTTCCAGCAGTCTTACCTGGGTAATCACCATATCCTTCTGCACCGCTTTACACATATCGTAAATAGTCAGTGCCGCAACCGAGGCCGCCGTCAGGGCTTCCATTTCAACCCCGGTTTTGCCAGCCAGCTTACACAGGCTGGTGATCCTGACCCGGTTTTGCTCCGGCTCGGCCTGTAGATCCACCTCGACCTTGGTCAGCATCAAGGGGTGGCACAAAGGGATCAGCTCTGAGGTTTTCTTCGCTGCCATAATGCCGGCGATTCTGGCGGTGGCGAACACATCGCCCTTATGGTGGCTGCCACTCATGATCATCTGCAGCGTCTCGGCAGACATCTCAATATAGGCCTCTGCACGGGCTTCGCGCTCGGTGATCGACTTTTCGGTCACATCCACCATATGGGCGTTGCCATCGGCATTGATATGGGTAAAGGCATTAGTCATCTATAGCAACCTTTTTCAAATGGGATACGAAGTTACAGGGCCGGTGCCGGGCATCCGGCTGCTCTTTGAGGATCTTGTTCCAGGCCGTACGGCATGCGCCGGTGGAAGCGGGCAGACAAAACAGCGCCGTTTGATTGGCGATATTCAAAGGCTCAAAATGGGTATGACTGCAATGTCCCATGTCAGTTCCTGCTGCTGAATGCTACCGAGATGGCGATGATAGTATCTGACGCCCAAACGAGCGGCCTCCCTCAACCGCCGATAGAGGCCAGGTGTTGGGTCACACCGGTAATACCTTGGTGCAGATAGTGAGTCTCTTTCTTCTGCTGCAACTGCTGATGCAAACGGGCAATCAACTCATCCTGCTGTTCAGGACTCTGAAGCAGATCACGAAGATCGACACCATGTTCGGTGAACAGACACAGGTGCAGCTTACCCTTGGCAGAAACCCGCAACCTGTTGCAGCTGGCGCAGAAGTTTTTGGCATAAGGCATGATGAGCCCGATACGGCCACGATAATCAGGATGGCTGAAGTTTTGCGCCGGGCCATCTTCGGCCGCGGGCTGATCATACTGCCAACCTTCGGCCTCGAGTCTGGCCTTGATATCGGCTCCGGCCAGGTGATGCGCCTTGAAATAGTCGTGACCCAACCCGGTTTCCATCAGCTCGATGAAACGCAGATCTATGGGGGTATGTTTGATCCAATGCAGGAAACGCGGCAGATCCTTGTCGTTGAGATCCTTGAGCAGCACGGCGTTAATCTTGACCCGCTCAAAGCCGGCTTCCAGCGCCGCATCTATACCGCGCATGACCTCATCGAACTTGTTCTCGCCGGTGATCTGATAAAACATCCTGGGGTCCAGGCTGTCCACAGACACGTTAATCCGCCTCAGCCCGGCGTCGTACCACTCTTTGGCGTGCTTCTCGAGCCTATAACCATTGGTGGTAGTCGCGATAGTGTGAATTTCGCTGTTATCGGCAACTGCACGGATGATATCGGTAAAGTCTTTGCGCAGCGTAGGCTCGCCACCTGTGATCCGCACTTTGCGGGTACCTACTTTGGCGAAGGCGGCAACCAGATTCTCAATCTCGCTGAGCGTCAGAAAAGAGGGCTTGCCCTCCGGGCGATAACCATCCGGTAGGCAATAACTGCATTTGAAGTTACAGACGTCAGTGACTGACATCCGCAAATAGTGAAATCTTCGACCAAAATTGTCTTGTAACTGGGACATGATCACCTTTCCAAGTCAGGGAGGTGAGGGCATTTCTTTGCTCACCCCGGTGGCAAAATTGCCACGGCTAAAGGACCATATCTTCACTGACGTAGGACCAAAAGCTCGGAGAACCGTCTGCGCCAATTATAGAACGAAAAGGGGGGCGAACCATACCCCTAAAAATGTATTTCCCGACTTGGCTCAAATCTGCGTGGACTTTTTGTGACAGGTCTCACTCAGAAATTTCATCGAATCCCTGTGCCGCTTTCCGATCAAATACTGTGCCCTGGATGGATTTTCAGGTAAGGTTGGAGCTGGATAAAAATAAAACACCCGTTTACATCGGGGGACTTTGAAGGATAGAGGTGACATGATGGAACGCGAATCAATGGAATTCGATGTTGTTATCGTCGGTGCAGGCCCCGCCGGACTGGCTACGGCTTGCCGTTTGATGCAGATCTCCAAAGACAGCGGCAAAGAGATCAGTGTCTGTGTGGTCGAAAAAGGCTCTGAAGTTGGCGCGCATATTCTCTCCGGCGCCGTCTTTGAACCCAGCGTATTGGAAGAACTCTTCGGTGACTGGAAAGAGTTGGGAGCGCCCCTGCATACCCAGGTTACAGAAGATGAAATCTATCTGCTCAAGTCGGCCGAAGATGCCAAACATCTGCCCAACAGTCTGGTACCCAAGACCATGCACAACCATGGCAACTATATTATCAGCGTCGGTAATCTCTGCCGCTGGATGGCCGAGCAAGCCGAAGGCCTGGGAGTGGAGATATTCCCCGGTTTCGCCGCCAGCGAGCTGTTGTTCAATGAAGATGGCAGCGTCAAGGGCATACTGATTGGCGACATGGGCATAGGCGCCGATGGCCAGCCCAAAGACAGCTATATGCCGGGCATGGAATTACACGCCAAATATACTGTGTTTGCCGAAGGCTGCCGCGGCCATCTGGGCAAGCAGCTGATAGAAAAATTCCACCTGGATAACGGCAAGACACCACAGCACTACGGCATAGGCTTCAAAGAGATTTGGAAGATCCCGGCCGAGCAACACCAACAGGGTAAAGTGGTTCACAGTGGCGGCTGGCCGCTGTTGGAAGGCGCCAGCGGTGGTGGTTTCCTTTACCATATGGAAGACAACCAGGTTGCCGTGGGACTGATCATCGACCTCAACTACAAGAACCCGCATCTGAGCCCTTTCGATGAATTTCAGCGTTACAAAACCCACCCTGTCATCGCCAAGACCTTAAGTGGCGGCGAACGTTTGAGTTATGGTGCCCGCGCCATCACCAAGGGGGGTCTCAACTCTCTGCCCAAGATGAGCTTCCCAGGCGGTCTGGTAATAGGTTGTGATGCAGGGACACTCAACTTCGCCAAGATCAAGGGTACCCACACCGCCATCAAGAGCGGTATGCTGGCGGCTGAGACTCTGGCCGAAGGTCTTATTGCGGGGGTTGAAGGCGGAAAAGATCTCGACTGCTTCCAGGAACGGCTGGAACAGAGCTGGCTCTTTGATGAGCTTTACCGCTCCCGTAACTTCGGCCCGGCCATGCACAAGTTCGGCACTTTCCTGGGTGGAGCCTTTAACTATATCGATCAAAACTGGTTTGGCGGCAAGTTCCCTGTGACCCTGAGAGATGATCATCCCGACTATGCCCAGATGGGTGAAGCCAGCGCCTACAGCAAGATTGACTACCCCAAGCCGGATGGCAAGCTTAGCTTCGACAAGCTCTCTTCAGTGTATCTTTCCAATACCTTCCACGAGGAAGATCAGCCCTGCCATCTGCGTTTGAAAGATGCCAACATCCCTATTGCGGTCAACCTGGTGAAATACGATGAACCGGCGCAGCGTTACTGCCCTGCGGGTGTCTATGAGGTGGTTGAAGACGAGGGGCAACCCAAGTTTGTGATCAACAGCCAGAACTGCATTCACTGCAAGACCTGTGACATCAAGGACCCCAGCCAGAACATCACCTGGGTGACGCCCGAAGGAGGCGGTGGTCCCAACTATCCCAATATGTAATTGATTAACCTAAACCACAAAAACGCGTCTTTATAAGGCGCGTTTTTTTATTTACCGAACGCAACATTAGGCTCTATTGAAGGAAGGGCAATTTTTAGTCATAATCGCGGTTATACAATAAGATCCAGCCCCATAAAACAGCTGGCATGCCTATACTCTACAAAGACTTAAGGGAAAGTCCCTGCCACTGTGTTAGCTCGCGGCCGTAACCAACGCCGGCTAATTAATGCTGTTGTCCACATTAATAAGGATATGGATAGGCGATCGCTATGAAACTCAAACTCACCATTAAACAAAAGATTTTACTGACGGTGACTCTGGCCGTGCTGATGTCGACTATTTTAGTTGGTGTGCTCAGCCAGCGCAGTGCCCGTGAAGTTGTCGAACAACGTATGCTCGGTTCCGAGCTGCCCAGCTTGATGCTGCAGATCCGCAATAAGTTGGATCTGGAGATCAGTACACTGATGAACGGCGCCGAGCAACTAGCCCACAGTCAGATGCTCAAACACTGGTTGGAACAGGGGCGTCCCGAAGCCGAAGTCCCCTTGGTCATCTCACAACTCAAGGACATGACCCGTCAGTATCATTTGGCGCAAGCCTCCTACGCCGACCGCGAGACGGCGGCCTATTACACCCAGGACGGTTTCCTGCGGATCCTCAATCAACAGCAGGACGGCTGGTTCTTCAACTACAGAGACAGTCGCCAGGAACGCATGTTGAATGTGTTTACCGAAGCCAACGGCGAGGTCAAACTCTTCATTAACTATCAACAGCCCAACGGTCGCGGCCTGGTGGGGCTGGCCAAGTCGCTCGACGATATGGTGCGCCTGCTCAACTCCTTCAAGATTGAGCAGAGCGGCTATGTGTACCTCACCGACAATCAGGGCAAGATCCAACTGCATCCGGACAAGAGTCTGACAGGCAAACGTAACTTGCAGGATCTCTACCCAGGCAATGTCAGCAAACTGTTGAATAAGAGCGACTTCCAGTTGCTCGAAACCGAAGTCAATGGTACCGATATGCTGGTTGCCAGCAGCTATATTCCGTCAATGGATTGGTATCTGGTGGCTCAAGTTCCTCAAGGGGAAATCTTTGCCCTGTTGCAAGAGGCCGCCTACCAGATTCTGTTATGGACAGCATTGATTGCCGCCGGCTTCATCTTCCTGGCTGTGATAGTGGCCGGCTCTGTTAGCCGCCCCATCAGCAAGGTGGCGGAAATGTTCCGCGACATAGGCGAAGGCGAAGGCGACTTGCGCCAACGTCTGCCGGTCGAGGGTGAAGATGAAATAGCCCAACTGGCCAAGGGCTTCAACAGCTTTATCTCCAAGATCCAGGACTCTGTGGTCGAAGTGGCCGCCACCAGCGAACAGTTGGGGTTATCAGCCAAGGATGTCTCGGCGCAGGCCCAGCAGACCATGAGCGACAGCCAGGATCAGAAAGACCGCACCATGATGGTGGTGACCGCCATCAACGAAATGGGGGCAACCGTTAACGAGATTGCCGCCAATGCGGCCCAGGCGGCGGTAACAGCCAAAGATGCCGATAGCGAATCGGCCACTGGCCAACAGGTGGTGACCCGCGCCCGGGATACCATTAACCAGTTGTCGCAGGATGTGGCTCAGGTCGGCGAAGTAATCGAGTCTCTGGCGACCCATACCAAATCCATCGGCGGCATTCTGGATGTGATCCGTGCCATCTCGGAGCAAACCAACCTACTGGCACTGAATGCCGCCATTGAAGCGGCTCGGGCCGGTGAAGCCGGCCGTGGATTTGCGGTCGTGGCCGATGAAGTCCGAAACCTGGCTTCCCGCACCGCTGCCTCAACCGATGAAGTGCAGGTAATGATAGATAAGTTGCAGGCCGAAGCTGCCAGAGCCGTCAGTGCCATGGAGCTGAGTCGTAACCGCTCCCGTGAAGGCGTTCAGGCCGTAGATGAAGCCAGCCAGGCGCTCAGCGGTATTTCAGGACAAATTGCCCAGATAAGCGATATGAATATCCAAGTGGCGGCGGCCACAGAGGAGCAATCCACTGTAGTGGAGGATATCAATCGTAACGTCAGTGAGATCAATGAGATAACCCAGCGCACAGCCGAGACCGCTGAAGCCGCCGCCGCGGCCAGTGACGCACTCAATAATCTGGCCCGTAGGCTGGATACCTTAGTCGCCCGCTTCAAGGTTTAACCTCAGGTTCCCCAACGGCAGCCTTGCAACTGCCGTTGGGAATACTGAACCTCATTCCCGCAAAGCCTTGAGTACACATGCAACTCCTGAATCTTACTTCTGATTGGTATAACATAGCCGCAACTATCTTTCGGCTAATAAAAGAGTATTCATGGAACCACAGATAGAATGGGCGCTGTCACATATCGCCTGGCTGATGTTTATTCTGGCAGGACTCTTCTTTGTCTTGCAGCTTTGGCGTTGGCAGCAGCTACTGAAACATATACGGGTTCAGTATCCTGAACTGGCTCATACAGCTGAAAATGATTCACCAAATATAGCGATAAGAGTCAAACAGTCGCTGGAGTCTGGCACTCTGGCCAACAGCCAGGATCCTGTGATTATTCGTTATCAGAAACAACAGAGCAGCCTTAGACTGATCATGGCTATTCTGTTGACCATGGGCTTTGTAATGGCCATATTAGAGTGAGCTAAAACCCGTTAAGTCCAGCGCTATTCAAGACAGGCTATAGATGAATATAAGTTATCTATGGCCTGTGTTTACTAACCCAGAGTTCTGCTAGTGTTCCAAGGTTATTGTTTGGGCCAGGGAAAACTCACCTCAGGCTGCTCGCCATAGCAGGTGGGGCGTCTTGGGCAAACTGCACCTCTGGAGCAGATCAATCTGGCATCGCTGGCGATACCACGCTCGACCCAATTAATATTGAGTATCCGCGCTACTGTCAGCAGTTGCTGTTTTATCTTTCTGGGAATGGCACCTTCTCCGCCCTGCTCGACACAAGCTTGTTTAAGATCCTGCGCCAATGACAAGGCATCCTCCCCCTGGGCCTCAATGGCAGGATTGAGATCTATTCCGGCACAGAGCACATGATGATTACCGGCCAAGTCTTCTACCTTGACCGATTCACAGCAATAGATCCTGGGTTGTTGCTCCACATCCAGAATGGATATCTGCGCCGAACTGCCCTCCTTGGGCTCGGTGATCATCCGAAATACCGCCCAGTGCTGACAAGGGTCGGCCACCGCCCGCATATTCCCCCAGGGTAGCGGAATACCGTTGCCCCGATACACAGCTTTTAGCTTGCCCGGAGCATAGGCATCGAAATAATGCCAGTGAGGATAAGGTGAAACCACTGTCATACGCCGCATCGCTACCGAGGGAGAAACCCCCGCCAGCCGGTGAGCATCTATCTCGTAGCCGTATCTGTCCAGCAGTTGCCTGAATGCTACTTTGGGGCAGAGCAAGGCCCCGGCAAAGAAACTGGCCTCAAAGCCACGCCAGGCCTGGAGAATATCCTGGGCATTGAGAGACGAACTCTGGATCTGGGGATCGGTTTCACTGAAACCACTGCGGCCCACGGTCAACACATTGCTCAGCCCATCGCGATTGTGCAGCACACAGTGACCTATATGCACCGCCAAATCGTACTTGAGCCTGGTTGGTTGAGACTTAAGGATCTCGTTGAGAAATAGCGTTCCCGGCGGCTCCATGTAGGAAGTCACCAACTCTCCGGTACATATCCCCTGGGCATCCGTCAGCTGTTTTGCCGGTCGGGCGAACCATTGGATCTTCAGTCCCTGCGCCGCGGCGAGATCCAGCATCTCTTCTACCGACAAGGGCAGACGCTTCTTACCCACCTCTTCGGCGGCCCGTTCCAGATCGGGGAAATGGTTTTGATGGTGTTCCTGATGGGCGCGGATCAACAGGTGGGCAAACTGGCGGCCGCTGATCCCCGTTTGTGACAGCATCTCGGGAATAGCTATCTGCAAAATATCATTGGAGAACAGGAAGCCCGGCTCCAGCGGCATACCACTCACCCCGCCGCGTCGTCCTTTGTCCGGGGTGATAGCCTGCTCCTCCGGCGCATCGTCCAGAAACCAACTCACCTCTTTTTGAAAAACTGCAGCTATGACCGCCAGCATACCTGCACTGGGAACACGCTTGCCCCTTTCGATCATCGACAGGTATGACACGGACGGTGCCGACTCAGGATCGACCCTGACACAGCGTGCCGACAAATCTTCCATAGTTAAGTGATTGCGTTTTCTGAGGTTTCTTATTTTAGTTCCCAGAAAATGTGACTTACGGATCAGGCTTTGGTCTTGGCGCATTTTGTAAAATTCACACTGTAAAATTTTTATTGTGAAATTGTAATCAAAAAAACGCTAGCCTACAAATTAAGCAATTCACAGGAATTGTCCGGCCATGAGGCGACAGTGCCATCAGGTCAAGGAAAGCAAACACGAGGGCGAGACGATGAACATCTCCACTATGCAGCAAAAAATCAATCAAGAGCACAACCCTTTCATCGCCGAAGCCGTCTTTGCCGTGGAAGCACTCGGTGAACGCCATATCGCCGACAAGATGGCCAATGCCAAGCAACTGCTTGACCGGCTGTTCCCACTGGCAAACGGCTCACATGCCGAGGTGGTTTGTTATGTGGTTTACTATCAGCATCTCTTGGCCTGCTTTGCCGATGGCAGCCAGTGTGGCCTCAAACAGCCACAACAGTTTGTCGCCCTGAGCGGCCACCGCAGCGAGCCAGAAGCCATACTGCTCAAGGATGATTGCGGCTGTCACCTGGAACTGAGCTTTGACCGCCAAGGCTGCATCGGCAGCCGCGACTGTGCCACCATTGAAGACATTCAGCTGGAACGCTGTCTCATCGATGGCCGCTGCCAGGAAAACAGACTCAAACGTGAGTGGATTAGCCTGTTGCATAATGATGGCGGTCAACCACGCAGCAACAAGAGTTGCAAACGCTTTACCACCAAAGATGGCCATGAATATCAGTTGTCTTCACGGGTCTAATCGCAACAGAGCGTCATAGGCACTTGGCCTTATTAGACACAGCAAAAGGCACAGCAAACTTCTGCCAGAAATGACATAAACTCGGGATCGGGGAACTGGCTTCCCTGATCCTGCTGTCTTAGTCAGAGATTCAGTAAAACTTACGCTGTACATTAAGTTAATTTTAGTTTTCCTAGCATTTTGCCTCACTTATACTAACGCTCCCGGAATCTTGCTATCTCTTGTCCATGAGCCAACTGCAGAAAAAGTGGCTGTTTTGCCTGCTTGCCATCGCCTGCCTACACCCCGCAATCTCCTCACCTCTGGCACTCTTGGTGGGATTTGTGCTGGCTAATCTCGGCTGGTTGCCATCGGACTGGGATCTGGGGAAACTGACCAAAAAACTGCTGGCCATCTCCATTGTCGGTCTGGGTTTTGGCATTCCGCTGCAACAGGCGATCGACGCCTCTGTAGGCAACTTACCGTTAATTCTCGGTTCCATACTGCTGACCCTGCTGGCGGGCACGGCGTTGACTCGGGTTTTGGGGTTGGATAGACGAGTCGGTCACTTGATTGCCAGTGGCACCGCCATCTGTGGTGGCAGCGCCATCGCCGCGGTGGCACCGGCTATCAATGCCCGCAACGAACAAACCGCCATTGCACTGGCCTGCGTCTTTGTACTTAACTCGGTTGCCCTGTTTGTTTTTCCCGTGATAGGTCATCTGCTGCAGCTGAGCCAACATGACTTCGGGGTTTGGAGCGCCATCGCCATTCACGACACCTCGTCCGTGGTGGGCGCCGCATCCGCCTACGGTGAAGAAGCACTCAAAACGGCGACCACCATCAAACTGGCACGTGCCTTGTGGATAGTGCCTCTGGCGGCAATCAGCGCCTTGTTGTTTGGTGGCAAGGGTAAACTCAATATTCCCGGGTTTATTCTGTTTTACTGCCTGGCTATTGCCATCACCAGTGTGTTACCTCAGGGCCAATTTATCTATCAGGAACTATTTGAGCTGGCAAAGCGTACCCTGGTGGTGTGTTTGTTCCTGATTGGCTGTGGTATCACCTTCAGGAAACTACAGCAGAGTGGTAGTAAGCCCTTACTTCTTGGAGTGATTCTCTGGCTGTTTATCGGCAGCTCGTCTCTTGGCTATATTCTCTGGCAGGGTTGAAAACAGGTAACAAAAACCTGCGAAGGCGCTGAGTTCAATCAGAGCCCGCAACAAGCCTTGGGTCTGGGTCGATGCCAGTACCACCAGTAAGAGAAACAGCAGGATATAGCCAGGCTTCACCGCCACCTCCACAGTTAAATAATGCCGCTATTATTGGTGTCTGTGGAGCCTGGGTGCCAATATCGATTCTCGATAATAAAGAACCCAAAGCACTAAGAAAAAATTTTTTATACCTTTTTATGTGCATTAACTGGCAGGAAACCCGCTCTCTTAGACAGGGATAGCCTGGTAGCAAGGAGGAAAGTTGCCGGGGAAAATGCCTAATCCTACTTGCTCAGCCGCCGCAGGATTAGCTTCAAGAAACGCGTGTAAAGTCGCTTCAAAACGACAGATGCCACCCGTGTCTTAGGCCGCCTGTGAAGTATCAGCGCTAGCAACGGGTTGAATAAAGTCTTCCATAAACCAGGCACAGAAGGTATGACGGCCATCAACATCCGCCTTGGCGTAAATTGCCGATGCCTGCTGCCGCACCGTCTTCTCCTTGGTGCTGCGAACACTGGCAATCTCTTTGAAACTCAAGCCTTTCAACAGTAATAAAGCCACTTCCTGCTCACTGCGGGTCAGCGACCAGAGCTCAAATTGTTGCTGTACCGCCTGGGTGTATTCCTGGCGGGCGGCTTGCATTCGACTGGAGATATTGCAGATCTTGGCATCGGCATTGGCCAACTTTGACTTGAGTAACTGCATCTCGCGGCTGCGGCGGATCAGATCAAAACTGATATACAGGGCACCACAGGCGGAAAGTGCCACCAAAATGCTCTCCTGCACTATGTGATAAGTCGGCACACCAAGTTGCATATCTGACAACACATCCAGCAGATTCAGCGTCATTATCACACTGAGCAGCACTATCATCACCAGATCCTTCATTGACGCAACTCCCGATTAATAGGCTTCAAAAACATGTAGTTACCTTATGGTACATATGTCCCATAAGTGCAAATATGATACAGGTCACCGAAGACGACAGGCCAAATCAGTGCCAGGCTGGCGGCTGGTATTTCCCCAAGAGACACTCCCATGAAAATCCGCCCCCTCTATCTGGGTTGTAGCCTGCTGTTAATGGTGTTTCAGCTGAGAGCGGCCCCGGAAACAGACAGAGACGCCCTTTTGTCCCTGAGTCAAAACAGGCTGCACACATCTTCGGCACAATTGGCTCCAATATATCACAGCTCGGACTGGCTGACAGGCTTGCCAAGCATCAGTTTGAGCCATCTTGGCAGCCTGGAAAGCCACAACAGCTATGAGCAGGAGCTCTCGCTCAACCTGCCTTTTCAGTCACCGGCCATGCAGCGCCA
This sequence comes from Shewanella sp. BJSY2023SW005, assembly GCF_047314585.1. NCBI lineage: Bacteria > Pseudomonadati > Pseudomonadota > Gammaproteobacteria > Alteromonadales > Shewanellaceae > Shewanella > Shewanella sp. BJSY2023SW005. The sequence goes on from NZ_JBKORJ010000045.1 coordinate 25,427, forward strand.
GAATGCCAAGCTCAAGCCCATTAACGAACGCATGCTGGAATTGCAAAGCCAGCTGCAGCGCCTCTATCTCTCTGGCCTGTTGCGTCAGTATTGGTGGCAACAGGCACAAGCCGAGCAGGAGCTGGCGCAACTGCGCCACAAGCAACAGGTACTGCAGCAACTGCTGCAACGGCAACAGGCCCTGAGCCAAAGTGGTGAAATGCCGGCAACTTCGGTACTGCTGTTAAAACGTGAACTGCTGGAGTTGTCGCTCACTAAACTCCCACTGGAGCAACAACAACAAGAAGCCAATGAGGCACTCAAGCGACTGACCGGACTGCAACAGCTGCCGTCACTGGATGAAAGTGACACCCCACTGCCGGATGATGCCGGTGCCGGGCATCCCATGTGGCAATTGCTGGCGCTGCAGCAGCAACGTCAGCAGCTCACCACAAACGCCCAACTCGAAGGAGATGACACTCCTTGGCTGGTGTCTGTCACGGCCAAAAACACTGCCACCCAAGGGCTGGATGAACAGTCTCTGGGTCTGGCACTGGAGATCCCCTTACCTGTTGGCAACGGCCTGAGCCAGCAACAGCTTGGCGAGTTGCAGCAACAAAGGCTGCAACTGGAGCAACAGCAACAACAGCAGTTACTGCAGAGCCAACTGCTGTTGCAGCAACTCAAACGTCGTCAAGCCCAGCTACAACAAGAGCAGCAAGGGCTGGAGCAAGCCGTGCAGCTGAGCAAACAGCTCAGTGAAACCCTGCTGACCACGGCCGAACAAGGCCCAGCCCAGTATGAGTCCTGGCTGCGGCGCCATCTTGAGGCCCTGGATACCCAAGCCAGGCTGTCGCTCAACCGGCTGGCACAAGCCCAGCTGCATTCCCAACAACTGCAAGCGCTCGGAGTTACCCTATGACCCCTAAAACCCTGGTTGGCACACTGGTGTCGACACTGTTCTTCTCCCCGCTGTGGGCGCAGGAAATCTCGGTTGCGGACCTAGGTAAGCTGACACTCAGCTTCACCTCAGTGAACCAAGTACAACAGATAGAGGCCGCCCCTGTACCGGCAATATTGGCGGCCCAGCCAGGCAGCAGCTTCTATCTCACGGCCCCGGAAACCATCCAACAACGACGCTGGTTGGTGGCCGAAGGAGAATGGGTCGATGGAGGCCAAGCACTGGTGCAACTTAAGGGCGCCGAAATTGCCCACTTTCAACTGCAATTTACCGCCGCCGAAGCGGCATTCAAGCTCGCCAAGCAGCGCTATGATCGCAACCAAAAGTTGCGGGCCAACGGCGCCATAGGTGCCGAAACCTGGTCGCAGATAAGCCGGCAGTATTTCGACGCTTTGCTGCAATATGAACACCTGCAGCATTTCAGTGAATTGCTTAAGCCGGGGGACAATCCCGAGACTCTGATATTGCACGCGCCCATGGCCGGATTGCTGCAATACGGCGATAGCAGTGAACCGCTGATGAGCGGCGCCCCACTGCTGGGGATACTGCCCGCCGACGAACTCAGGCTTAAGCTACGTTTACCACTGGCCCAGAAAGACAGTGTCAATGCCGTGATGGCCGGAGAGTGCCAACTGCAGATAAGACGCAAAGACCAGCTGGCCAAACAGGGCTTTGTCGACGCCTGGAGCCAGGCCGTTCCCCCAAGCTGCGGCCTGCAACCCGGGCAGCAACTACAGGTTATTCCGCTGCAGTCCATCAATGCCTTGGTGGTGCCCAAACAGAGTCTCTATTCCTGGGGCACTGGCAGCCAGGTGCTGAGTCACAGCCAAAACAAGCTGCGGCCAACCGACGTGCAAGTGATAGGAGCCAGCGCCGACAGCTACTTCCTGGCGCCCAATGAGACACTGGTCGGTGCCGAGGTGCTGAGCGACTCAGTGGCGGCCGTCAAAGGCATACTCCTGGGTTTGGGGGGCGAATAGCATGCTCAGTGCCATTATCCGTTTCTCCCTGACTCAAAGGCTGTTTACCCTGATAACAGCGCTGCTGCTCTGTGGTGCCGGCGCCTATTCCTGGTTGGGGCTGCCGCTGGACGCCTTCCCGGATATCTCGCCGACCCAGGTGAAAATCATCCTCAAGGCTCCCGGCATGACAGCCGAAGAGATAGAGGCCCAGGTGACAGTACCGGTTGAGACTGAGCTACTGGGGATCCCCAAGCAGGCGATACTGCGTTCCACCAGCAAGTATGCAATTACCGACATCACCCTGGACTTCAACGAAGGCACAGATATTTACTGGGCCAGACAACAGGTGAGTGAACGCTTGGCGGCGGTATGGGACAAGTTGCCCGCCGATCTGGAAGGCGGCGTTGCCCCCATGAGCACCCCGCTCAGTGAAATCTTTATGTTCTCGCTGGAGAATCCCTCGTTGTCGCTGCTGGAACGCCGTCAGTTGCTGGAATGGGAAATCAGGCCGCTGCTGCGTACCGTGCCCGGAGTCGCCGATGTCAACATTCTCGGCGGTTTTGCCAAGACACTGCAGATCACCCCTGACCCAGTCGCCCTGGCTCAGGCCGGTATCAGCCAGGAAGAGTTGATAGCCCGTATCGAGAGAAACAACAGCAACACGGGTGCCGGACGCATCACGCTAGGGACAGATAACCTGACGGTTCGCACCGAAGGGCGCATCGACTCGCTGGAGGCCCTGCAACAACTGGTGATTGCCACCAATCAGGGCGGCAGCTATCGCCTGCAAGACCTCGCCCGGGTCGAAATAGGCCATCTCAGCCGCTACGGCGCCGTGACCCGTAATGGTGAAGAAACCACAGAGGCCTTGATCGTCGGTCTCAAGGATGCCAATACCGACCAAGTCATCAAACTGGTAAGGGAAAAGCTGGCCCAGATAGAAAAGACCCTTCCTCCCGGCAGCCAGCTGAATGTGTTCTACGACAGGGCCAACCTGATAGGCACGGCCATAGGCACCATTTCAGATGCCCTGTTTGAAGCCGTGGTGTTGGTTATTCTGTTACTGGCGCTGTTTCTCGGCAACTTGCGGGCGGCATTGGTGGTATCACTGTCGCTGCCGCTGGCGGCACTGGCCACCTTTATGCTGATGCGCTACTTCAATCTGTCGGCCAACCTGATGAGCCTCGGCGGTCTGGTGATCGCCATCGGCATGTTGGTGGACTCCTCCGTGGTGGTGGTGGAGAACATGGTCAACCAGATTGCCGGCGGCAAACGCCTGCCCAGGCTGCACCTCATCTACCGCGCTACCAAAGATGTGGCCGTGCCTGTGGTGTCCGGCACCCTGATAGTGATCATAGTCTTCTCACCGCTACTGACCCTCAGCGGCCTCGAAGGCAAACTGTTCACCCCAGTGGCTATCACCATAGTGTTTGCCATGCTGTCGGCACTGGCACTGTCGCTGACGGTGATCCCTGTGCTGGCCTCCTATCTGGTCAATGAAAAAGCGGCCAACGAACCCAAGGCCATTGGCTGGCTCAAGGCGCGCTACCTGCTCAGTCTGCAGTGGGTGTTACAGCACGGTAAGGCATTTTGCGCCACGGCACTGGTGGCACTGGTACTGAGCCTGGGGCTGTTTACTCAGGTGGGTAAAACCTTTATGCCGACCCTGGATGAGGGTGACATTATTCTGCAGTTGGAGAAGTCCCCGTCGATTTCGCTGCAGGCCTCGCTGGCACTGGATACTCAGATAGAGCAGCACCTGCTGGCCACTGTGCCCGAGATACGCCAGTTGGTCGCCCGCACCGGTGCCGATGAGCTGGGGCTGGATCCCATGGGGTTGAATGAGACAGATGTCTTCATGGAACTTAAACCCGTGGAGGAGTGGCGCTTTGCCAGCAAGGAGGAGCTTATCGATGCCATACGCACCGAAGTGCTCAAGTTTCCGGGGATCAATTTCAACTTCACCCAACCAATCCAGATGCGGGTCTCCGAGATGCTTACCGGCAGCATAGGCGATGTGGCGATTAAAATTTTCGGTGAAGATCTTGAGACGCTTTCAAGATTGGCCAGCGAGACGGCACACCTGACGAGCGCCACTCGCGGCAGCCAGGATGTCAAAACCGCCATGACCGAAGGCAGCCCCTTTATCAACCTCCGTCTCAAGGAAGGTTTGGCCCGCAGTTACAACATGAGTGCCGATGAGTTTGGCCGATATCTCAAGAGCCAACTGGAAGGCCTGGCCATAACCGAGATAATCCAGGGCAAGAAGCGAACTCCCGTGCTGATAGCCCAGGCAGCAGATGGTATCAACAGCCTGCCGCAACTGGAGCAAAGGCTATTGGTAATGCCGGATGCCAGCCTCAGGCCCCTTGGTGAACTGGCGCAAATAAGCTATCGCGAAGGGCCGATACTGATTGAGCGCGAGCAAGGCAACCGTTTTGCCGTGGTCACCACCAATGTCAGCGGCCGCGATATCGTCGGCTTTGTTGAAGAACTGCAGAGCAAACTGGCGGCTGAGCTGTCTCTGCCCAGCGGTTACAGCCTGAATTTCGGCGGCGAATTCGAGAACCAGCAACGGGCGACCCGTAATCTGTTGTTGGTGGTACCCGTGGCGCTGATGCTGATCAACCTGATCCTGTTCACCACCTTCGGCAATATCTCCAAAGCCTTGCTGATCCTGGCCAACGTCCCCTTTGCCATGATGGGCGGTATCTTCAGCCTGTTTATCTCGGGCGAATACCTGTCGGTGCCAGCCTCAGTGGGCTTTATCGCCCTGCTGGGGGTAGCCGTGCTCAACGGCGTGGTGATGGTCAGTTACTATGAACAGTCGCGGCATCTGTTTGCCAGCCTCAGTGAGCGGGTCGAACAGGGGGCCGCCCGCCGACTGCGGCCGATTCTGATGACGGCCACCACCGCCATGTTCGGCCTGATCCCGCTGGCCTTTGCCACCGGGCCCGGCGCCGAAATTCAAAGGCCGCTGGCAATAGTGGTCATAGGCGGGCTGATCACCTCCACTATCACCACCCTCTATTTGTTGCCACTGCTGTATCAAACCCTGGAGAAACGCCAATGAAACAACTCTTGGTGCTGATAGTGCAGCACAATCTAAAAGACGATGTGGTCGACACTCTGATGTCGCTGGACTACCTCTCCGGCTTCAGCCTGATCAATATCTGTGGCTTCAGCCGCGAGCACAGCCACTTCAATCTCAAGGAACAGGTGGAAGGTTATCGGGAATTCTACAAGTTTGAGGTGATGCACCCGCAAGAGTCACAGCAGATGCTGCTGCAAACCCTGGCGGAGGTCTGCCGCCACAACCCCTGCCGCTATTGGATAGTACCGATAGCGACAGACGGCGTGCTGGGTCAGGACTGACGGGGTTTGAGCCAATACTGGCCGGCGATGGCCAACAGGCAATAGCCGAGGAAGAACCAAAAGCCCGACTCCAGGCTGGCGTGGGTGTGAACCAAATCCCCCATGCCGGCCGAGGCGTTGCCGGCCATATAAGTGATGATAAGCGCCACCACAAATACGTCGGCCATGGACCATTTGGCAATGGCCGCGGTAATACTGTCGATGATCTGCCGCACCTTACTGGACAGCGGCGCCTGAGCCAGCAGCATCAGCCCCAGCTTGCAGGCCGGCACTATCACGGAAAACAGCATCACCAGCGCCGCCACCAGGGTATTGCCGTGTTGATGCAGCTCGGTCACTGTACCCCAGATACTGCGGGTCTTGTTGAACACCTCCATTTCACCTTGAAGATTGTTCAGCCCCAGCATACCGCTGATCATCGCCAGCATTCCCCTGGCACTGTCGCGTCCGGAACCATCACTGACGGCTTCGGCAATCATGTCCAACCCGGCTTCGGTCAGCTCGGCCTTTTCCACCGTGCCGCTGACACTCAAAATAGGTTGAGTCACCCCGGGGATCAGCAAGGCCAGCGACAATAACAGGGTCATGATAGGTAAAATTCGGCGCATCGGGGTCACTCCACAAACTCAACAAAAAGGCCCACCACTCGGTGGGCCCAACAGTTTACCCAGTTTACCGCCAGATCAATAGAAGGGCTTGGGGTCGACATCCAAAGAGCTGGGCGATACACCTCTGTCTATGTTGAGATCAGACTTTTGCAGATCCACCATGGTCACATCGGTATATCGCTTAAACTTCAATGAATAGAAGCATTTGACTATGGGGTGCAACACGTCCCTGTCTTTGGATTCCCAGACTATGCCCACTCGGCCATCGGACAGTTGCACCAATGAACCGACCGGATAGACACCGATACAACGGATGAATTCGTACACCAGGCTCTCATCCAGATGAAAGGGCGTCAGACTGAGCAGAATCTTAAAGGCGGCTGCCGGGCTCATCGCCTCTTTATAGCAGCGGGTGGCGGTAAGGGCATCATAGATATCCACGATACAGCTCATACGCCCATGCAGCGGCAATGCATCTCCTTTCAGGCCCCTCGGGTAACCACGGCCGTCGAGTTTTTCATGGTGCATCAGACACACATCCTTGCTCACTTGAGACAAGCCCTTGGCCTGTTCCATGATCTCGATGGCGTAGGCCTGATGCAGCTTCATGTACTCAAACTCTTCCGGCGTCAGCTTGCCCGGCTTGTGCAGTATCTTGTTATCCACCTTGATCTTGCCGATGTCGTGGAGAATACCGCCGATGGCCAGCTGTCTGAGCATCTCGCGATCTAGCTTGAGATACTTACCGAAGGTGATCAGCAGGAAGGCAACATTGACCGAATGTTCCAGCAGGTAGGCATCTTTGGATCTCAACGCAGAAACGCACTTCATCGCATCCGAGTCGAGCATCACCGACTCGATCATATTGTCTGCCAGTGCCGCAAAAGGCTCGACTTCTATTGCCTTGCCTTCGAAGGTTTCACTGAGGACTTTGCGCACCAAGCCCTTGGCTTCTGTCAGTAGCTGTTTGGCCTGACCTATTGCCAATTGATGGTTCACCGAGGTTTTACGGGGATGGTGATTGAAGGCGGGGCGTTGTTTTTTCAGGCCACAGTTGTCGCTGGAACGCTCCACATCGACCCAGACAAAGCGAATGCCGCTGTTGCTGAGTTTAGTGATTGCCTGGCGGCTCCTGATCTGGCCGGCATTGGCGACGGCCAATTGGCCGTTGTTCTCAATGGCCGAGACATACATGCCTATCCCCAATTGAGTGACGGGCAACTTCAAAAGGGCTGCTGTCGATACCACATCGGTCATTCTTTCACTCCGGCAAATGCTTTTGGCCTCAATCCGAAAAACGTTTGCCAGGGGTTAACGACTCTCCAACAAATGTCACTCGGCTCTGCCTTATTCTAGAAGCCAAAGCCGGAAATGCCTATGCATCCTAGGGGGTAAAATTTGTCTTTATGATGCCAATCTCATTCAGATATTGGGCCAAGACATTGAAACCCTTCACTCAACCAGCGGCGATACTGGCAGTTGTAACAGGAGCGAGTGACATCATCTATCTGTTCATCTTCGTCATCTTCGGCAAAGCAAACACACTGGCCGGCCACCTCTCGGGCGGCCTGCAGATTGCTGCTGCCACCGAGAAACAAGCGTTTGCCCTGCTTTAGTTCAAACCATTGCTGCATTCAGAACTCCTTCAGCTGCTGTTTGCCGGCATTGTGCCACTCGGCGCCACGTTTGCTGACCAGGAGGGCAAACTTATGCTCGGCCCACACCGCTTTGACCTTGCCGCCGAGCCAGACAGTGTCGGTTTCCTGCAACCACTCACCATCTGTGGTCAATACGCCATCCAGCTCAGAGCGATTTAGTATGTCGGCAACGCTGAAGGGCGCCGCTTCATCTGTCTGGCCAAATTTCAGTTGGCCTTTCACCCGGCCATCATTCCCTGTGAGCCTGAGCCCGAGGCCCGCCAGCGCGCCGATAACACCCTGCCCCGTGCCACCGTGCTCGCTGAGACTGATACCCAAGTGTTCGGCCAAGCCGTAGGCTTGCTCCTTGGTCTTGACCTCTTGCTTGGCCTCACGGCCAAAAGCCATCAGTGCGTCCTGGCCGCTGAAATCGGCCAGAGACAAGAGCGCTAACCCAGGGTCGGCGGCGCTGGCTGATTCCCTGAGAAGATGAGCTATGGCCACCTCACGTATCGCCTCCAAGGTAAGCTCGCCACGATAACCAAAGCACATGGCACTATTGTGGGAAGTGTAAGGAATATCCGGATGCACATAGAGCTGATGCCGGGTCACCAGGGAGGTTTGCCCGCCTTGCTGGGTCAACAATTCAGCAATCTCGGAAGCGATCTCGCCGGTGCCTTTGGTGCCAATATCATCGGTATCGTCTATACAAATCAGCCAATCTTTCATCAATAAACCTTAATCAATCTGTCTGGGTATCTTTGTGGAGGAGATCGTGAGCCTTGAGGCGTCTCAAAACGGGGGGCACCAGCAGGGCCCCGACTATGGCAAAGGCTCCACCTTGCAAACACTTGAGACCAAAGCGCACCAAGGCCACCTGCTCACTCATGCCCACCAGCAAATCCTCTACCAGCCCTTTAGCGGCCCAGGCGATACAACCCACCAATGCCAGGGCGATGAAACGCCAGCGCAAGTTGAAAGCATTGGCCAGCAGCAGAAGCGCCAGGTCCATGGACACAGCCGGAACCACGAATTTGAGCAGAATAAGCGGGCCGCCTTTGCCCACGCCCAAGGTCATGGCAACCACTCCGGCCAAGGCGCCGCAAGCTGTCATGGCGCCCATGCGTCCGACAATGCCGTAACAGGTGAGATAGAAAAAGCTCATCAGCAACATAGAATGTCCCGACAAGCCGAGTTTCAGCCTGAGCATACTCTTGACTGCCACCAATAAGGTGGCACAAAAGCCGATAAAGAGCGCATCCTGCAATTGAAATCCTTTGATTTTATTTGTTGCCATGTTCGCTCCGGTTGTCCTGCCAATGGGTCGGCTTGGAAGTGTGGCCAAAGTGGCGACTCTTGGCGGCAAGCGCCATCTGTTTGGCCAATTTAAGCAGTTGGATCAAGAGGGGAAATAACACACAGTAGGCCAGTTCAGGCCAGTTGCGGGGGTTGAGCAGTTGCTTGGGCGCAATTCGCGCTCCCCGCAGCCGCTGCAGTTGGTAGATCTCGGCGATCTCCTGGGTCATAAAGGGCAGCAGACCTATAGAAGCGGCCACCACAAAGGCCCATTTAGCCGGCATGATCAGGCATAACACCTCACCGATCCGCTCCGGGCGCACGGTAACCGATAGCCACCATCCCGGCAGCAGCGCCAAGGTGATGCGGGCCACCGCCAAGGTACCTTGTCCCAGCTGCTCGCCACCATGCATCAGTGCATACAGCCCCAAAGTAAAGCCGAGTTGCAGCAGAACAAAGCGGATTACCCCGCCTATGGCGCCGCGCTGCAGCATACCATGAACCACCAAGATAAGATTAATGGCCGCCAGCCAGGGAAGCTGCGCCTGAGGCAGGAGAAAGGCTGCCGATGACAGAGTCACTACCAAGAACAAGGCTGTGGCACTGCCCCACAAACCTAAATTCAGCCCCTTGGGAGAAGCACGGCCGTGGCGCCGTCCTTTAGCCCACACAGGCAACCTCCTCTGGGGCAAACTCGATTTCCAGTTGGCCTTGTTGCAACTGCCACAGCTGACTACAAGGTAACCCCGGCAGGGGTCTGTGGCTGGCAATCACTATGCTGCCGCCCTGTTCCCGCAGATAGTTGAGTATCTGCCAAAGCTGCCCCAGATGCTTGCCATCCAACCCCGCCAAGGGGTCGTCCAACAGCATCAAGCTGGGGGTTAAACAAGCGATAGAGGCCAGGGCAATCAAGTGCTGCTGCCCATAGGAAAGCGTATGGGGCGAGCTTTGGGCAAGATGCAGCAAGTCGAGCTGCTCAAGCAGGCTCTCGGCCCGGGACAGCGGCAGGTCGAAGCGGCGCAGGCTGAACTGCATCTCCTCTATGACTGTGGCTTCAAACAACTGACGGTTGGGGCGCTGCATCAACAGGCCTAGCATGGGGCCATAGGCACCAGGCTTGGGCTTACGGCCAAAGACCCGCAGTGGCATCGACGCCACCGCGGGTTGAATACCGGCTATCGCCTTCAGCAGGCTGCTCTTGCCCGAGCCGTTGTTACCCACCAGAGTAACCAGCTCACCGGCGCCCAAAGACAGGCCCTGCTGACACACAAACAGGGGCGAATGCCCCTGATAACGAAATTCAAATGAAGTGGCACTGACCAGTTCCCGACTTCGGTCCGGCTCCAGGCGTTTCAAATGGCTGGCGGATTCGACCCGGTAACTGCCGGGTAACAGGCGCCCTTGGTCCAGGTACCAGAAGTGTTCAACAACTGAGGAAAAAGCCTGGGGATTATGCTCCACCAGTACCACAGCCATACCTTCCGCCAGCAGGTTACGGATTACTGCCAGCAGTTCATCGACACCGGCGTCATCCAACTGCGCCCAAGGTTCATCCAACAGCAGTACCGCAGGCTCACTCACCAACTGGGCAGCGATCATCAGGCGATATTTCTGTCCGAGAGACAGCTTGCTGACTTGAGTTTCCAGCGAGACAAACAGCCCCACCCGGCGCAATGCATGCTGCACTCTGGAGATCATCTGGCCGCTTGGCACACCGAGGTTTTCCAAGGCAAAGGCCACTTCGGCCCCGACTGTCTGGCGCAGTATCTGCACCTGGGGATCTTGCATCACCAGGCCCACCAACAACCCCTGACGGCGGAAAATGCCGCCTTCACAGGGACGCCGTTGCAGCCCGGCAAGCAAAGCCAGCAGACTGGATTTACCCGAACCCGTGGGACCACTGATGCAGTGGCAGGAGCCGGATTCTATTTTTAGATCCAGATCCCTCAATATCAAGGGCTGCAAACAGCCATGATTGAAATTGATCCCTTCGAGTTCGAGTAAGCGCATTATCAGATCTGCCAGTTAATCCCAACAAAGACTTGTCTACCTGCCTGAGGCAGAGAATCGCTCTGATAGTAGTTCTCGTCCAGCAGGTTGGTGGCTCGTAAATAGAGCTCTAGCTTATCTTTAAGCAAAGGCTGTACCAGATTGATGTCTACCAGGGTGTAATCATCCAGTGATTTCTCCTGCCACACCTTCTGACCGCCAATCTTCTCCTGCTCGTAGTAGTTCTGATCCATGATGCGTTCCACATTCAGGTGGATTCGGGTCTCGGTAGGCAGCTTGTAACCCAGTTGGAAGCGCAGCTGGTGCTTGGGACGATAGTCCAGACCATCAAAACCTGTGCTGCTGTCTCTGTCTTCGGCATGCAGATAGCTGTAACTCAGGCTCAGATCCAGATTCTCTATGCTGTTATTGGACAGCACAGTATCCAAACCCTGGAAGCGATAGTTGCCCATGTTCTGATACATGCCGCTGGCATCTTTGGCAATGTAATCATCGGCATCTGTGTGATAGAGATAGAGTTGCAGCTCGGTATTCATACCCAGGCCTTGCTCCAGTCCCAACTCAACATGCTTGGAGATTTCCGTCTCCAGTTCCTGATTGCCTGAAGACAGGGAGTACAGGTTGCGCATGGATGGGAAACGCACCTTCCGAGCTACACTCAGGCTCAGACGGGTATCGTCAGCCGCTTGCCAGAAACCTGAGGCCAGCGCCGAGTAATCGTTCTCGTTGCCTTCGGTCTTGTCCATATCGTGGTAAGCGCCGCCCAGAGTAAAGCCCCAATCGCCTTCCGACTGGAACTGATATTCGGCCGCCGCAGTATAAACCCAGGCCGAATCATCGAAAGACTCACCGCTGCCACCACCTGAGCCATTACCACCACCGGAACCAGTACCACCACCTGAGCCGTTACCGCCACCGGAACCAGTACCACCGCCTGAGCCGTTACCGCCGCCTGAACCAGTACCACCGCCTGAGCCGTTACCGCCGCCTGAACCAGTACCACCACCTGAGCCCTTGGCTGCTGCAACCTTGCTGCTGCCGGACTTGGAGGAACCTAAGCTTTCGGCTACCGCTTCCCAGCTCTGCTTTTCAGCAATCACAGAGGTGGTCAGGATACCCGCGGTGTCGAAGTCGGTGATCAGCTGCAGGTTTGCCCCCTGTACTTTGGAGCGGCCGTCCTGAGCCTGGGTCAGCTCAGCGTAGCTGTTGTCACCGTACACGGTTTCATAGGTGTCGCTCTGGTTGTGATAACCAAAACCCCGGAAAGTGAAAGTATCATTGAACTTATGTGCCAGACCCAGCTGGAAAGTCTGTGAATCATAGTCATCGACGCGCTCAAATTTCACCCGGCCGCTGCCGCTGCCATCTCTTGGTGGCTTACCCCACTCGCCTGAACGCAGCGCCATATTGGCAATGAGTTGAGTATTGTCACTGAGCCAATAGCTGCCTTGGGCGTACAGATTGGTCAGCTCTTTATCTGCGTTGTTGCGCTGATATTTGTCTTGGTACTCAGTGACTTGATAGTCAGAATACATGGGGAAACCATCAGTGTGCTGATAACCGGCACTGATGAGTCCCTGCCAGTTGTCGCCCGAGCCGGCGGCACTGATATCACCCTTGAAGGTATCGTCCTTGGACAATTCCAGGTTGCCGGATACTGCCGGGGCGCTGTCGCCACGCTTGGTGATGATGTTGATAACACCACCGGCGCCGCCTGGGCCATAGAGTACTGAAGTTGGGCCAACGGAGACTTCGACTCTGGAAATCTGGCTGGTTGGGATCACGCTGGGATCAAACTGACCATCATCGGCACTGTTGGCCGGTACACCGTTGACCAACAGGGTCACATGGCGGGTTTTGAAACCACGGATATCCACTCTTGGCGTACCCTCGCCGCCGTAACGTACGTAAACACCGGGAACATTTTTCAGCACTTCATCCAGGCTTTGGGCGCCCAAGGCCTTGATTTCATCTTCGGAAATGCTCCAACTTGTAGTGGCAACTTCAGTGGCGTTGGCACGCTCACCGTGCACCACTATGACGTCCATTGCATTGTTGACCAGTGGATCGCGTTCGATAGAGGCCGCATTGGCCTGCATGGCACAGCCCAACGCCAGTGCGAGGGCAGAGAGTTTTACCGGGATATGGGACATAAGGCTCTTCTGTCATTTCTGATTGGGATTATCCGGGCTATTCTGGCGCCGCCCAAAAAAGCTACAAGCTCAGTGACGGTAAAAACCAATACAGATCGACAAATTAATACAAAGGGAGTAGATAACAGAGTCTGTCGCGGACAGATTGTCCCATCAAGACAATTTGCCTAGCAAAAATGTCCACTCGTGTCACATTAACCTAAGCTGATTAATGGGATCATGCTACACGTCACACAGGCCCGTTCGACGGCTTGACACTCAAGGTGTGGAACTTTAGTTTGTGTTAAAGATACTGTTAGCCGGACGCTTTCTGCTTCCGGATCCCTTTGTTCGGATGTTCGGAGCTCCCCTTGTCTGCACTTACCCTGCCTCAGGCCATTTCGTCACTCAAAGACAAGCTGTGTCAACTGGCCAAGCTGACGCCAGCAGAGCCTATTGTCCAATTGGCCGCCGAGGTACAGGCAATTCCACTGATCTCCTGGCTGGCTTCCCAACCCAGCTATCCCAGAATTTATTGGCAAGGAAGAGACAGACTCGAGGAGGTTGCCGCCATCGGCTGCTGTCTGGATTTCCGCTTCGAGGATGAAGTCACAGACGAGGCCCTGGCCGAAATTTATGAAAAGCAGCGCGCCTACTCCAGTAATCAGGAGATCCGCTACTACGGCGGCGTCGCCTTCGACCGCGAAATCGCCTCCTGGCCCGAGTTTGGCCGCGCCAGATTCCTGTTACCCAGAATAGAGCTGAGACGCAGTTCAGATCATTTCCGCCTCTTGGTTAACCTGAATCTGGGCCAGGCTGACAGGCAAGCGGAAATAGCCCAGGCACAAGCCGCGCTGGATGCCTTGGTTCCGGCACGCCCCATGACGCCACCGACCAAGACAGAACAGCTGTCACGCAATGACAGGCCCGACTACCCACGCTGGAAGACACTGGTGGAACAGGTGACTGCCCCCAGATTCAACCAGGACACGCCCAAAGTAGTGCTGTCGCGCCTGACTCAGCTGCAAGTAAAAGACACTCCGGATCCCTGGCAGGTGTTGGCCAGTTGGCAAGGGCGCAACCCCAACAGTTTTCAATTCGGCTTCGAATTCAGCCCCGAGCGCAGCTTTATCTCCTGTTCGCCCGAGCGTCTCTATCGCCGCCATCAGCAAGAGCTGTATACCGAAGCACTGGCGGGCACCACCATTCGCGGCCTGAGCCCGGAAGAGGATGAACTACTGGCGCAGCAGCTATTGGATGACAGCAAAAACAGCCATGAGAATCAGCTGGTCAGGGAGCATATTGTCAAGGCACTGACTCCGCTGAGCCGCTATGTTGGTGCCGATGAGACACCGACCATCTTCAAACTCAACCATATTCAGCATCTGCACAGATCGATTCGCGCCGAGCTACGGCACGGGGTAAAAGATTTTCAACTGCTGCAGGCCTTGCACCCGACACCGGCCGTCGGCGGCCTGCCACGGGAATCGGCCATCAGTTTTCTGCGCCAACGGGAAGGTTATATGCGCGGCTGGTATGCCGGGGCCTGCGGTTATCTGAATAAATATGAGAGTGAATTTGCGGTAGCCATCCGCTGCGCCCTGCTGGAACCCGGCTGCATCAATCTGTTTGCCGGCGCCGGCATAGTCGCAGGCTCAGACCCGGAAGCCGAATGGCAGGAGCTGGAAAACAAGCTCGCCACCATAATGTCGATTCTGCTGGATTTCTAGGGTGATGGCTGTTCCTGTATCCTCAGTTGCAGCTGCTCCAGGCTCTGCTGTTTAATCTCCGCCAATTCCCCGGAACGCTCCAACTGCTCAAAACCTTGGTCGAACAAGGCCTTCAGCTCGAGCCCTTTGGGATTATTGGCGAAGGCAAAATAAACATCTGCCCGTAGCACATCCTCAATAAGCACCAATCTTCTGGGCTGTTCCAACTGTGGCAACAGCGGCAAGATGTCCGGCTTATAGTCGAGCACGGCATCGATTTTGCCTTCATTCACCTTGCGCAGCATTTCCAGCAGGCTACTGTTTTCCTGATAGTGCATGGGTACCTGGGTCAGGGTAAAAAAGCGATAAGCGATCAGGGCCTGAACCCTGCGATGGGTCAGTGAGTCCATTCCTTGCCAAACACTGGCCAGCTCAGGGGTCACCGCGGCATCTATCACCTCGGTTTCCACCTTTTTGGCACTGTAAATCCCCTTGGAGATATCCCCCAGATAGAGCCCCAACACCATGTCCACCTGTTCACGCTCCAGCATGTAGAGGGAACGGGGAAAGGGCACAAACTGGATTTCCAGTTGCCATTCCGACTCGGGAAAGACCCTTCGCAACAGCTCAAAATAATAGCCTTCGCCATTGGTTTCGGTATAACCGCCCCAACTGGCGGTAGCTATCTGGATCTTGGTCGGTTCGGCAATGGCCGGCCAAACAAAAGTCAGCAAGGCCAGCAGCAGGCAGCAGGCAGCAGGCAGCAGGCAGCAGATTCGATTCATTTTACTCTCCTGTCTTCCTTTTCAGTGTAGAGTAGCTTGAGATGGACTGGACATTTTTTACGCTTCCCCCTTGTCAGCCGGATTATGGGCACTATAATGTGCGCCCTTTCGGTCGAACCGAAGATGCGGGTTCCCTCACCCCGCCCAGCCAACTAAAAAGGTCACAATATGTTAATGTTAACCGGCGCGCAGCTCAAACGCGCACTGATCCTCTTGGTCAGTTTTCACATCCTTATTATCAGTGCCAGTAACTATCTGGTGCAGCTCCCGTTTCAGCTATTCGGCTTCCACACAACCTGGGGTGCCTTCAGCTTTCCTTTCGTCTATCTGGCAACCGATCTGACGGTACGGATATTCGGCCAGGCCGCCGCCCGGCAGATCATCTTCAAGGCCATGCTGCCGGCATTGGTGATCTCCTATGCCATGGGCGTACTGTTTCATCAGGGTGATTTTCAGGGGCTGAGCGCCCTGTCGGACTTCAATACCTTTGTGTTCCGTATCGCCTTTGCCAGTTTCGCCGCCTATCTGGTGGGCCAACTGATGGATATCGCGGTGTTTGCCAGAATTCGCCGCCAGTGTGCCTGGTGGGTCGCACCGGCAGCCTCAACCCTGGTGGGCAACCTGGTGGATACTCTGGTGTTCTTCAGTATCGCCTTCTTCGCCTCCAGCGACCCCTTCATGGCCGCCAACTGGCCGGAAATCGCCGCCGTGGATTACGGCTTCAAGCTGTTGGTCAGTCTGGGGCTGTTCCTGCCGGCCTATGGCGTGTTGCTGCGGGTACTTCAGGACAAGATCTTACAGACGGAAAACCAGCAGCAATTCTCCTGATGCATTCAACTGGCCAGACCTGTTATAATTTTGGCCAGTTTTTATCCCGCAACCTGTGACATTTTGCGGTCCGTTGAGAGAATGATGATGTACTCCATTGAAATCAAAGCTATTACTGAAATAGATCAGCAACAGATCGATGAGATCATGGCCTTGAGTGCCCAGATCCCCGAGTTTGATTCCGGCTACCAAAAGCAGGAGTTCGAGCGTCGACTGACAGGCAATGCCTGTTTGTTGTTGTTGGCCTTTGTGGAAGGTGAGCTGGCGGGATTCAAGCTGGGTTATGCTCTGGATGAGCAGTGTTTTTACAGTTGGCTGGGCGGTGTATTACCCGATTATCGCAGTCTGGGACTGGCACGCAGCATGCTTGAGGCTCAGGAACGCTGGGCCACCCAGGCCGGCTACAAGCAGATCCAGGTCAAGACCCGCAACCAGTTCCGCTCTATGTTGAACATGCTGATCAGCCATCAGTATCAGGTGGTGGACTTCCGCGCCGAGCCTGGACATATTGCCGACAACCGTCTCTATCTTGAAAAGAGCATGTACTAAGGAAGTCTTGCAAAGGACTAGGGCCATTTGCTGCGAACCACGCCTTGCATCCAGGCTTGTTCGCACCTTACCTAAAAAAAGAGTACGCCAACCGGCGTACTCACAAAGACTGCAGGGAAGCAGTTCTTAAAACGCCTTGCTGATACCTATTACCAATCTGTCATCGAAGATCTCTGTCTGGGTACCATAAACCTTGTGGTCTGATTCAACTGTACTGCCGTGGTAGCGCAGATCCAGGTTGAAGCCATAGAACTCCTTACTTACCCCCAAGTTCCAGTGTCCCCATCCTTCGGCACCATTGCCGCTCAGGTCCTGATAACCGACAGAACCGGAAACCTTGATACCGTTCTCGAAACTGTAACTGGGGTGCAGGGCATAGTTGACCCCGTGCCAACCATCGACACCGAACCAGTCATCTACGGTCGGTGTCACTTCCAGTTGCAGATGGGCCCGACCGAAAGACTTGCCGAGTTTCAGCCACAGCTCTGTGTAGTTGGAGTAGGACGCACCCGGATAGAGATAAGAGAACAGCATGACATCATAAGTGAAACCTGAATCACCCAACTCACCGCTCTTGCCGATGAAAGGCGCAGTGACTATTTCAAGGTTGGGGTCGGCAAACTTGATGTTGGAGGCAAACACCCCGGCATACCAGCCGGCATCATGGTTCCAGCTGAATGTGCCCTGGACTACAGGCACATCGCCATCCAGGGTTTCCGATTCGCCACGGAACACATAGTCAGAGGCAAAGGTCAGATTGCCGGCAAAACTGCCACCGGCGAAACGGGGAGCTTCGTCTGCCAGAGCCATAGAACTGCTGCACAGCAGCAAACCTGATAAAAACAGCTTATGAGTTGGGTTCATCTTTATCCACCAGAGCATGATTATTGTTAGCCCGGATAGTAAGAAGAAGTTGTGAACAGGGTTATCTAGGTGAATGAACCATGGAGGAATGAATGTGAACAATTATGAATGACTGCGGCAACGCCGCAGTCTTAGCGGCTTATTCGAAGCCTTCGGGGCGCTTCACATACTCGGGGATCTCCAGCAACATGTTACCCCAGTAACCGAACAAGGCCTGATAGATAAAATCAATAAAGATTATGTATTTACGAGGCAAATAGGCCCGTTTTGGATAAGACAGCAACAGGGTGTTATGTTCCATGGGAAAGTCTTCCAGCACGGCCACCAACTCCCCCTTTTGCAAGGCTTCATCGGCGATCATGGGAGGCAGACAAGTGATCCCCAAACCGGCAATGGCCGCTTCCCGGGCCAAGGTAATATTGTTGACCTTGAGCTGTACCTCCGGAGTGATCACCTGCCACTCCTTACCATCGAAAATCTTCCAGCAACCATCATTGATGAGCTGGATCCCCCCCTGTTCTATGCCCTTGTGATGCCAAAGATCATCCGGGGTCTGCGGAGTACCGTGGCGTTTAAGGTATTCCGGACTGGCCATCAGGGTGGTGCTGGTCTTCACCAGTTGGTAATGCTGCAGGCGTGAATCTTCGATACCACACAGGTGGAACAGTATGTCTATTCCTTCTTCAACCATGTCCACCTTGCGATTAGTCAGCTCAGCTTCTATGGTGATATCCGGGTAGGCCTCAAGAAAGCGGGCAAATACCGGACCGAGAAATAGCTGCCCCATCTCGATCGGGCAGACCACCCTTAGGTTACCCTTGACCCTCTGCTGGTTGGCACTGAGCTGCGCCTCGGCATTTTCCAGGTCTACCAGTATCTTGGTGATCTTGTTGTAATACTCGGCGCCGGCCTCGGTTAACCTCAATGCCCGGGTGGTTCTGAACAGTAGCTGAACACCGGTCGCCTTCTCCAATTCGGCAACTTTACGACTGACGGTGGTCTTGGTAAGCCCCAACGCCTTGGCCGCGCCGGTAAAACTACCCTGCTCAACAACTTGAGCAAATATTTGTACCCTGTTTAGATCCATTTATTGTTGCACCTGTGGGACAGTGGGTTTATTTCTATGTGACTAATCAAATTATAGTGACAGTAGTAGAATACTCGCCTCGCGGTGGAGGATCCAGCATGACGCAGAGAAATTTATGCAGTTTTGCCTTGGTTCGCTCAACCATAAAACGCTTGCTGTTGTTGGGAAAGAACTCTCTGCCTTCAGGGCAAAAACAGAATCTCTCCCAAACGGGCAAAAACGGGATTTGGATACATAAGTTGTTGAATTCATAAATCTCACAACTAAATGTAAATAAATGGCAATAGTGTCGTTTATTGATTAAAAAATTTTCATTCATTTACACTTTTCGCTTATCCTGTAGCTTGTTGATACAGAATGCTTGTGCGATAAATATGGGTTCGAAAATTTTGCTGGCTAACTGCGCCAGGAAGCCTGTCGTACAAGACATTTTTCCTTCCCGGCAAGCAGATACTGATTAGGAGTTATCATGCGGCATGTATTAAAAGTTGCCTCAGTTGTAAGTATGGCGTTATGGATGACGGCCTGTGGGTCGGAAGCTGAAAAAGCCAAAAGCAATCAGGCGGCCCCCGCTATGGAAGTCAGTGTCCTCGAAGTCAAGTCGGCTCCGCAGGCACTGCAAGTGCAACTGCCTGGGCGCAGCGTAGCTTTCCTTGAAGCCGAAGTTCGGCCTCAGGTCAACGGCATCATTCTGAAGCGCAGCTTTACCGAAGGTGGAGATGTGAAGCAGGGTGAGTCACTGTATCAGATTGACCCTTCTACTTATAAGGCGTCTTTGCAGAGTGCCAGAGCCGATCTGGCCCGCGCCGAAGCGGCTCTGGCGTCTGCCAAGGCAACTCAGGCCCGTTACCAGGAACTGGTCAAGACCAAGTACATAAGTAAAGAAGAGTACGACAAGGCAGATGCTTCCTATAAAGAAGCGCTGGCGGCGGTGGAAGTGGCCAAGGCGGCCATCAATACTGCAACCATTAACGTCAACTATACCGAAGTACAGGCGCCTATCTCCGGCCGTATCGGTAAGTCCAGCGTTACTGCCGGTGCTCTGGTGACCGCCAACCAGGCTCAACCTCTGGCGACTATCCAGCAATTGGATCCCATCAATGTGGATATCGTTCAGTCCAGCACCCAGATGCTGCGTCTCAAGAGCATGTTGAAAGCTGGCAAACTGCAGGCTTCCGATGATGCTGAAGTGACTCTGCTACTGGAAGATGGCTCGACTTATGATCACAAGGGTCGCTTACAGTTTGCCGAAGTCAGTGTCGATCAGAGCACAGGTTCTGTGACTCTGAGAGCCGAGTTCCCGAACCCGGATCACACACTACTGCCAGGTATGTATGTTCGCGCCATTCTCAACACAGGTGTCGATCCTCAAGCAATTCTGGTACCGCAAAAGGCTATCAGCCGTAATCCAAAGGGTGAAGCTGTGGCCATGTTGGTTGGCGCCGAAAACAAGGTGGAAGCTCGGGTTATCAAGACTGCCGATGTCATCAATCACCAGTGGCGGGTTACCGATGGCCTCAAGCCTGGTGACAAACTGATTGTCGAAGGGCTGCAGAAAATCCGTCCAGGCATGCCAGTGACGGCTAAACCCATGACAGCAAACCAGTAATAACAGGGCGGAAGTTATGGCACGTTTCTTTATCGATCGCCCCATCTTCGCATGGGTGATCGCGATTATTATCATGCTGGCAGGTGTCCTGGCCATTAAGGCCCTGCCGGTTTCCCAGTACCCGGATATAGCGCCGCCAACCATTGTGGTTGCTGCCAACTATCCAGGTGCGTCGGCCAAAACTGTTGAAGACTCTGTGACCCAGGTGATTGAACAGCGCATGACAGGTCTAGACCACCTGCGCTATATCAAGTCCACCAGTGACAGCTTCGGTAACGCCGAAATCACTCTGACCTTTAACGCCGAAGCGGATCCCGACATCGCCCAGGTTCAGGTTCAGAACAAGCTGCAGGCCGCCATGGCCTTGCTGCCTCAGGAAGTAACGGCTCAAGGTGTCCGGGTTAACAAATCCAGCTCCGGCTTCCTGATGGTAGTCGCCTTTATTTCTGAAGACGGCTCCATGACCAAGGCCGACCTCGCCGATTACGTAGGTTCCAACGTTCAGGACCCCATGAGTCGTGTGCCCGGTGTGGGTGAAACCACCCTGTTCGGTGCCCAGTACTCAATGCGTATCTGGGTCGACCCACTGAAGCTGACCAACTACAACCTGACGACTCTGGACGTGATCGCCGCGATCAGAGAACAAAACGCCCAGGTTTCTGCCGGTCAGCTGGGTGGTGCCCCTGCGGTTCAAGGCCAGGAGTTGAATGCGACTATCTCGGCCCAGAGCCGTTTGCAGACGCCTGAGGAATTCCGCAACATCATCCTCAAGTCCAACGCCTCGGGCGCCAACGTCTATCTGGGCGATGTTGCCAAGGTTGAGCTGGGTTCCGAGAGTTACGCCATTGAGTCACTCTATAACGGTCGCCCCGCTACAGGTTTGGCAATCAAGCTGGCTACCGGTGCCAACGCGCTGGATACTGCCGAAGCTGTTCGCGCCAAAGTCGAAGAGATGCGTCCCTTCTTCCCGGCCGGCATGCAGGTGGTGTATCCCTATGACACAACCCCCTTCGTGAAGAACTCTATCGAAGGTGTGGTTCATACTCTGCTGGAAGCCGTGGTACTGGTGTTCGTCATCATGTATCTGTTCCTGCAAAACTTCCGCGCCACCTTGATCCCAACGATCGCCGTGCCTGTGGTTTTGCTGGGTACCTTCGCCATCCTGTCCTTCACCGGATTCTCGATCAACACCCTAACCATGTTCGCCATGGTACTGGCTATCGGTCTCTTGGTGGATGACGCCATTGTGGTGGTGGAGAACGTTGAGCGGGTGATGTCGGAAGAGGGACTTAGTCCCAAAGAAGCGACCAGGAAGTCCATGGGCCAGATCACCGGCGCACTGGTGGGTATAGGTCTGACACTGTCAGCTGTGTTTGTACCTATGGCCTTCATGTCGGGTTCTACCGGGGTTATTTACCGTCAGTTCTCCATCACTATCGTATCGGCGATGGCCTTGTCGGTATTGGTGGCAATCGTACTGACTCCGGCGCTCTGTGCCACTATGCTCAAACCGCTGAAGAAAGGGCATACCCACGCCGAAACCGGTTTCTTCGGTTGGTTTAACCGTAACTTCGAGCGCATGACGGGTAAGTACGAAGGTACTGTTGCCGGCATCATTAAACGTTCGGTACGTATGAGTGCCATCTATCTGGCGCTGGTTGTGGCCGTAGGCTGGATCTTTATCCGCATGCCAACCGCCTTCTTGCCGGACGAAGATCAGGGCATTCTGTTTACCCAGGCGATTCTGCCAACCAACGCCACTCAGGAAAGTACCCTGAAGGTATTGGAGAAGGTTTCGGATCAATTCCTGGCAGACGAAAACGTCAAATCAGTTCTGAGTGTGGCAGGCTTCAGTTTCGCCGGTCAGGGTCAGAACATGGGTATCGCCTTCGTTGGACTGAAAGACTGGTCTGAGCGTACTGCTCCAGGCAGTGATGTTCAGGCGGTTGCCGGCCGCGCCATGGCGGTGTTCAGCCAGATGAAAGAAGCCTTTGTGTTTGCCTTCGTACCACCTGCGGTAATTGAGCTGGGTACGGCCAACGGTTTTGACCTCTTCCTGCAGGATAAGAATGGTCAAGGACACGAAAAGCTGGTTCAGGCCCGTAACCAACTGCTGGGCATGGCGGCTCAGAATCCCAACCTGGTGGGTGTACGCCCCAATGGTCAGGAAGATGCGCCCATGTATCAGCTACACATAGATCATGCCAAGCTGCGTGCGCTGAGTGTCAACATAGGTGATGTCAACAACGTGCTTTCTGCCGCTTGGGGTGGCTCCTATGTCAACGACTTCATCGACCGTGGTCGGGTGAAGAAGGTTTATGTTCAAGCCGATGCCAAGTATCGGATGCAACCTGAAGATCTGGACTCCTGGTATGTGCGTAACACCCAGGGAGACATGGTGCCCTTCTCAGCCTTTGCCACCGGCAGCTGGGAGTATGGTTCACCACGCCTGGAACGCTTCAACGGCCTGCCGGCGATGAACATACAGGGTGCGACGGTTCCAGGCTTCAGTACCGGTGAAGCGATGAACATCATGGAAGGCATGGTTGACCAACTGCCTCCAGGCTTTGGTATCGAATGGAACGGCCTCTCCTATGAGGAACGTCTGTCAGGCAACCAGGCGCCTGCGCTCTACGCACTGTCGATTCTGGTGGTATTCCTGGTACTGGCGGCCCTGTATGAAAGCTGGTCTGTGCCTTTCGCGGTAATTCTGGTGGTGCCTCTGGGTATTATCGGTGCCCTGATCGCCATGAATGGCCGCGGCCTGCCAAACGACGTGTTCTTCCAGGTGGGTCTGTTGACTACTGTAGGTCTGGCAACCAAGAACGCCATTCTTATCGTGGAATTCGCCAAGGAATACTATGAGCAGGGTGCCAAGCTGATTGACGCGACACTGCACGCGGTGCGGGTACGTCTGCGGCCAATTCTGATGACCTCGCTGGCATTCGGCCTCGGGGTTGTGCCACTGGCCGTCAGTACAGGCGTGGGTTCAGGCAGTCAGAATGCCATTGGTACCGGGGTACTGGGCGGTATGATCAGCTCGACCTTCCTGGGTATCTTCTTTATCCCACTCTTCTTCGTGGTGGTAGAGCGCATGTTCAGTAAGCGTGAGCGCGAAGAACGCAAACAGCGAAAACAGGCCGAGTAATTCGCCTGTCACCTCAAAGCCCGGCCTCTGTGCCGGGCTTTTTGTTGTCTGCAGCAGGCTACTTCTCCATTGAGCTTCAATCACTTAACACCTGCATACCTCACATCCGGCCTCTGGGCTTGGCATGCCGCCCAAAATGTAAAATTGGAGGGAAACAAAGGGTTAAAGAAGCTGGTCAAGCGCGCCAATAAAGCTTAGGATCTGCACAGAAAACAGCACTTTTTGGAGTAATTCACCTTATGGGTATCAGAGCCATAGTCGTCGACACCGCCGGCACTACGACAGATCTTAACTTTATTCAGGATGTGCTTTTCCCCTATTCGGCCAAGGCATTGCCGGAATTTTTGGAACGCTATCAAGATAATATCCTGGTAGAAAACTGTATCAGCGATACCAAAGAGATGGCGCTGGAGCCAGATGCCGATCTGCCGCGGGTAATAGAAATACTCCAGCAGTGGGTTGCCGAAGACCGCAAGGCCACGCCGCTGAAAACGCTGCAGGGCCTGATCTGGAAACAGGGCTATGCCAAGAACGAGTTCACCGGTCATATCTATCCTGACTTCATTGAAGCCATCAAGGAATACAAGGCTCAGGGACTCAGGATATACAGCTTCTCTTCCGGCTCAGTGGAAGCCCAGAAGTTACTGTTCAGCCACAGTGACGGCGGCGATCTGACCGAGTTGTTCAACGGTCATTTTGATACCCGCACCGGCGGCAAGCTGGATAAGCAAGCCTACTGCAACATTATTAACACCATAAGTTTGAGCCCCAAGCAGATACTGTTTGTCTCCGACATGGTGGACGAACTCAAGGCCGCTGCCGCTGCCGGGCTGATCACCTGCCAAATGGTACGAGAGGCCGGACAACGCACAGGCGATTTCCGGCAGGTGAAGAGTTTCGCCGAGCTGAAGATTGACTGATAACAAGCAGAGTTAGCCGCTAAATCAAGGGGAGCCAATGGCTCCCCTTAATTGTTTACAACACCTATTTCGTATCCCGGAAAATCAACGCCTGTACGGAATGTTGTTCCCCTCTTGAGACAGAGAGCCGCTGTTGTTATCCTGAGCCAACAAAAATAAAACGGTCGTTTAAATATGGAAGATTTTACTCAGCGTTACCCACAACACTCGCAAATCTCGGTGGCCTGGGGCGAAATGGATGCCCTGCAACACGTCAACAATGTGGTCTATTTCCGCTACTTTGAGACCGCCAGAATCGACTTCTTCAACCGCCATTTTCCCTTGGGTGAGATGTACAAACAGGGAATGGGGCCGGTAATAAGCGAAAACCAGGCCAGGTACAAGCGCCCGGTCACCTACCCGGATACCCTGTTGATAGGCATCAGAATAAGCGACATAGGTGAAGACAGGTTTACCATGCATTACGAGGCGTACAGTAAGGCGCAGCGAGCCATTACCACTACAGGCAGCTCTGTCGCCGTGATGTACGATTTCAAGAAAGGCACCAAGGCCAAACTACCGCAGGAACTGCTGACCATTCTCAGGCAACACAGCCAGGAAGCTTAAGCCAGGGCTAAGTCAGGGCTCGAGAACAGGCTGGCGCCGGCCCTGTCGCAGTTTGCGCCTGTGCTGCTGTACCAAGCGCAGTGCCCGGTACAGATCTTCTGTCGACAGCTCCAGGTAACGGCCGCCGTAAAACCACAGTGGACCGTATAACTGTCGGCAATGGGTTATGCTGATGGGTAACACCAGGTCATCGTTCAGCAGCAATTTCAGTTTCATGCCCTGATGCAAACGGCAGGCGGAGATCAAACCAACCCCGCCGCGGCTGATATCTTTGATATTTCCAAGCCCCAGCTTGCCGGGGCGCCACCAGTGCCAGTGTCCCAGTTGCACCGTCATGCCATCACAGTCGAGCAGGAAGTCGGCGTCATTGCCCAGCCTCAGGCTGATACGCAAATGCTCGCGTCGCTGCGCCTCGTCACTGCTATTGTCCGTCATTACTGGTACCTGTCCCTTGGCTGATTAAAGCGGGCCGCCTCATTGGCCTCAAAGAGTGCCTTTCCGCCTGCCAGGCTCTGGATCTGCTCGGAGGCTTCCTTGGTGAGGATCAGTATCTCCACTCTGCGATTGGCCGGGTTAAAGGGCTCATTATCGATAAAGGGCACCCGGTCGGCCATACCGTTAACCTGAAGAATCTGCCCCTGACGCACGCCACCAAACTCTATGGTTTGCCTGGCGATCAGCGCCCTCTCACTGGACAACTCCCAATTGGTATAGCTGCGACCGACATAGGGCAGCGAGTCGGTATGGCCAGAGATGATCAGTTGATTTTTCACCTGTTGCAAAACAGGCGCCAAGGCCAACAACAGATCTTCAAAATAGGGCCGCATCTGCGCCTGGCCCACTTTGAACATAGATTGTTCATTGTTGTCGTGAATGCGGATCCTTATTCCCTGAGGCACGGCGTCCAACTGTACGTTTTTCCCCATACCCGCCTGGTCGACGACCCGCTGGATCTGCCGCGCCAACACTTCCAGTTGCACCTGAGTGGCGAACTCACCTGGGATAATGGCATTCAGTTTGGGCCCCATACCGGCCTTGGGCTGCCACTTGCCTTCTGGTACATGGGTGCGCAGCGCAGGGCCACGCATCTCATCACCACTGGCCGGGGTAGGAACCACAGGTTGCTGCACACTGGGTTGCCCTTGCAGATCGATGAGCGAGGGGATGTTACGCAGATCGAAAGGGTTGATATCGCCGGAGGGATACAACTCACCATTCAAATACTTAACCACGGTTTCCCGCTCTTTCTGATCCGCCACCTGCATGATCCACAGCACCAAAAACAGCGCCATCATTGCCAGGGTAAAATCGGCAAAGGCGACCTTCCAGGCACCACCATGGGCACCGTGTTGTTTGCCCGCCCGAGCACGACGGACAATGATAGTTTCCTGTCTTGGTGCCATTAACTTCTCTGTTCTGTCAGTATCTGTTCCAATTCCACAAAGCTGGGGCGGCTCTCGGTCTGGATCTGTTTGCGGCCGGCATCAATCGCCTGTATCGGCGGTTTGCCCTTGGCGAACGTCGTCAGCATGGCGGCAATACACTTGAGCTGACTGATCTGCCGATCCACTTGATGTTCCAGCGCCTTTGACAACGGCTCGAGCAAGCAATAACAGGCGAAAATCCCAATAGAGGTGCCCACCAAAGCAGCCGCTACCTTGACCCCGATCAGGCTGATGGGGCCATCAATGTTGGACATGGTAATGATGATCCCCATCACAGCCGCCAGAATACCGAATCCCGGCATGGCTTCGGCGATTCGTCCCAGTGCCAGCGAGGGACGCAGGCTGTCTTCTTCGATTCTGTGGATCTCTTCCTCGAGTATCATTTCCAGATCGTGGGGAGAGATTTTACCTATCGACTGCAGGCGCAGGTTATCAACCAAAAACTGCAGCAACTGAGGGTGTTCAAGCACCACCGGATACATCAAAAACAACGAACTCTCGTCCGGATTTTCGATATGGGCATCCAGCACCTTCATCCCCTGGGATTGGATCTGCGCCATCAGCATGTTCATCAGGCCAAACAGCTGAGGGTAGAGTTCCGGCTCAGGAGTATCCTGTCTGGCGATCTGGCGCAACTGCTGCCACAGCTCCACCAGCACAGCGCGGGGGTTGGCAATCAGCAAAGAGCCGATGCCGGCACCTAGGATGATCAGGATTTCTGCCGGTTGCCACAAGGCCAGCAGGTTGCCGCCGGCCCAGGCATAACCGCCGAAGACACACACCAAAATCACCATTAAACCAACAAACTTACTCATTATCAGGCTTCCAAATCAGAGTTGAGCCTGCCGATAAATCGCCTGTAACTGGCGTACGGCAACCTTGTGTAATTGACATATCCGGGTTTCGGTTAACCCCAGGGTGGCTGCAATCTCTCTGAGATTGAGTTCATGCTGATAATAAAGCGACAGAATTACCTGTTCTCTGTTGCTCAGTTGCTTGATTGCCGCAATTAACAGCTGATTGCGTTCAAAATCGACAATTTCCTTGTCCTGACCGCCCAGTGACAAACCCTCTCCCAGCATCTCATCCAAACTGGTCATGGATTCTGCCAGGGTTGCATGCAGGTAATCCCGGTACTCTTCCTGGGTCAGGCCCATTCTTGCAGTGACTTCACTGTCTTTCGGGTAACGGCCCAACTCCCGGGTCAACTGCCTGACCACATCGTTGAATGAGTGTGCCTGCTGGCGCACCGAGCGTGGCCGCCAATCCAGGCGCCGCAGTTCATCGAGAATGGCGCCACGGATCCTCTGGCCGGCAAAGGAGATAAAGCCGGCATCATACTCTCCCGGATAGCGCCGGGCAGCCTCCAGCAGGGCCATCAGAGCTATCTGCTCCATGTCCTCCTGGCCGATAAGCGGGCCACAATGACTCTTGAGGGAACAAACTGTGCGTTTTACCAAGGGCAGATATTGATGTAACAACGCCTGCTCGGATTGCCGCTCATTGCCATACGCCTGATAACCCAAATCATAGGCTGTCATCTCACTGTCCAAGGCGCCTCCTTTACTGGATGACCATACGGGTGAACAGGACCTCTTCAATATCCAGAGTAAATTGATCTTTGGTCAGCACCTTGATCAGGGATTCTCTGGCCTCCAGTTGCAGCGTTTCCAGATTCTGCGGTTGATTCAGCACGTTGAAAGACTTGCTGCTGAACATTCGCATCATGGTGTTGCGAATAAGTGGATCGGCAGCCTTGATCTCCTGGGCCGCATTGTCACTGCGGGACTTGAGCGCCAGCTCGAGCAACAGGTAGTGGGGATATTCATCCCCCGGTACCGAAATAATCATCTTATCCAGCGGGTAAAAACTGGCCTGTGGTTGTACTTCTTCTTCCGCCGATAACCATTTCCCCAACCATGCGGGCGGCTGATGGCCGATGAAAAAACCGCCTCCAGTGGCCAGAATAAGTAACGCAACTATGAGTAAATTTCGTTTCATATCAATCTTTCATCTCTATCATCAGGCCAGTAGGTTCAGTTGCCTATCGCGTCTGCGCTCGGCTTCTGTGTCACCTTTGGTTTCGTCCACCCGGGATGAAGCGATCGCGCCGGCATACCCTTCTCTGGCATCCTGCTCAGGTTGGTGTCGCTCGCTGTCGGTGGCTACATCCAGGGAAATATTGCCTTTGTGTTCCATGGCCAGTTCACTGCGCAGGCGTTCCAGGCCGCTGAGCAGAGCATCGCGCACATGGTTGTTGGCCGCATGCATCTGAATATGGAGCCGGTCACCGTCGAGGCGAATGTTCAGTTCTATCCGTCCAAGCTCGGGCGGGGTTAACTGCAGCTCGGCGGTTTGAATGCGTTGATCTATCTGAAAACGCAGTTGATCTCTGAGTGGCAGCAACAGCTCTCTGGCATGCTGCACCTGAGTTCCCTGAGCGCTCAGAGGCAAGGGGCCCCACTGGCTCACGCCCGGGCGCTCGCTTGTCAATGCGGCAACTTCCGGCTGCAGACCAAGCTCAGCCACAGGCTTGCTGGAAGGATCTGCATGCCAGGCCGCCAGCTGCGCCGCGGCATTGACCGTTAGCTGTTGCGACGGCATGGCGGTCTGTGCCATGGTGCCAACGGGCAGAAAAGGCGTGCCTTTGGCCTCAGCTATCGCACTCGAAACTTGAGAAGCCGCTTGAGGGAAGGCGGCGGCCAATTGCAGGCTTTGTCCCCGCATATCACCCGCACCTCTGCCCTCACCATTGAGCGGGTTCGCTGCCACAGGTTGGCTGATGCCTGCCAGTGACAGATTGGTTTGCTGCGTGCCCACAATGCCCTGCGCCGTGATGCCGGCCAAAGGTGGCACTGTATTTTCATCATGACCTTGGCCCTGCAATTGCGCCAGGGGTGCTCCTGGCGGAGTGGTCACGTGGATTGCAGTTGGCTGCATCAAAGGCGGCAAGAGTTCCTGCGCCACCACAGTATTGGCCGACATCTCGCCTGCCGACTCTGTCCCTGATTCCCTATCCTCTACTGTGCTGCTTTGCCCTTGAGTAGTCTTTACCTGAGAGCCCTTCTCTTGAGCACCCTGCGCTTTGGCATTCATGCCGGAAGCTGTGGAGTTGGCCGGCTGAGTCGCGGCCTGAGAAAGAGACTGTTCTTCCTGCCGATAAGAGTCCTTTCTGCCACTGCTGTCCGGGTGAGCGGACAAGGGCACTTTTTTCGCCGGCGTTTCAGCCAGCGCCGGGATCAGCGCAATACTCAATACAGGTCTCCTTTACTCATGTTTCCCTCTTGAAACTCGGGTTGGCTGAGTTGGGTCAGTTGATAGGCGGACATGCCCTCTTGTTGTGCCAGTAGTTGCTGCATCTGCCGCTGTAGCGATTCGCTCTTGGTTTGCAGCTGTTGCATCACTTGCGAGTGACAAAGCTCCAACTGTTTGCGCGCCTGTAACTCAGCCTGAGAACGGGGCTTTCCCTGCTGCCTGAGCAACTGGATCATCTGCCGGTTGACCCGGCATGCGACCCTGCTGCGACTCACGCTGAACGTGGCATCGACCCGGGTGGTGCTGATCCGCGGCCATGAAGGCGGCGATGCCGCCGGTAAGGTGATCCAGGCGTTCGGTGAAGTGGTGATCGGAGGCAACTATGTGGTTGGCGCCGTGGTGTTCCTGATCCTGATGATTATCAACTTTGTGGTGATCACCAAGGGGGGCGAGCGGATCTCCGAAGTGTCGGCCCGCTTTACCCTGGATGCGCTTCCCGGCAAGCAGATGGCGATAGATGCCGATCTCAATGCCGGTTTGCTGACCCAGGATCAGGCGCGGGAGCGGCGTAAAGAAGTCGCCGCGGAAGCTGACTTTTATGGCTCTATGGACGGTGCTTCCAAGTTTGTTCGCGGCGATGCCATTGCCGGCTTGTTGATCCTGGCAATCAACATCATAGGCGGTATCTGTATCGGCATCTTTATGCATGATCTCAGCGGCACAGAGGCGTTCAAGACCTATGCACTCTTGACCATAGGTGACGGTCTGGTGGCCCAGATCCCATCACTGCTGCTGGCAACTGCTGCGGCGATTGTGGTCACCCGGGTTTCAGATGCCGAAGAGATGCCGGCCCAGTTCAACGAACAACTGCTGGCCAATCCCAAAACCCTGGCGACCGCGGCGCTGGTGATGTTGATCATGGGGCTGGTACCCGGCATGCCCACTTGGGTATTCCTCAGTGCCGCGTTGTTGTTGGGTTTTGTCGCCTACAAACAGTACCGCACCAAGCCGGTAATCATGCCACCGCCACAGGCCAAACAGGCCGGCGAAGCCCTGAGCGAACCTCAAGCCCCCAGCTGGGACAGCCTGCCCTATGTCGATGCGATAGAGGTCAAGCTGGGTTATCGCCTGGTGTCTCTGGTGGAAAAAGAGCGCGGCGCCGAACTGATGAAACGCCTGACCGGAATTCGCCGCACTCTGTCGGAACAGGCGGGCTATCTGCTGCCGGAAGTCAGGGTCAGGGATAACCTAGCGCTGAGCCCCACTCACTACCAAATCAGCATAATGGGTACCTTGGTGGCCACGGCAGAGTTGGATCCGGAGCGACTGCTGGCGATTCGCAGCAGCAATGTTTTTGGTGAGCTGGACGGCATCATCACCCGGGATCCTGCCTATAACATGGAGGCGGTCTGGATAGAGCAGGAAAAGAAAGCCAATGCGCTGAACCTGGGCTATTCCGTCGTGGACAACGCCACAGTGATCGCCACCCATGTCGCCAAGTTGCTGCGGGAGCGAATGGCCGAGCTATTGCAGCACGATGATGTGATTTCACTCAATGAACGACTGGCGCGCCAGGCCCCCAAGCTGGCCGAGTCACTGAGCCAGGCGCTGTCGCCGATTCAACAGCTCAAGGTGTACCGGCTACTGCTAAGGGAACAGGTTTCTTTGCGGGATATTTTGACCATAGGCACCACACTGCTGGATTGCAGTGAAAACAGCAAAGATCCCGTGCTGTTGGCGGCAGATGTTCGCTGCGCGCTAAGGCAGGCGATAGTACAGGCCATCTGTGGAGATGTGCCTCAGCTCAAGGTGATGACCCTAACCCCAGAGCTTGAGCGACAACTGATGAGTGCCCTGAGCACCGCCCAACAGCAAGGCAGCGTGTCACTGGATGGTTTCCCTGTGGATCCGCAGTTGCTGGCGCAGCTACAGCAAAAAATGCCCCAGCTGTTGGCCGAGGCCAAGGCCGCCGGACATCATCCTATCCTACTGGTGCCGCCTCAGTTGCGCCCGCTGCTGGGCCGTTATGCTCTGGCCTTTTCAAGAGGTCTTAATGTGTTGTCTTACAATGAGATTTCTGAAAACAAAGACATTATGGTCGCCGGTCAGTTGGGATAAACGGGCATTATTGGCATGGAGTAAATCGTTGTAATTCACCTTAAACTTATACTAAAGTCCTACGAGAAATGATTGCGGGAAGATTAAGGTAATGCGAAGACTTACCAGCTTAATAATATTGCTGTGCTGCTGTCTGCCGGTTTGGGCGGCGCAAAAATTACCGGCCAGGGCCGAGCTGCAACAGCTGGCCTCGGCCAGCGCCATGCTAGTGGATCTGGAAACCGGCGAGGTCCTCTATGAGGACAACCCACAGCAGGTACAGCCCATAGCCTCGATAACCAAGTTGATGACGGCGCTGGTGACACTGGATGCCAAGTTGCCGCTCAACGAACGGATTGCCGTGGATGTCAGTCAGGCCGATATCATGCAAAACGTGGTGTCCCGTATCCGTATCGGCAGTGAGTTGAAACGCAAAGAAGCACTGGCGCTGGCATTGATGTCTTCGGAAAATCGCGCCGCCGCGACCCTGGCACATCACTATCCCGGCGGCTACCAGGCCTTTATCAAGGCGATGAATGCCAAGGCGGCAGAACTGGGGATGACTGACAGCCGCTTTGTCGAACCCACAGGGCTGTCGGAGCAGAATGTCTCCAGCGCCAGAGACCTGGTCAAACTGCTGCGTGAGGCCAGGAAATACCCTCTGATAGGCGAACTGAGTTCGGCCCCCAACCGCAGCGTCATGTTTCGTAAGCCCAGATATAACCTGGCGTTTTACAACACCAATCGCCTGGTGAACAAGAAAAACTGGCAGATCCACCTCACCAAGACGGGTTATACCGATGACGCCGGTCACTGTCTGGTTATGCTCACCAAAATGGCCAAGCGCGAAGTCGCCTTTGTGGTACTGGATGCCTTCGGCAAGCTGACCCATTTGGCCGATGCCGGCCGCCTGAAGAAGTGGCTGGAAACCGGCAAAGTCAGTCCGGTTCCCCAAGAAGCACTGGACTATAAACAGCAAAAGCAAACAGAACGTCAGGCCTTGGCCGCCACCCGTTAATATTCGGCAAACAGCGGTGACTCAGCGCAGGTTTTCACGCTTGCGTAGCCGCATCCACAACAAGTTTTGTTATCATCCCGCCTCGTTTAAAGGCCTTTGGCCTTCGCAGTTACTGAGTCAGGAAGATGCAGTCATTTAAAAAGCACACCCTTATCCCGCTGGATCCCCGGGATCCTCTCTCCATCAGCCTGGCACTGGCGCAATACCGGCAACAACTGCAGCAAGGTACTATTCTGCGCCAGGGCATGTTCGATATCGAATTTGTCGCCGTGACCGACAGCGGCAACCGCCGCTTGCAAATCGATGACCTGCAAGATTCAGAACTGCGCGCTCTGCTGCAGGAAGCCCTGAGCCTGGGGCCGGATGGCGAAGGGTTCATGCTGCCGCCACTCATCAGTGACGAATGTGACCTCTACCTCTCTGAACCCTTGCTGTTCGCCATTGCCATGCAACACCCTCGCCTGGCACCCGAACTGCTGGCCACCGCCGAGGCCATGATAGCCTTCGCCCGCAGGCATAATGATCTGCAGCGCATGTGGCTGGACGACAGCCGCATTTTCGGGGTCGAGGCCCTGTTTCTGCTGGCCCGGCGCATGCCCGAACTAGCCTGGCTATTGGCACGCTTTCTTATCCCCGCCTGGGACAATGTCTACAGCAATGGCTATGAGCAATATATGGCACGGCTGCTCGAACTCAATGGCTGGAGCCCGGATATGCTGCGGGCCTTTGTCTGGTGCGACAGCGACCACTTGCGCCAGGGCTTCTTCTACAGCGGCGAAACCGGCATTCAGAGTCATCAGCCACTGGCCGACTTCCTCAAGCAAAATCCACAGCAATATCCTCTGTTCAAACAGCTGTTGAGCGAGCGTTTACTCAATAGCCCGAAACTGCTCGCCTCCGAAGACCGCCCACTCGGCAGAGTCGATGCCGTGCTGCATTTCTTTGTCAGCATGTACCCGATTGAGTTTGCCTGGTTTGAAGTTGAACAGAGCGAGGGGCTGGATACCCTGCTTGAAAGCCAGTTTATCCGCGCCAGTCTCGAGGAGGAGATAAGCGACCTGCGCGCAACCATAGAGAGCCAGGCCAGTGGCGCCCTGGCCTGTTACAGATGCGGCATAACCGGGAGCGTCGAAACCGACGCAGATGAACAAGAGGGCAGCTATCAGGATGAGGACGATGAGCAGCCGGGCAGGCTGCTGCGTCTGTTAAAGCCATTGGTACTGGCGCAACCCCAAGGCGCGGCATTGTGGCAATATCTGCATGATGGCAGCCAATCCCAGGCGCTGGCGGCTCAGCAACCAATAGCATTAATTCCCGCTTGTAAGGCCAAAGCCCTGGGGCTCTATCACTACATAGTCGACTACTGCGTTACGGCAGATTCCAATCGGCATATTGCCGAAGAGCTGAGCAGTATTCTCAGCGATAGCCGTTATGAACTGCTCCATGGAGATCAAGAGGATGTCGAAGCCTTTGCCGATATTTTGCCATCAAAGAGTTTGCAGCAAAGGCAACAACAGTATTTACGCCTGCTGGATATCTGGTTCGCTTGGCTTGGCAAACCCGAGTTGGAAGAGATCCGCGAAAACCTGGTCGACGATGAAGGGCTGCTCGATGACGGCCAATACCTGCAGCGCTACGGCAACCTCAGTGACACCAGTGAGCAGGCGCTGCTCGAGGCGCAACTGGCTAAACTGTTGCAGCAATGGAACGACAAGCGCCAGGTCTACAACCGCCCCTTGTTGAACAAGACCCTGGCCTTGTTCCGGCAACACCGGCAGCTTGCCAACCCGGATAACTGGCCGCTGAGCCAAATGGAGCTCGGCCACTATGTGTTGCTGGCCTTCCTTTGGCAACAGGACTGTCTGGCCGGGTGCCATGACGCCACCAGCCGGGCGCTGAGCGAGAGATTAAACGCTAATAGTCCTTGGGAACTGCTTGCCGGGCAAGTGCTCAAGCAGGCCGCAGACGATGCCAAGCCGCTCAAGGCGTTTATCTGTCGGCCCGAGCCCTCTCTTTGTGAGCTTGAGGCGCTGCAACTGGCACAAGACCAGCTCTATCGAAGAGGGCGTGATAGTGTTGGCCGCCAATTGACCCTGGAGCCCATCAGTGACTTCCAGCCCAAATACCTATTGTTCGACAAACAAGACGGTTTTCGCCGCGGTGCCATGCTGTGCTATTTCCTGCTGGCCTCGCAGCAGGCTTTCACTCACTCCTCGGCTCAGCCAAATGAGCCGCAAGCACCGGCACTCATACTGGCCCGGCGCCTGTGGCAATGGCTGCTGGAACTGGCGCCACTCAAGCTCTTGCATTATGCCGCCATGCCTTACAGTGACGATAATTTCGACCCTGAGTTTGACTCTGATACACAGAGGCAGGGCTTTGTCAGCAGCATGCAATCACTCGGCGTCAGTGAAGCCCTGCTGACAGTGTTTGACTTCCAACTGTCGCTGAGCAGCGGTGATGACGACAACACCCTGCGCGCAGTAGCGCAGCTGAGCCCATTGGCCCAGGCCTCATCGAGCCAGGCAGATCCACTGCTGCAGGCACTGAGACGACTGCCGGATAGAGAGAAGCTCAATGCCTTCGAACTGCTGGAGCTGCAATTCCCCGGACAAGGCTTTATCCAACACCCTGAGCTGCAGCGGGAGTGGTCACTCTGCCTCGAGTATTTTATTCGCGACAACCTCAAGAGTTGGCAGCGGGTATTGGCTCAAGACTTTGATGGCCGCTGTCAGTTGCTGGAGCGGGGCATAAAGCAGCCTGTGGTTGCCGCGCCGCAACTTGTGGTTTGCGAGCAGGCCCAAGATGACAGATATGACTGGCTCAACGTCAGCCTGCTTCGGCGTCAGGGTGAAGAGTTGCAGGCATTATTGCTGACCCAAGCAATACCGCCGGAGGGCTTGCCCCAAGGTGTTCCGGGCGAGGTGCTGCTGTTTGACGAGAGTGTCAGCGCCGAGGAGATCTTGGCTGCATTCAAGGCCCTGTACTCAGCAGATGCCAGGGTCGCCTTGGTCAACGGTCGACTGCAAGCATACCTGAGTGGTGAACTGCCGCTGGCAGCCATGCAAGCCTGCCTGCAACGCCTGTTCGCCCTTGATGAGCTGAGTATCTACTCATCCTTCGAGCGTTATGACCTCAAGCAGTGCCTGTGGCTACTACCCACCCCAATCCGGCAGCGACTGCTGCAGCTCCTGCTTGGCTACCAATTGGGATTTGAACTGTTCGATAAGCAGCTATTGCGGGCCTTTATGGCCGACAAGGTGCGCCGCGGCGACTGGCCAGCGGCGCGATACATAGACAGGAGATACCAGGACAGCGATGAGCTGCAAGAAGCCGCGCTGAGCTGGCTGCTGCAAACCTTGGAGCCGCTGCGGCTTGAGCCGATGAAACTGCTGCGTTTTTGCCTCGGCAAGGGGGAATATGAAGCTCCCTGTGACTGGCTAGTCGCTCAACTGAGAAACGGCACGCTGACGCCCCTTGTTACTCAGTTGACTGTCAATGAGAAAATCGAGCTGATCGATTGCCTAGAAGGCGACTATTCCGACGCGGCCGAGTTGCTCTCGGCGCTGGCCAAAGATGACTCCCGCCGGGTAAGAGACGCCATGGCAGAGCTTGCCTAACCGCCGCCGATTGGGTAAGGCAAGGGGTTTGGCGGGCTGGCCACATAGCCGCCAGGCAGCATGGGCACGCCTTTTAGGCTGTCTATGCTGCCCGCTTCAGCGCACCAGCCAGTCCAGAAATTGCCACAACAAGACATTCATCTCCTGAGTCTCGGCCTGGCGCAGTACATCAGGTGACTGCACCCAAGGACTGGGCTGACCAAACTCGGCGGCACTGTGACTGATAAGCGCCTCTATCGCCTTGGCGTCAAATTCCAGATGGCACTGAAAGCCGTACACTCTGGCACCATATTCCACTATCTGCCTCGGACATACCTCACTGAATGCCAACACCTTGCTATCGGCCGTCAGCCCAGGCATATCATGGTGCCAATGCCCCAGAGTGACACTGTCGCCGAAGCTCTCCAGGCCTGGATGCGCCCTGCCAGCCGCGGTCAAGGTCACGGGAAAGAAGCCTATCTCAACCTCTGGGCTGGGTTCGAAAGGAGCACCGAGCGCCTCGCCAATCAGCTGCGCTCCCAAACAGATACCCAACACAGCCACCTGCCCGGCAATGGCTCTGGCTATCAAGGCCTGTTCCGCCCGGGCATCAAAATAGTGGCACTCGGCAATGCCGGTTGCCGGTGACTGTGGGCCTCCGAGCACAACCAATAAACCTACGCCTTGGAGGCTCTGCGGCAAG
This sequence comes from Shewanella sp. BJSY2023SW005, assembly GCF_047314585.1. Taxonomy (NCBI): domain Bacteria; kingdom Pseudomonadati; phylum Pseudomonadota; class Gammaproteobacteria; order Alteromonadales; family Shewanellaceae; genus Shewanella; species Shewanella sp. BJSY2023SW005. The sequence continues at coordinate 62,609 of NZ_JBKORJ010000045.1, forward strand.
GATTCACCAAGCCAAAGGCGGGTATAGCTGGCTTCATAGCCGCGCGCGCGACACCAGTTCGCCAAAACCCCCGGCCCTTCGAAAGACTCATGTTGAATAAAATGTACCTTCACCTGTCGCTCCCGCGTTTGTTGTTCAGTTGGCCGTCATGTTAGCCTTGACAGCAGACCGGTAGATATCGACACAAAGACAGATAACATTGCCAAACCGCCAAGCTATTTCCCCAACAGATACCCTAGCTTCAGAAGCACGGTTCGATGCCAACGGGCTGATAGCGGCTTATCCCGACGCCCGGGTGCTCAGCAAAGTGCTGTGGATGCCCAGAGGGCATGTCGATAGCTGGCACAGCCACAACTGGCATCAGTTGGTGTTTCCGGCAAGCGGCCTGTTACAGACTCAGGTCAGGGATACCCGCTTTATACTGCCCCATAACGGCGCCCTGTTTATTCCGGCAACCCAGGAACATGAGTCCAGAGTCCTGGTGGATACCCAGTTCATCGGTCTCTACCTGGATCCCGCATATAGCCAGGGCTTTCCCACTCAGGCCAAACCCTTGGCGGTATCTCCCTTTCTAAGGGAATTGCTGCTGCATCTGACACAAGCACCCAGCCCGCAAGCCTCAGACGCAAGGTTGAGGTTATTGGCGGTTCTCAAGGATGAGGTGATCCAGGCGGCGCCCTATCGTTTGGGGTTACTGCTGCCAAAAGACAAACGTCTGCTGCGGATTTTTGATGAACAAGTTGCCAGACCGGCATTGGAAATGACTCTGGCCCAATGGGCCGAGCGGGTGGGCGCATCCGAGCGCACTCTTTCCCGGCTGTTTGCCCGGGAACTGGGTTGCAGCTATCCACTCTGGCGCCAGCACCTACGTTTGCTGAGTTCGCTGACGCAGTTGGAACAAGGTGAAACAGTGCAACAGGTGGCATTTCAGGCGGGCTATCAGTCCGATTCTGCCTTTATCTGTGCCTTCAAAGGTCTCTTTGACCAGACACCACACCAATACCGCAGCCAGAATAGGCCAACGTAGAAGACGCTGGCTTAATCTGTACTTGGAAAACGCCGACTCACTCCCGCAGCAAAGGCTGCAGACGCTGACGGATCTCATCAGGAATAGGTCGACTCTGCTCACAGCTGTAGTCGTAGTGCACCAGGGTGGTCTTGGCTTCGGCGGTCAGCAGCTCTCCCTGCCAACTCTGCTGCAATACTTCGAACGAGCTGTTGCCTATGCGGCTGACCGAGGTCAATACTCTGACTGTCTTACCGTAATAGGTGGGCGCCTTAAAGGCGATGGTGAATCCGGCCACAATCAGGTTCCAGTTGGCCAGATCCAGACCAGGGTTGAAGATTTCGAACACAGGCTCTCTGGCGGCTTCAAACCACACGGGCAGCACAGTGTTATTGATATGGCCCAGGCCATCGGTTTCATTGAATCTGGGTTGAATATCCAGGCTTAACGCTTCCATAGGGTATCCTATTGTTATTATTGTTGATTAAAACTCGCACTTGTCTTTGCCGGGCTTCAGCTTACCTTGAGGGTCAAACTGTTTGCCGCAAATTTTCTTGCCGTCCCGATACAGGGTTTCATAGCGGCCATCGTGATAGATGCCTATGACCACGCCATCGAAACGGGCACCGTTGAAGTTGTAAACCTGTTCGCCATTGATCATCCGGTTGTATACAGAGATCCTCGGCTCCTCCTTATGGAGCTTGCCATTGATGTAACGGCGTTCAACCATCTTGTTGGCCGCCGTTAGCTCCTGGCTCTTGAGCAGCCGTCCCTCACGGTCATAGCAGATATATTCCTGTTCATAACCGTAGCTGAAGCGTCTGAAGCAAGCATCCTGACCATCTTCATAGAAGCTGTGTTGCCAACCGCACAGGTTATTGCTGGTTGCCGCGCCGTCATAATCGCAATAGAAGTTGATCTCCTGCAACTGGCCGTTGCGGTGAAAACGATAGCCATCGCCTATGGATATCCCTTTTTCTACGGTCCGAAAAGAGGAGATCCCATGGGGGCTGAAGCTGGCCTGCATTCCCTGACCCAGCCCTTGACTGAAGTTTTGCAGGCGCTCCAGTTGCCCCTGTTTATCAAAGCGATACCAGCGCCCCTCGGCGCGAGCATCACGATACTGCTGCACCTCCAGCAGTTGCCCCTGCTCGCTGTATCTAAGAACCTTTCCCTGAAGGATCTCATACCAACGACCCTCTTTATCTTGGTACGCCTGATAATCATACAAACTGCTCAGTTGACCATTTTCATGGAAATACAGCTGCTGGCCATCTTGCTTACCCTGCTTGAACTGCGACAGCTTTTTCAACTGGCCACTGGCATAGAAGTAACGGCTCTGGCCATCAAGCTGATCGGCAAGATAATTTTCTTCCAGCAGTAGTTTACCGCTGCTATCCAGTCGCTGCCGCAGTCCCTGTTTCTTACCTTGATGGTAATGGGTCCGCAGCTCAGATTCGCCATCCATCTCAACCCAGAGTCCATCTTTCAAGCCATGGTCATAAGTCACCCTGTTGCCATCTTCAATCCAGGGGCCATGGCGTTTGTTGTCAAGGTACGCACCCTTGAGCCAGATTTTTGTGGGTGTGGGTTCGGCGTCACTGCCAAAATCGGCCAGAAGCTCCTCGTATTCACCATGCAATAAGCCATCTTTGTAGTTCGCAAACCCCAGCGACAAGGTTTCGTCATAGTCGGATTCCAGCTTCCACAGGCCCTGTTGCTTGCCGTCGACGTACTGCCCCCGCCAAAAACGACCATCGAAGTCAGCCTCTATCCACTCGCCCTGCTGCAAGCCATTTCGATAGTCACCGGCGGCGTTGATACGGCCATTACGTGGGCTATAGCTGGCCCAACTACCATGCAACTTACCGCCCTGGTAAGAGGCACTCAGTGTCACACCGCCCCAGGTGCCACCGGTAGGAGTAAACCCCAGCAGCGGGCCACTGCGACCAGCCTCCCCCTCGATATCATCGCGCTGGTAAGCCACTTCGGTCACCATAAATCCTTCAGCTTCACCAATACCAAAGCTGAGCCGCTCGAAGCTGGCGGTCAGGAAGAATGCTGTCTGTCCCTCTTTGATTCTGACAGGATACTTGAGCCGATAGGAGTACGCCTGTTCGGCGCGCTTCACTGCCCGCCCCTCTTCATCCCGGTAACCCAAGAGTTGCCCGTCACTCTCCAGGCTCCCTTGCAGCAAGGCCCTGATGTTGGCGTCATCAGTGGCGTCAATATCGTAAGTCATCAAATATTGTTGCGGCGGCCAGCGCTTCAACTGTTTACGCACTTCGGCCACGGTGAAGTGTTTGAGGGAAGGAGCCAGCCGGTCCAGCCTGGGCTGCAGGCGCTGCAGCCACTGCCAATTGCTGTAGTCCCGACCATATCCCCTGATGGAAAGTTCTGAGCCGGTCTTTAGCATCACCAGGACTTCGCGCTGCTCATCACCATCGAGATCCTGATAAAAGACGGCGACGACCTGAGTTGCTGACGGGAAGCTATCCAGCGTTTTACTGCCCTTATCATCCTGAACCTGGGCCAATACCTGCTCGGAATCACGGTAGAAAGACAACTGCTCGCCGTCACCGCCGGGCAGTGTCAAAGGGCCGTGAGCCAATTCAGAGGCTGAAGAAAGCGGGGAAAAAATAAGGAGAAATAAGCCTGTGAGCAAGCCTGGTTGGAATAGTCGTTCCATATACTGCTTCCTTGAGAAATGACCTTGGCAACCCGGCCAAGATTGGGGGCCAATACTACAACAGCCGGTATTAAATCTAAAGGAATCATGCTATTAAAAAAGGCTGCCCAGGCAGCCTTTTTCAGAATTAACCACCATACATGGCGTTAATTTCGCGGGAATATTTGTGATAGATCATCTTGCGTCTGAGCTTGAGAGTCGGGGTAATCAAACCCGCCTCCATAGAGAAGGCTTCCGGCAGCAGGGTAAACTTCTTGATCTGTTCAAAACCCGCCAGCTCCTGTTGCAGGTGTTTGAGCCTTTCTTCAAAATGCTCCACCACATGGCTGTGACGTATCAGTTCCAGCGGGGATTCATAACTGAGTCCCTTTTGTTTGGCCCAGGCTTCCAGGGCTTCAAAGGCCGGAACGATTAGCGCAGTCACATAGTTACGGGCATCGGCAACCACCGCCACCTGTTCGATAAAGGGACAGCAACCCACCTTGCCTTCAACCCGCTGCGGCGCAATGTACTTGCCGTTGGAGGTCTTCATCAGCTCTTTGATCCTGTCGGTGATAAACAGATTACCCTGTTCATCCAGGTAGCCGGCATCACCAGTCCTGAGCCAGCCATCTTCGAAGGCCTCGGCTGTGTCCTCGGGACGATTAAAGTAACCGCGCATCACGGTATCACCGCGAACCAAAATCTCATTCTCGGCCCCGAGACGAACTTCCACCTCAGGCATACAGCGGCCGTTGGAACCTGTAACCCTGTTGTCCAATGTATTGCAGGTAACGGTTGCCGTGGTTTCTGTCATACCGTAACCACAGAGTACCGGCAGGTTAATGGCCGCAAAGAACGCACTCACTTTGGCATCCAAAGCCGCGCCGCCACAGGGCATCAGCTGCAGGCGACCACCGAGAGCGGCTCTGAGTTTGCCGTAAACCAACTTGTCGGCCAGGCGCCATTGCAACGACAACCAGGCACTGGGTTTGGCCCGGCCCTGCATCACCTCAAACTGGCGCTCGCCCACTGACAATGCCCAGGCAAATAACTTGCGGCGACCATTTCCGGCTCGGGCAACTTTGTCCTGCACCGCGCTGTATACCTTCTCCAGGAATCTGGGTACCACACACAGGGTGTGAGGACGCACGGTGGCGATGGCTTCTTTGACTCTTTGAGTGTCCGCAAGGTAAACGTTACGGCCACCACGACTGAGCACATAGAAGCTCCAACCCCGCTCGTAAACATGGCTCAGGGGCAGGAAAACCAGTGACACCTGGTCACTGCTGAAAGGGATCTTCTGTTGATGCTGGCGCATGGCCGAGGCGAAGTTACGCTGATCCAGCATCACCCCCTTGGGATCACCGGTCGTACCTGAGGTATAGATAAGAGTCAGCAGATCGTCCAGCGTGGCGCTCTGTTCCCTGGAGGCCAGCTCAGTGCGTGCTTCTTCGGGCACTGTCTGCTCTAGCAGGGTGTCCAGGTGTTGATGATGGGGCTGCTTGAGGGTGACTTGCTTGTCAAACACCACCACGCAATTCAGTGTCGGGCACAAGGACTCCAACTCACAAGCCAGTTCATACTGAGCTTTGTTGTCCACAAACAATAGCTTGGCACCGGCATCATTGATGATATAAGCAGCTTGCTCCAGGGTGGAGGTAGGGTAAACCGGCACCACAACACCTCGGGCGCGGATCACACCGACATCGACACAGGTCCATTGCGGGCAGTTGTGGGACAAGATCACGGCGCGATCCTGAACCTCAAAGCCGTTGGCAATCAGAGTTCCGGCAATGGCAGCACTGATACGGTTAAATTCATTCCAGCTGACCTTATCCCAAGGCGCAGCCATTTCGAAGCCTTCCAGGGCGATATGCTCTGCGCGCGCTTTAAGCTGCTGACGCAAGAGATGGGTGATTCTGTACTGCTCTAGAGACATAACTCGGTTTACCTTTTTAGCTTACAGCTGTTCCGCTTTTGAGATTCTACCCCAAGGCTCAGGCAAACATAAGAGCTTTTGCTCTAATTCCGTACAGTATCACGCTCCACTCATAGAGATCAGACCAGTTGTTATATCAGGGTTCCAGTACTGCTGTACGCCATAATCTATTGCGGCCAAGATGAAACAACGCCCTTGGTAAAGAGCAGCCTGACCAACGCCACCTCAGCTAAGACTCACAGTCCAATCTTGGCGAAATGCAATAATCGCCCGGCCGGCTGCTTCATACTTGTTCCCTGTTATTCCTTGCTTCGGGGCCAATGTTTGACTATCAACTGTTGCAGCCCCTGTTGCGACAACCCCAATTGCTGCGCCGTTGCCAACAAGTCTTCAAGCTGCGGCATTATAATGGCCTCGGCCGACAAATTCTGATGGGCCCGGCGCTGGGCTACCCGGGTTGCCTGGCCGCGTCGCCGCTCCAGCCACCCCTGCTCCACCAACTGTTTCACCGCCCTGGAAACTGTCATGGGGTTTACAGCCAGATGCTCAGCCATCTGCCGCACCGAGGGCAATACGGTTTCCTCGGGCAGCTGGCCGCCGACGATCAGATGGATAATCTGCTCGCTCAATTGACGGTAGATGGGTTCGCCGCTGCCGGGGTTGACATGCAATAGTGCTAACATTAGCCTTGAAACACTGTATTAATGCATTGATACACCAATAAAACTAACACACTCCGGCAGGAATGCCAAAAAGGAACACAAGCATGAAGCAAAGGAACTTTGGCCGGCACCACAGGCTTGCCGTAACCAGCATGCTGCTGTTGGCTCTGGGGCTTTGTTGGACGCCGCTGAGTCAGGCACAGACAGCTTCCGAAAGCACGGGCTGTTATGTCGATGGTCTGTCTGAACGTCTGCGTTGCGGCACGATTCGAGTCGCGGAGGATCCGCAAAAGCCCGAAGGCCGCCAGTTGGCAATCCACTATGCCGTCTTGCCGGCAATCAAGAATACCGCCCCTAATGAAGCCGTACTGGCCATCGCCGGCGGGCCGGGACAGTCGGCCATCGAAAATGCCGCCACCTTCGACCTGATCTTAAGCAAAGTGCGTCAAAACCGGGACATATTGCTGATAGATCAGCGCGGCACCGGCCAGTCCAACGCCCTTGAGTGTGCGGCGTTGGATCTGGAACAAACCCTGGCCTATAACGACGAAGCGCTCGATGTCGGACAGGAAACCCGTAACTGCCTGAGTAAGTTGGATGCCGACATCAGCCAATACGGCAGCGAGCAGGCATTGCACGACTTCGAAGCGGTTCGCCGGCATTTAGGTTATCAGAAGCTGCACCTTTATGGCATCTCCTACGGCAGCCGCATGGCTCAGCTCTATATGCGCCACTATCCCGAGGCACTCAAGACAGTGACCCTGGATGGCGTCGCGCCTATGCAGCAGAGTGTGCTGGCCATAGGTGCCGCCATTGGGCGGGCCCAGGATCTGCTGCTGAGCGATTGTGAGCAGGACGCTTTGTGCGCTCAAACCTACCCACAGCTGCGTCAGGAACTGAACCAGCTGGCCGAGCGCCTGGGGCAGCATGCGGTGATGAAGAAGGTGCCTCATCCGGTAACCGGTGATATCGCCATGCTGACCCTGACCCGTAGCAAGCTGCTTGGCAGCCTGAGAATGGCGCTCTACAGCCCCTCGGTCAGAGCTCTGCTGCCCTACGCCATCCACCGGGCGGCCATGGAGGAATATCAACCTCTGCTGGGGCTGATGGCTCTCAGTGTCGATAGCACAGGTATCGCCATGGGCATGCACGCCGCCGTGGTTTGCGGTGAAGATTGGCCCAGATTGACCGCCGTCGAGCGCCAACAGGCCGAGGCCAGCGTCATAGGCAAAGAGATGCTCAGTAGCCTGGACAGAAGCTGCCCTATCTGGAATGTCCCGGCCGCGGCGGCCACCTTTGCCGAGCCGATAGCCAGCGATATCCCCACCCTGCTGCTTTCCGGAGCCAAGGACCCCGCCACGCCGCCTTCCTGGGGTGACCTGGCCATGGCTGAGTTGAGCAACGCCAGACACTTGATCTCCCCCTATGCCACCCATGGTGTTGCCGCCCAGTCCTGCGCCAATGAGCTGATCGCCGAGCTGGTCAAGGGCACGGCGCCGGACAAGTTGGATAGCGAGTGTCTCAACAAAGATGTGCGTCGCAGTTTCTATCTCAACGCCAGCACAGTGGAAGCCATTCCAGGAGGAACAAAATGATCAAGGTGACCAATCTGAGTAAGCGTATTGGCAAGGTTCAAGCCCTGGATGGCCTGAGTTTCAGCGCCGAAGATGGCATGATTACCGGCCTGCTCGGCCCCAATGGCGCCGGCAAGACTACCTGCCTGCGCACTGTGTTTGGCCTGCTGAAACCGGACGAAGGCATAGCCGAAGTCGACGGTATAGATGTCGGTCGCAATCCGCTGGCGGCCAAGCAGCAACTGGGGTTGTTTCCGGATCCCTTCGGCCTCTATGAACGCCTGAGCCCGAGAGAATATATTCGTTTCTTCGCTGAACTCAGCGGCATGCCGAGCAAGGCCGCCAAGCAGGCGACTGCCGATGTGCTCGGCAAACTCAAGATGGACGATATTGCCGACCGCCACTGCAAGGGCTTTTCCCAGGGGCAACGGATGAAGACGGCACTGGCTCAGGCCATAGTGCATCAACCGACCAATATTATTCTCGACGAACCCACCCGCGGGCTGGATGTAATGAGCACCCGGGTACTGCGGGAGCTGCTGTTGGATCTCAAACGCCAGGGCCACTGTGTGTTGTTCTCCAGCCATGTGATGCAGGAGGTCGCCGCCCTCTGTGACAAGGTGATTGTCATGACCCAGGGTCGCGTGGTGGCCGTTGGCAGCCCGGCCGATCTATGTCGTCAAACCGGTAAGGAGTCATTGGAAGATGCCTTTATACAACTGATAGGCACGGATGAGGGGATAGCCGCATGATGAATCGACTCTTGACACTGGTTCGCAAGGAACTGCTGGATGCCGCCCGCGACAAGCGTTCTGTAATGGCCGGTCTCTACTATGCCATAGGCACACCGTTGATCATGTGCGGTCTGTTTGTGGTGCTGATTGGTCAGCTCTCCAGCCCGGATGATCTGCAAATTCGCATAGACAACGCCGAACAGGCACCGGATCTGGTGCGCTATCTCGGCCAGAAGGGGATCAATCAGGACAGCGGCGAGCAGGCTGACGCTCTGATACTGCAGATAAGCGAGCAATATCGGACGCAGATGGCCAAGGGCGAAAGGGCCGAGGTGATCCTGATAGCCGACAACTCGGATGAAAAGCTGCAGAAATCGATTCGCCGTCTGGAGCGGGCGCTGCAGGGTTATTCCTCCGAAATGGGCAGCCTGCGCCTACTGGCCCGCGGTATAGACCCCAGGATAATGCAGCCGATTAAGGTGCAACTGCAGGATCAGGCCACGCCAGACTCCAAGGGCGGAATGATCCTCGGAATCGCCATCTTCACCATGATCTACTCGGTATTTATTTCCGGGATGAATCTGGCGATAGATACCAGTGCCGGCGAACGTGAACGCAACTCATTGGCGCTGTTGCTGAGTCACCCTGTCACCCCGAGGCAATTGGTGATCTCCAAGCTGCTGGCGGTAACTGTGTTTGCCATGTTGGGCTTGATGCTGATTTTGCTGATCTCCAAGTTTGCCTATCCCATGGTGCCTTGGCAGGAGCTCGGCTTCAGCATCAGCATCAGCGCCGAGTTTATTGCCCTGATGCTGTTGATAGGCTTGCCGGTCGCCCTGCTGGCCGCCAGCATGCAACTGTTTGTGTCCTTCCTGGCCAAGACCTTTAAGGAAGCCCAATCCTATCTGACCATAGTGCTGTTCGTGCCCTTGGCCCTGGCGATGACCGCCAGTTACGACATAGCGCCGGACACCTTGCAGTGGTTGCCGGTCTCGGGGCAGCAACAGGCGCTGATGGCTTTTATCAAGGGTAAGGAGTTGCCGCTGCTGCAGCTGTTGGTATCCAGCTTGCTGACGTTGGCCATAGCCGCCGCCCTGGTGCTGGGGCTGGAGCGCTCCCTCAAGAGCGAAAAGGTGGTGTTTGGCCTCTGATCCAAACCCCAAGTCCGCAAAAGAAAAGGCAAGCCGAGATTCAATGTTGGCTTGCCTTTCGATTGCCGAAACCCCGAAACCCCGAAACCCCGAAACCCCGAAACCCCGAAACCCAAGGGTATCGGCAGGATAAAAACCGGGTTGGCTTATTTCGCCTTGGGACGAAACGGCTTGATCACTGTCTCATCGCATTCGAGGAAGGGGCCTTCCATCAAATCGATGCAGTAAGGAATCGCCGGGAATACCGCATCCAGGCACTCACGAATCGACTTGGGCTTACCCGGCAAGTTGACTATCAGGGTGTCGTCTCTCAGCCCGGCGGTTTGTCGTGACAGAATCGCCGTCGGAACAAACTTGAGCGACTCGGCGCGCATCAGCTCGCCAAAGCCAGGCATCATACGGTCGCACACGGCTTCGGTCGCCTCGGGCGTAACATCGCGCTTGGCCGGCCCTGTGCCCCCTGTGGTCACCACCAGACAACAGCCGTCTTCATCGGCCATCCGCTTGAGGGTGGCTTCAATCACCTCCCTCTCGTCCGGGATCACTTCATAAACACTTTCCCAATCACTGGTGAGATAAGCATTGAGAGTCTCTATGATCGCCTTACCGGAAATGTCTTCATAGACTCCGGCGCTGGCACGGTCACTAACGGTTACTATCCCGATTTTGGCTTTGGCCATGCTGTTCCCCTTGGCAAAAATGCTTGTGTTGCAGTGGCGCCTAACATACCACAATTAGGCTTTCCTGCCCCCATCAGCGGGAGCATTTTGTCGTCTCGGGGGCGGGAGTCTCAAGTGGCTTGGTTCTCAAGCGGTGCCAGGCGCTCAACGCCAACAGATACAGGGTCGCCACCACAAACGCCAGCACAGTTCCCCAGACAATGCCGAGCAGCGGATAGAGCCAGCTCACCGCAATCACATAACACATGAGCGACCCCAGGCCTCTGGGATAGTGCTTGATAATGGTTTGCGCCTGCGGCGAGCCATAGGCCAGATGAATGATCAACAAAAACGGATAAAGCGTAATGGGGAAGGCGGCCAGAATACCGGCCTGAGCCGGCGTCAGCAGTTTGGCCGCCGCCGTGACCAACAGCACTATCATGGCGGCCGCCGCAGCCCTAAGCAGCAATACCAGCGGGCTGAGTCGAACGGGCTTGGCTACTGTGGCATCCGGTATTTTGGCAAGCACCAAGCCCACAAGCACTATCGCCAGCAGCAGCGCCAGGCTTCCGCCGAGGAGATTAAGATTCAACAGACTCAGAAGATAGCCACTGAGGCCAAAGGCCAGCAATCCCAGTCCTGAACCCAGCAGTGCCACCCAAGGCAGTGGCCGCTCGCCGCCGAGACGAATACCCAGGGCATAACCACAAATCAGCAGCAACGAAGCGATAAAACCGGACAAGGCCGCGGTGGCACTGGCGGCGGCAAAGGGCTCACCCAATTCAATGCCGATAAAAAACAGCGCGATAGCCGTACCCAGTGGATAGCCGGACAAAATACCCGCCACTCTGGGGCTGACCCGCTCAGCCACCAGCGACAGGCCCACCACGGCTATGATAGCGGTCGCTATTTTGGCGAGCAACAGGCTATCCATCTCCCTTCTCCCGACACTAGAGCAAGCGCCTGGCCTGCCAATATTTTTGCTTCCAGTAGCTGTTATCCAGCGATGAGATCATCACCCCCTGACTGGTAGAGGCGTGCATAAACTCATTGTTACCTATGTAGATCCCCACATGGCGGCTACTCCAGCCAGTCTTGAAGAACAGGAGATCGCCAACCTTGAGCTGACTTTTCTTGACCGCAAACCCCAGCTTGCGCTGTTCATCCACTGTGCGCGGCAGCATGATTTCGGTCAAACGCCGGTAAGTCAGGCTGACAAAGCCCGAACAGTCGACACCTCGCTTGCTCATGCCTCCCAAACGATAGGGAACCCCATGCCATTCTCGCTGCATCGTCAGCAGCCGCTGCTGTGACAGGGGCGCTTGCTCAGAGCGCTTGGCTTCGGACTCGTTGCCGTCTTGGGGCTTAGCCACAGTAGCCGGAGCGGAAACAGGATCGGGACGACCGGAACAGCCACTCAGGGCGCCCAACAACAGGAATGTCGCCAATATCTGCCACAGCTGCATGCTCGTTCCAACTCAGATGCCATTGAAGAACCCCTAATGTGCAATAAGCCGCCGCTATTTGCAAAAATCGGGTAAATGCCCGAGTCTAACTGAAGCGGGTTATCGCAAAGGAGGCTATATGGGTGACAGGCAAATACCGCCGTTTTACGCCGGCTCGAGGGAATATTCCAGTAAGGATGGCCGACAACAGATCCAGAAGCTGGAACCGCGTTTCGATGATGTCGGCGGTATTCCGGTTGCCAGGGCCATTCCCCAGAAAGCCAGGCGCCTGATAGGCCCTTGGTGCTTTCTCGACCATATTGGCCCGGCATCTTCAGGCCCCTTGATGGATGTAGGTCCCCATCCGCACATAGGTTTACAAACCTTCACCTGGATGCTGGCCGGCGAAATACTGCACCGCGACAGCTTGGGAAGTCAGCACCTTATCCGCCCTGGACAAGTCAACCTGATGACCGCTGGCCACGGCATTGCCCATACCGAAGAAGCGCAGCCGGGGCATGCTGAGTTACATGCGGCCCAGCTCTGGATTGCCCTTCCCGAAGCCCACAAAGATACCCAGCCCAGATTCGATCACTATGCCGACTTGCCTCGTTGGACCGAAGCCGGGGTCGACTTCACCCTGCTGATAGGTCAGTGGTTACAGCGCAAGTCTCCGGCAGTACATTTCTCTCCCATCATAGGTTTGGATCTCTTGAGCCATGATTCCGCCTTATTGAATCTGCCTTTGGATCCCAATTTCGAGTATGGCCTGATGCCACTCGAAGGCTGCATGCAAGTTGATGGTGAGCCCTTTGCCCAAGACTCTTTGGCCTATCTTGGATTGAATCGCACCGAGGTTAGTCTGGAATTGGCGCCCGAAAGTCGGATTTTGCTGCTTGGCGGTACGCCGCTGGGAGAAGCCATCACCATCTGGTGGAATTTTGTTGGTCACTGCAAGGCTGAAATTACCGCAGCTCAAGCGCAATGGCTGGCCGAAGATCCCCGCTTCGCAGCCGTGCCAGGCTACCGGGGTAAACGCCTGTTACCCCCGGCGATCCTCTGGTAATCAATCTTTTGACTCAAGGATGGGCACACTATGAAGCTTGAATTCACATCTCAGTCCCAATTGTCGGCCTCAATGGCTACGGCCGCAGACACAGCTTTTATCCAAAAAGTCTTCAACTCCTGCCGCAGTTATTTTCTGCATCTGGGCCTACCCGAGGAGATGGCTCAGGTGCTGTTGTTACAACAGTTTCAGCTGCAACAAGCCTGGTTCCAGAATCACTATCCCAATGCCATTACCCAAATACTCCGGGTGCAAGAGCAAGCGGCAGGAATACTCACCCTAAACACAGGTACTGAAGCACTGCATATTCTGGATATGGCTTTGTTACCTGAGTATCGGGGACAAGGCCTGGGCAGCGAATTGCTGAACGCCATTCAATCTCTGGCCCAGCTAAAACAACTGGCGGTATCCCTGATGGTCGCCAGGGACAATCCGCAAGCGAAAAAACTGTACTTGAACAAAGGCTTTGTTACCCAGGATGTTACCGAGACTCACGAATTGATGTACTGGCACTGCCACTAAGTACCAGCTGCTGGCCTGCAAAGATACAACTTACCTCCCTCCGCAATTCTCTGCCAACCACCCAATCAAAGTTAAAATCCAGTAACCAACTTGTTATTTCCAGACTTGTGTACCAGTGTTTATGGAGACCTGTCACTGCCTCGCAGCGACACCTCTAGGTAAATGGACATCATCAAGAGGGCTTGCTCAAGCCAAGCCTTCATTTTCAAGGAGTGAATATCATGGCAGACAACTTTATCGGCGAAATTCGTATGGTGGGCTTCAACTATGCTCCGCCAGGTTGGGCACTGTGCGACGGACAGACAATGAGCATTGCCAGTAATACGGCTTTATTCTCTTTATTAGGCACTATGTATGGCGGTGATGGAGTAAGCACCTTTAAGCTGCCGGATCTTCGCGGCCGGGTACCCGTCAGCTTTGGCCAGAGTCCAGGCACCAGTTTATACAACCAAGGGCAGATGCTTGGAACTGAGGGGACCAATCTGACAACAGCCCAGTTGCCCGCCCATAACCACGCCATTGACTCAAACCAGATCAATGCCAGTGTCAGCCCACTGGCATCCACCGGCAGCGGCACCACTGATGAGCCTGGTCCCAATACGGTACCGGCAAAGATTGCCAGCGGTCTCAATGCGCTGGAAGCATACAGCACCACGGCGAACACCAGTATGCAACCGTCACCAGTCAGCTTGGATGGCAACACAAACACAACGGGCAACAGTGACACTGTCGACTTGCGCCAGCCGTTAACCGTGGTGAACTTCATCATTGCCTTACAAGGCATTTACCCTCCCAGAACATAAAACATCACAATCAACGGCAGTTGGAAGTGTGCTTTCCTGCTGCCGTTGAATTGCTCAAGCTAACACCGGACTATTCAGGGCTGCCAAAACCATGAACTCTTTAATACGGATATTAAGCCTGGTGACATTGTTGCTGTTGCCATTTGTACAAGCAAAGAGTGTCACAGAACCAGGGACAAAGGCTGAGCTCATCTTGGTCGATGCCACAATCTCTCAATATCAAACCTTGCTGGAACAGGCATCTACCACGGCCCTCACCTCTAGACCCATTACCGAACTGACCGAACTCAACGCCTTGATGGCCCAAGACAAGAAGTACTCGGGTTTACACTTGATCACTCACGGCCAAAGCAGCGAAATACTGTTGGCAGGCCACAAGCTGGCGCCACGGGAACTGGCAAATCAACTGGATCAACTGCTACTACCGGGTGCCCCCCTCTATCTGTACGCCTGTAACTTGGCCCAAGACGCAAAGGGTAAAGCCTTTGTCGATAATCTGGCATCGATTTTAGCCCGGCCCGTATTGGCATCGACCAACGCCACAGGCAACCAGCGTCTTGGCGGTGATTGGCAACTCGAATACTCCACCTCCTCGACCATGGCTGCCAAGACATTGTTTTCCGATGAAGTGAGAGGGTTTAATACGCTATTGTCCAACACAGCTTACGAATTCTCCGACGGTGATGCGGTTACCCTCACCAATGCCGCCTCAGCACTCGCCAATGACAGCACCTTTACCCTGGAAATGTGGGCCAATTTTTCCAGCACCTCAGGCATCATCAATCTGATGGATATTACCGGCTCACTCGATGCCGGTGGTTTTATCATATATAACAATACAATGACGGTTGATCTGAGCGGCGACTTCAGCTCTTTGACCCAAAGTAATCCAATCACTATTTCAACCAATGTCTGGTATCACTTTGCTTTTGTCTTCAACAACGGCCAGTGGGATTTTTATCTGGATGGCCAAGCCACAGGTATTGGTGTTGCCGACATGGGTGGCAACAACACAGTGCCGGATTATCAAGCGGCAAACGTCAACAACCTGGTCGCCGGTCTTCAAAATCATGGTTCGGTAAACAACTTTACCGGCAAAATAGATGACATCCGCCTTTGGAGCACGGCGCGGACTCAAACCGAAATTCAAAATAACCGCCAGCTCGAGCTGGCGGGCAATGAAACCGGCTTGATTGGCTACTGGAAACTCAACGAAACCAGCGGCACAGTTGTCAATGACAGCCAAACCAATGGTTCCATACTCCAGGGAAGCAGCAGTGGTGTTACGTTGGGTGTCACTGGCGCCTTCAGCGGTAATCAAAGCCCAACAGATATCTCGCTTTCCAACAACTCCGTCAGCCAAAGCGGCGGCAGTAATGCTGTGGTGGGCACCCTGACAACCACGGATGCCGATGTTGGTGACAGTTTCAGTTATGCCTTGATTGCCGGTAGTGGTGACACCAACAATGGCAGCTTCAATCTCAGTGGTGATTCCCTCAGAGCCAACAATGCCTCCACCTTGGTTGGCGGTAGTTATAGCATCCGGGTGCAGACGACAGATTCAGGCAATGCCACATTTGAAAAAGCCTTTAGCATCACAGTGGTGGATGACCTTGCTCCGGAAGTGACCAGCATGACTATCGATGGCTCACCCGCAGATACCGCAACCAGCATCAGTTACACAGTTAGTTTCAATGAATTGGCCAATAATATCTCGACCGACGACTTTAACCTGACCAACGCGGGTTCTGCCGCAGGCAATATTGCGTCGGTATCCGCCAGCTCAGGCACCAGCGTTACTGTAACTATCAACAATATCAGCGGTAACGGTTCGCTGCGCCTGGATCTGAAAGCAGCAACCAACATCAGCGATGCTCAGGCCAACAGTGGGCCGGCAGCCTACACCTCTGGCGATGTTCATACTGTTGCCGTCCCTACTGTTCCCGACGCCCCCATCATAGGCACGGCATCTGCCTTGGATGGCCAAGCCGTGGTCAACTTCTCGGCGCCGGCAAGTGATGGTGGTTCTGCGATTACCTCATACCAAGTGACTTCATCTCCAGGCGGGATCACCGCCAGTGGAGCCAACTCGCCGATAGGGGTTGCAGGCCTGACCAACGGCACGAGTTATACCTTTACTGTGCAGGCCATCAATGCCGTGGGTACAAGCTCGCCATCCGCACCATCCAACTCGGTAGTCCCAAAGGCAAACCAGACCATCAGCTTCAACAACCCGGGGGCGCAGGACTTTGGTACCACACCAACCCTTGCGGCCACCGCCAGCTCAGGGCTGACGCCTGTGTTCAGCTCCAGTACCACTGGGGTCTGTACCATCACGGCCTCCGGCACCTTAACCTTTGTCACCACGGGTAATTGCAGTATCGATGCCGATCAGCCAGGAGACAGCAGCTACAATGCGGCGCCAACCGTGACCCAGAGCTTTACAGTTAATGCCGTGGTGCCCGGAGCACCCACGTCCGTCAACGCCGTTGCCTCTGATGCCAGCGCCACAGTCAGTTTCAGTGCCCCGGCAAGTACCGGCGGCGCGGCGATCAGCGGCTATACCGTCACCTCAAGCCCGGGTGGCCTTACCGCCAGCGGCGCCGGTTCGCCACTGACAGTTAGCGGCCTGAGCAATGGTACCGACTATAGCTTTACTGTCAGCGCCAACAACACAGCGGGTACGGGCCCGGCCTCGAGCCCCTCCAATACTGTGACCCCCAAGGCAAACCAGACCATCAGCTTCAGCAACCCGGGGGCGCAGAGTTTTGGCACCACGCCAACCCTTACCGCCACCGCCAGCTCAGGGCTAACGCCTGTGTTCAGCTCCAGTACCACTGGTGTCTGTACCATCACGGCCTCCGGCACCTTAACCTTTGTCACCACGGGTAATTGCAGTATCGATGCTGATCAGCCCGGAGACAGCAGCTACAATGCGGCGCCCACAGTGACCCAGAGCTTTACGGTCAATGCCGTGGTGCCCGGAGCGCCCACGTCCGTCAACGCCGTTGCCTCTGACGCCAGCGCCACGGTCAGTTTCAGCGCCCCGGCAAGTACCGGCGGCGCGGCGATCAGCAGTTACACAGTCACCTCAAGCCCGGGCGGCCTCACCGCCAGCGGCGCCGGTTCGCCACTGACAGTTAGCGGCCTGAGCAACGGCACCGACTATAGCTTTATCGTCAGCGCCAACAACACAGCGGGTACGGGCCCGGCCTCAAGCCCCTCCAATACTGTGACCCCCAAGGCAAGCCAGAGCATCAGCTTCAGCAACCCAGGGGCGCAGAGCTTTGGCACCACGCCAACCCTTACGGCCACCGCCAGCTCAGGGCTAACGCCAGTGTTCAGCTCCAACAGCACTGGCGTCTGTACCATCACAACTACCGGCACTCTCAACTTTATCAGCGCCGGCAGTTGCAGCATTAACGCCGACCAAGCCGGGGATAGCAGCTACAATGCGGCGCCAACCGTGACCCAGAGCTTTACAGTTAATGCTGTGGTGCCCGGCGCGCCGATGTCTGTCAGCGCTGTCGCTGCCGACGCCAGCGCCACGGTCAGCTTCAGCGCCCCGGCAAGTACCGGCGGCGCGGCTATCAGCAGTTACACAGTCACCTCAAGCCCGGGTGGTTTCACCGCTAGCGGCACTGGTTCGCCACTGACAGTTAGCGGTCTGAGCAATGGCACCGACTATAGCTTTACGGTTAGCGCCAGCAACACAGCAGGCACGGGCCCGACTTCAAGCCCCTCCAATACTGTGACCCCCAAGGCAAGCCAGAGCATTAGCTTCAACAACCCGGGGGCGCAGAGTTTTGGTACCACGCCAACCCTTACGGCCACCGCCAGTTCAGGGCTGGCGCCTGTGTTCAGCTCCAACAGCACTGGAGTCTGTACCATCACAACTACCGGCACTCTCAACTTTATCAGCGCGGGCAGTTGCAGCATTAACGCCGACCAAGCCGGGGATAGCAGCTACAATGCGGCGCCAACCGTGACCCAGAGCTTTACGGTCAATGCCGTGGTGCCCGGAGCGCCCACGTCCGTCAGCGCCGTTGCCTCTGACGCCAGCGCCACAGTCAGTTTCAGCGCCCCGGCAAGTACCGGCGGCGCGGCGATCAGCAGTTACACAGTCACCTCAAGCCCGGGTGGTTTCACCGCCAGCGGCACCGGATCGCCGCTGACAGTTAGCGGCCTGAGCAACGGCACCGACTACAGCTTTATCGTCAGCGCCAGCAACATCGCAGGCACAGGCCCGGCCTCAAGCCCCTCCAATACTGTAACCCCGGAGCCGGATAACAAGGCCCCCAGTATTTCAGGTACTCCAGCCGGCAGCGTAGATCAGGATAGCTATTACAGCTTTATCCCCACGGCCACAGATCCGGATCAGGATCCTCTGACGTTCAGCATCAGCAACAAACCGGCCTGGGCCAGTTTCAACACGGCAAGCGGCGAGCTCAGCGGTACTCCACTGCGAGAACATGTAGGCGTTAGTGACAACATCATTATTCGAGTCTCGGATGGTGCGCTCAGTACAGATTTGGCGCCCTTTAGTGTGGAAGTCAAGGCTGTCAATCAAGCGCCACAGGCCAACCACGACCGGATAACCCAGGCCTTCAGCCAAGAAAATAGTTATTTGCTCGATGTACTGGCCAACGACAGTGACCCAGATGACGATCCACTGACGATTGTGGATATCAGCACCAGCCTGGGCACTGCTACTGTACTGGGAGATAAGCTGCAACTGACAGTGCCGGAAAACTTCAATGGTCAGGTGCGACTCAGCTACAGCATCACGGACGGAGAGTTTTATGACAGTGCCAAGGTGAGCTTCAGCATAGAAGGCAGTAATCCAGAAGCCCCCGTCATCAATATCCCGGCCGATGTCACAGCCAACGCCACAGGTCTGTTTACCCGGGTAAACTTGGGTCGGGTCGGCGCCATCGACAGCGATGACAACCCCATTCCGGTATCCTTGTTGAACGGCTTCCCGTTTTTTGCTCCCGGCCAACATTTGGCTTACTGGAAAACCACAGATGGTAAGGGGGTAAGTGCCACAGCGTCGCAGTTGGTTACCGTGTACCCCAGGATTAACCTGGGAGCCTCGAAAACTGTCGCCAACTTCACTCAAGTGCAGGTGCCGGTTTTACTCAACGGCTCGGCCCCCGAGTATCCGATGGAAATCCGCTACAGTGTCAGCGGCGATGCGATTGCAGGTCAAGACCATGATCTCGCAAGCGGAAGCCTGCTCTTGAGTCAGGGAATGTCCACCAGCCTGGAGTTCAATGTTTTTGCCGACTTGACCGCCGGGCAACAAAAATCGCTGACAATCACTCTGGAGGACAGCCAAAACCCCGGACACAACGCCGCTACTGAAATACGCATCAGTAACAATAATCTGGCGCCCAACCTCAGCTTGAGCGCCAGTCAACAGGGTGAAATGCGCTCCAGTGTCAGCAGCTCGGATGGCTTGGTGACGGTAACGGCAGAAGTCGCTGACCCCAACCCGGCAGACAACATCAGCCTCAGTTGGTCCAGCGAGCCTGCTATGACAAACCTCTCGACCTCAGCAAACGAGTTCACCTTTGACCCCGCAACGCTGGCTCCAGGGATTGTGACTCTGACATTGAACGCCATGGACGATGGTTCCCCCCAACTGGGAAGCAGCAAGAGTCTCAAGCTATTGCTGCTGGCACAGCTACCGGCTCTTGGGGAAACAGACGCCAACAACAACCGTTTACCGGATAGTGCCGAAGGCTATGGCGATCCGGACGGCAACGGTATTCCGGCCTATCTGCAGGGCGATCACCCTTGTAATGTAATCCCCGAACAGCTCAGCCGCCCCAATAGCTACCTGGCCGAGGCGCAACCCGGCATCTGCTCCCGAAAGGGACTGCTAAGTCTACAGCGGCTGGATAACGGTATTGAGCTGGAAGATGGCTCAATGTTGCCAGATGACAGTGAAGGGAAAATTGTCGGAGGTTTATTCGACTTCGAACTCGAGGGCAGTGAGTATGGCGGCAGTGTCAGCATAGTGATCCCGCAAGTTCAGGCGATACCGGCACAAGCTCAATACCGTAAATACGTCGCTTCCGGCTGGCAGGAGTTTGTAACAGATGCCAACAACCAGATATTTAGCAGCGCGGGAGAACCCGGATATTGTCCACCAATGGGTGATGCCAGCTGGCAGAGTGGCCTTACTGAAGGTCATTGGTGTGTGCAACTGCTTATTCAGGATGGTGGCCCCAACGACGGTGACGGCCAAGCTAATGGCACCATAGTCGACCCGGGCGGCGTTGCCGTGAAGCTGTTAGCCAACCAAGCCCCTATAGCCCAGGCTGACAGCTTTAGTTTGCCATGGAATCAGCAACATCTGCTGGACGTACTGGCCAACGATAATGATGCCGATAACGACAGCCTCTATCTGGTGCAGGCCAGTGTCTCTATCGGTGAGATCAGTGTCAGTGAAGACAAGCTCAGCCTGATGTACACGCCGCCGGAAGACTTTATCGGCAACGCGCAGCTGAGTTATACCGTCAGCGATGGCATGGGCGGTACGGCAATGAGCCATGCAGAGCTGGTTGTCTTTTACAACAGGGCACCCGTGGTGAATGACAGCAGCGCCGGCACGGACGACAGGACGGCGATAGAGCTGGATGTATTGAGCACTGCCAGTGACCCGGATGGCGACAGCCTGACGCTGGAAAGCGCTGTGGCTCAATCCGGTAGCGTCAGCATCACCACATCACAGACGCTGAGCTATCAACCTAAGACCGGCTTTGCGGGCACAGATATCATCAGCTTTAGTGTCAGTGATGGCAACGGCGCCTCGGCAACCGCTCAGGTAGTGGTGACGGTCACGGCCTATCAAGAGGTTGTGGTGGAAAACCGCTCTTCCGGCGGGGCCGTCGCCCCCTGGGCCTTGGCACTAATGCTGGTGATGGCGGGATTCAGGCGCTTAAGCCTGCGTTTGGCAAGCCTGCCGCTGTTGCTACTACTGGCAATTGGGGTCAGTTTCAATGCCCAGGCACGCTGGTCTGTGAACCTCAACTTGGGTTACAGCCATGCCCGCCTCTCGGAGTCGGATATCAACAAAGCCCTACCGGCAGAGGTCAAACTGACGGAGTTGGACAAAGATGATTTCGCCTGGTCTGTGGCGCTGAACTACCAGGCTAGTGATGCCTGGGCGCTGCAGTTTGGCTATCTTGATTTGGGCGAAACCTCACTCATGCTGGCCGATAGCACACTCGACCCACAGGCCTTGCAGCAATCACTTGCCAACCTTGGGCCGCAACTGGCCTCCGGGGTAACTGCCGGAGCCGAATACCGCTTTTGGCGATATCACGACTGGTCTTTCAGCCTCAACGGCGGGATATTTATCTGGGAGAGCGACTTCAGCAGCCAGTGGCTACAGCAAGAGTTGCGTTATGACGACTCCGGCGTCGACTTTTACTGGGGCCTGGGTAGCCAATATCAACTCTCAGAACAGTGGGCGATCAGAGCCGATTACCGCCGTTATATGCTGGACAGAAATCAGGTAGACGGTGTCTTTATCGGTCTGGAGTTCTTTTTCTGAGCTTGGATTAGCTTAAGCGATCCGCCAGGATGTAAGAAGACCGCCTGATGGTGGTCTTCTTATCGGTAGGCTTACCAGATCTTGACTCTGTCCTCTGGCGCCAGATAGAGAGCATCTGTGGGTTTGACATCGAAGGCGCGGTACCAGGCATCCAGATTGCGCACAGTCAGGGCCCGGTAGTTGCCGGGAGCATGACCATCGGTGGCAATACGTTGGCGCATGGCCTGATCTCGCATCTTGGTTGCCCAAGTTTGGGCATAACCGATAAAGAAACGTTGATCACCGCTAAAACCGGCAATAACAGGTGCTTCTTTGCCCTTGAGTGACGCCCGGTAAGCATCGTAAGCGGCAGCCAATCCGGCTACATCAGCGATATTCTCCCCCAGAGTCAGTTTGCCGTTGACATGCAAGTCGGGGAAAGGCGCATATTTGTCGAACTGCTTGGCCAGGGCATCCCCTTGGGCGGCGAAATGCTCAAAGTCCGCCTGAGTCCACCAATTGCGCATAGCGCCGCTGGAATCGAAAGCCGCACCATTATTATCAAAGCTGTGGCTGATCTCATGGCCGATGACCGCCCCTATGGCACCATAGTTATAGGCATCGTCGGCCGTGGCATCAAAAAACGGCGGTTGCAGTATCCCGGCCGGGAAGTTGAGCGCATTTTGCACCGGCAGGTTTACCGCATTGACTATCTGGGCGTTCATCCACCATTCCCCTTTATCTTGGGGCTTGCCTATTTTGGCCAATTGATGAGCGTATTCGGCCTGTTCACCGGCCACGGCATTGGCATAAGCACTCTGCCCCACCTGATAATGGCTGTAATCACGCCAATTATCCGGATAGCCCACACTCACCACCAGAGTATCAACCTTGGCCAGAGCTTCCTGTTTGGTGGCCGGTGCCAGCCAATCAATCGCCTCAACCCGGCCATGGAAGGCATCGACTATGTTATCCACCAACTCGCTGACCTTGGCCTTGGCCGACGCAGGGAAATAACGGCTCACATAGGCGCGGCCAACAGCATCTCCCAGATAATTATCCAACGCCTCCAAGGCGCGCTTATCGCGGCTGCGTTGCATAGGCGTGCCTGACAAGGTCGTGCCATAGAAGGCAAAGTGCGCCTGATCCAGCGCCGAAGGCAAGACATCTGTGTGGCTATTGATCTGGTGGAACAGCAACCAATCTTGCCAACTCGCCAGCGGCTCGGAAGCTACCAAGGCCGAGAGTGCGCGGATGGCGGGGCCATGATAAGCGGCAAAGCGTGGCTGCTGGCCAAGTTGCGCGGCCTCAAAGAATGCCTGCCAGTCGATACCCGGGGCCTTGGTGTCAAAGTCAGCCCGGCTCCAAACTGCGGATGATTTGGCAAAGTCTTCACTGTCTTCACGGCTGACGTGGGCGGCAGCTATTTTCAGCTCCAGCGCGAATATTCGCTCGGCCCGTTCACCGGCATTGTCTATGCCGGCGGTTTGCAACAAGGTCTCGACATAGTGGCGATAAGCCTGCCGCAGTTGCTGCATCTTGGGATCGCTCGACAGATAATATTCCCGCTCTGGCAATCCCAGCCCGCCCTGCAACAAATAGGGCAATACCTCTCCCGGAGTCGCCAGCCCTTGGGTGACAAATACCCCCAGCAGATTCTCAGTGTGATAGTCGGTGGCATTGAGCGGGTCAACATCGGCCCGTAAACTGGCTCCCAAGGCCGCCGATAGCGCCTGTTTGGTTTTCAGGGCTGCTATCTGCTTTTGGTAATTCGCCAATGGCTGCAGGCCGGCTTTTTCGATGGCATCAGTATTGGTATAGGCCAGATAAAAATCGGCAATTCGCGCTTCATCACTACCGACAGCATGGGGCTTGGCCACCAGCTCAGCAATCAATTCGGCCTTGTGCTGCTCGGTCGATTCAAAAGCCACCAGAAAAGACCCAGTGGAGGCTCGGTCGGCAGGTATCTTGGTATCCCGCATCCATTGACCATTGGCGTAATTGTAGAAGTCATCTCCAGGCTTAATACTGGTATCCATGGCCGCCAGACTGATGCCTATATTGGCCTCTCCCTGACGGGAAGCCACAGACGGCACCTTGGTTGAAGCTGTCTCTTGAGACTGGCAAGCGGCTAGGCCGCCGAGCAGGGCCGCAGCGGTAAACAGCGCGATTGCATTGGGCTTGAACATGCAAATTTCCTTGATCTTATTTATGGGGTTTCAGGCGTTTAATCTTCGAGTCTATCTCATTTCACCGCTTGGCGGCCAAGCAGAAAACTGTCACAAGATATGAGGCAGATTGCCCCCTGCGCATCCCTTAACTTCAAAAGTGTCTGAGGTAATTCCCACCCAAAAGGCGATAGGCAAAGGCGGATTTCTGGCTTATTGTGGAGAAGCTGTTCAACCTATTGCAGAAACCTCAAGCCAAGATGGCTTAACAAAGGAAATAACCATGAAATGGATTTCAACCACAACCTGGATCGGGTTAGCTGTCACGCTACTCTTTCTCTGCCTAACTCCCGTGATAATAGATGAAGTGCTTATTCGAGAAATGGGAATGAGCCAAAGCGGCGCTGAAAAGCTGCAGCTACTCTTCCTGAGTGCCTTTATCGTACTGTGCCTCTGTTTGTTTACTTTCCGTCGTTATCAAAAACTGACGCTGACCATGGCAATCATTGCCAGCCTTCCCTTTATTCCCTGGAGTATATTTTTCCTCGATGGCCTGGGGAACGATATGAAGCGTTATCGCTTCCGTAACCTGCAAAAGAGCGACCCTGAGAAGGTGAAGCAGCATCATACAGTGTTTAAATATGCCGATATTACCGGGGGCACAGCAATCATGATGGCTATAGGCGTACTCATGATGGGCTTCGGGTCGGCGGTAGGGGGCTTTATGGCTTTCGCCGCTTTATTCGCCATGATCAAATACCAGATCAAAAAATCCGGCTACCTGTTTGCCATCGTCAATGAAGGGATCTCCTTCTCACCTGACTCCAGTGGCAAACAGTTTTACTTGTTACCCTTAGATAAAATCACTCTGGGTTATCAGGATAGCAGCAAGTTGACGCTCAAGGTTAGAGACGAGCAAGGGGTCAGTCATGAACTGAGAATTCTTTATGGCATGATAGATAAATCGCAGCGCGATGAAGCCCAACAGCAATTACTGGCTTGCCTGGAACCTCAGGACTCGAAAGCACCGACACAAGCGGAAAGCCTTTAGCCTTGAGTAAAATGGCGCCTCGGCAATGACATTACAGCCGCCGCAGACAACAAAAAAGCGCCCTTGGGCGCTTTTTTACAAGCTTGACTCAACGAGTCACAGCTTAACGCATAGTAACAAACTCTTCTGCGCCCGTTGGATGGATAGCGACTACGGCATCGAAGTCAGCCTTGGTGGCGCCCATCTTGATGGCAACGCCAAAGCCCTGAAGGATTTCATCCATGCCAAAGCCGATACCATGGATCCCGACGACTTTTTCATCGGCGCCAGCACAAACCAGCTTCATCTTACAAGCCTGACGGTGCGCAGTAACCGCAGTGTACATGGAGGTAAAGGAAGAAGTGTAGACCTTCACCTGATCCTCACCGAAGCGCTCTTTGGCCTCGGGCTCTGTCAGCCCCATGGTGCCAATTGGCGGGTGGCTGAAGACCACAGTCGGGATGCAGTCATAGTCCATCTTGGCATCCGGCATGGCGCCAAAGAGACGCTCTGACAGCAAGCGACCCGCCTTGACGGCAACCGGTGTCAGCTCTACTCCGCCCGCCATGATGTCACCGACACAGTAAACCCCTTTGGCGCTGGTGTTTTGCTGGGCATCAGTTATCACATATCCCTTGGGATCCAACTGCACATCGGTATTTTCAAGGCCGATATTGCCTGTGGCCGGTGCCCGACCTATGGCCCAGATCAGGCAGTCCACTGTGTACTCTTCAGCGTTTTCCAGCACCAGAGTCAGGCTGCCGTCGGCATTTTTACGCACTTCCTTGGGAATACTCTGGGTATGCAGCGAAGGCCCTTCGCTGGCCATGGACTCCATCAGTGTTTCATAGAGCATGGGGTCGAAGTTACGCAGCGGCGCATGTTTGCGTACAAACAGATGGGTTTCACTGCCCAAGGCATGCAATACACCGGCAATTTCCACCGCGATATAACCGGCACCCACTACGGCTACCCGCTTGGGCTGTTCACGCAGGGCAAAGAAACCGTCCGAGTCTATGCCATGTTCTGCCCCGGGAATGTCGGGGATGCTGGGCGCGCCACCGGTCGCGATCAGAATATGCTCGGCACTGTAGTGTTCACCGTCGACCTCAATGGTGTGGTTATCAACAAAGCGGCCATAGCCGTTAACCACAGTGACCTTGTTGTTGGCCAGACCGCGTTCATAGGAGCCATGGATCCGTTCGATATAGGCTTCACGACTGGCCACCAAAGTGTTCCAGTCAAACTGGTTGACGCTGACATCAAAACCATAATCTTTGGCATAGAGATGCATGGCTTCGGCCACTTGGGCGCCATACCACATGACCTTCTTGGGCACACAGCCGACGTTGACGCAGGTACCACCCAGGTGTTTGGCTTCAATCAGCAACACCTTGGCGCCACGCATGGCGGCCCTGTTGGCTGACGCAATACCACCGCTGCCCGCACCCAGGCAGATATAGTCAAAATGTTGTGCCATGTTTATCTCCGTCGATTGATACAGATTCTTTCGCCCAACAGGGCGACCTCCCGTCTGGCGGGATTCTTGTGAGCCATTGTAGGGGGATTCAGATCAAGTGACCAGACCAGAGTCTGCCGGTAAAAATTTCAGTGATACAAGGTGCAGCGCGAATAATCCTGGGTCTCAGGCCCTGAACCCGAGCACTTGAGGCAACGAAACTGCTGTTGATGCTCGCCGAGTTCAGCCTGCAAAAATCTGGCAGTGTGGGAATCTTTCTGCCTGAGGCGCCGCTCCAGCTCTGTCATTCGCTTATCCAACCAGCGACAACTGGGATCATCGGCGACTTGGCGGCGAGGCTTGGATGCCTTCTTTTTTCGGGATTTCGTTGGTTTACTGTCGCGCGAGGCCTTGGGCAAGGGAGCAGACTCATATTCAAGTGCGGCTTCAAACTGCTGTGGAATGGCGATAGGATTGCCCTCGCTGTCGAGCACCAACCCCAGAGGGAGCGAACCAGGCTCTTTGTCCGGGTTGCTGAGTTGCTTATCTATTGAGGGCTCTGAACTCGACACTAGATTCAGGTCTGAGCTTGATTCGGCCTGGGATTCAGCCAATGGGGCGACTCCCAACCAAAGGAGCAGGCAGCAAAGCCCGCCGATTCTGTAGGTTAACATTCCCTGTACTCCCGCATCGATCCTTCGACGCTGTTTGTCTTCACATCAGAGTCTAGAAGCTGCGGTGAATGTTAGCCAGTTTAAAACTGCCACTCCAGATGCAAGCCGGCATAAGACTGATCCAGGTCGCCATGCCAATCCTCCTCTTGCGCCTGCTGCTTGATATCATCCTCCGCTATGCTGTGACTCAAATGCAAGGAAGCCACCAAAGAAGGGGTTAATGAGTAGCATGCCTCTACACCAAGCTGCAGATGATTGGGGCCATCATGGGTCTGGCTGGCATAGCCAAAGTCGAATCCCTGGGTCACATAGGGGGTAAGAGTCAGTTGCTCGTTCACTTGCCAATGGCTGTGCAGGCTCAACTCAACAAAATAACCAGAGGCTTCAGTAGCATAGGTATAGTTAATCGATGGTGTCAGCCAGCTCAGCCCCTGATAGGCGAGATAGGCGTACGCCTCATTGTCATGGGCGCGCTCATCACCGTAAAACTCCAGTCGCTGCATGCCGACACCGGCTTCCACTGATTCGAGTGGGTTGAAACAGTATTCCACCCCGGCATTGAGCTCGGCGTAGTTCACACTGTCGGCTCGGCCAAACAACACGAAGGCCCCCAGGCCATCACGGCTATGGTGAATGCCACTCCAGGCAATCCCGCCCGCAGACAAGTTGTCACGCCCCTCGGAAATATAGCGGCTGTCCCACCCCAGCATGAGTTGGGTTTCAGTGGCCTCATCGGCCAATAATGGATTGCAGCACAGGAGTGTCAGCAACAAGAGCGGATAGCGCATAAAACGTACCAAACTTACAAAGTAAAGTTTATTTTATTCCACCACCCCATTATGTAAATGATAACGAATCGTGTTTTAGATCCAGTTATCATTTATGATTTTTTTGTGCATTGACGGTAGGCTCTCTTCCTCGGCAGCAGTGACTCGTGACCCACGGGTATTTCACTGCCGAGTTTGGCGGCTATGTTTCACATCTGTGCCACAGCTATGGCACCAATCGCTTTTATCACCTTGATAAATCACAGCAGAACCCTTATCTATTAGCCACGCCCCTGAATATTCGCCGCCATGGCGGCAAGACCAGGCATCCAATGCAGGCCCTATGGCCCACGCCCAAAGAGAGGACAGACAATGACCAATCCGCTGCTGACAGCACAGGAGCTGCCGCCCTTTTCCAGTATCAAGGCCGAGCACATTCAACCGGCGGTCGAACAGGCCATAGCCAAATGCCGCGATAAGATAGAAGCCGTGCTGGCCGCCGGAGGCCCCTACACTTGGGAAAACCTGGTGGCCCCTCTGGAGCAGGTGGACGATGAGTTGAGCCAGATCTGGTCGCCGATTTCCCATATGAATTCTGTACTCAGCAATGAAGAGTGGCGCGCCGCGCACGATGCCTGTCTGCCATTGTTGTCTGAGTACAGCACCTTTGTCGGCCAACATCAGGGCCTGTATCAGGCCTATAAAGAGCTCAAGGCATCAGCGGAATTTGCCCTGCTCAGCCAGGCACAACAGACTGTGATAGAACATAGCCTGAGAGACTTCGAACTGTCGGGAATAGGCCTCAATGATGAACAAAAAGCCCGCTATGGAGAGATTGTAAAGCGCCTGTCCGAACTCAGCAGCACCTATTCCAACCAACTGCTGGATGCCACACATGCCTGGAGCAAGCTGGTTACCGATGAAGCCGAATTGGCCGGTCTGCCAGAGTCTGCCATTGCCGCCGCCAAGGCGATGGCCGAGGCCAAAGAGCAGCAAGGTTGGCTATTCACCCTGGATTTTCCATCCTATCTGCCAGTCATGACCTACAGCGACAACCGCAGTCTGCGTGAAGAGTGTTACCGCGCCTTTGTTACCCGCGCTTCGGATCAAGGCCCTAATGCCGGTGAGTTCGACAATGGCCCGCTGATGGACGAGATCCTGAGCCTGCGCCATGAATTGGCACAGTTACTGGGCTTTGATACCTATGCCGATAAGTCCCTGGCCACCAAGATGGCGCAATCGCCCGAGCAGGTTATCGCCTTCCTCAATGAGCTGGCACTGCGCTCCAAGTCTCAAGCCAAGGCCGAGTTGGCCGAACTCAAGGAGTTTGCCAAGGAGCATTATGGTGTAACCGAGTTGGCGGCCTGGGATCTGAGTTACTACGGCGAAAAGCTCAAGCAGCACAAGTATGAGATATCTCAGGAAGAGCTACGTCCCTTCTTCCCCGAAGACAAGGTGCTCAACGGCCTGTTCTACACCATCAAGCGCTTGTTCGGCATGGATGTCAAAGAGCAGCAGGATTTCGACAAGTGGCATAAAGATGTGCGCTTTTTCCACATCCTGGATGCCGAGGGCGAACACAGAGGCAGCTTCTATCTGGACCTCTATGCCCGTGAAGGCAAGCGTGGCGGCGCCTGGATGAATGATTGCCGAACCCGGCGGATGACGGCCACAGGCCTGCAAAAGCCGGTAGCCTACCTCACCTGTAACTTCAATCGCCCCGTGGGTGACAAGCCTGCGCTGTTTACCCATGACGAAGTCACTACCCTGTTCCACGAATTTGGTCATGGTATTCACCATATGCTGACCCGTATTGATGTCGGTGGGGTTTCCGGCATCAATGGCGTACCTTGGGATGCCGTGGAGCTGCCAAGCCAGTTTATGGAGAACTGGTGTTGGGCCGAAGAGGCGCTGGCGGAGATCTCCGGCCATTATCAGACCGGGGAGCCACTGCCCAAGGCGATGCTGGACAAGATGCTGGCCGCCAAGAACTTCCAGTCCGGCATGATGATGCTGCGGCAACTGGAGTTTTCTCTGTTCGACTTCCGCCTGCATCAGGAGTTTGATCCGGCCAAGGGCGCCCATATTCAGCAGATGTTGGATGAGGTTCGACGCCAGGTGGCAGTGGTCACACCGCCAGAATTCAACCGCTTCCAGAATGGCTTCGCCCATATCTTTGCCGGAGGTTATGCCGCCGGCTACTACAGCTACAAGTGGGCCGAAGTGTTGTCTGCCGATGCCTTCTCACGCTTCGAGGAGGAAGGTATTTTCAACGAGAGCACAGGACGCGACTTCCTGCACAACATACTTGAGATGGGCGGCAGTGAAGAGCCTATGGTGCTATTTACCCGCTTCCGTGGCCGCGAGCCCAGCATAGACGCACTGCTGCGTCACTCAGGGATCCAAGCCTGAGGCAGAAGCAATTGATTAGGCGCCTGCGGGCGCCTTTTTTGTGAGCCAGTTCTCGCTTGCCGTCTGGTATGACCTTTGATAGCCTTTAATTCCTCTCAACTCTTGGACCCTTTGATGAACCTCTACTTTCGCCTGTTTTGGCTGCTGCTCTGGCGAGTGCGCCGGGCAAACGATATCGGTTTTCTCGGCACCAGCCGCATCCGTTATCGGGCTTTACCGAGTGACTGTGACATCAACCTACACCTGACCAACTCCCGCTACCCGGCATTTATGGATCTGGCCCGCACTTATATGATGGCCGAAATGGGCTTGCTGAAGCGCTTTCTAAAACTGAAATGGATGCCGATAGTCAATGCTGCCGAGTTCACCTATGTAAGGGATATCAGGCCATTACAGCAGTTTGAAATTGCCTCTCGCGTGGTTGGCTGGGATGAAAAGTATTTCTACATAGAGCAGCGTTTCCTGTCGGACAGAGGCCTGCATGCCATAGTGC
The DNA here is from genome assembly GCF_047314585.1 of Shewanella sp. BJSY2023SW005. Classification (NCBI taxonomy): domain Bacteria; kingdom Pseudomonadati; phylum Pseudomonadota; class Gammaproteobacteria; order Alteromonadales; family Shewanellaceae; genus Shewanella; species Shewanella sp. BJSY2023SW005. The sequence continues at coordinate 93,390 of NZ_JBKORJ010000045.1, forward strand.
ATGTCAGAGGTTTGTTCGTCTGCAAACGCAAGCCGGTACCCACGGAAAACCTGTTGACGGAAGCCGGTTTCGATGAGATCACGCCCGAGTTACCGGCAGAGATCATCAAGTGGAAGTCGTTCCTGGATCTCAAAAAGGCCCGTAACAGCTGAATTCTTGTTCAGGGGATGGGCCTGAGCCCACTGCTGGCCTCCTCCTGAGCCAGAGTCACTTCATCTTGCACCAACATCCAGGAACCCCGCAATTGCGCCTGCAGCCAGTAGCGCCCCAAATGCTGGTAGTCCAGTAAGTTGAAACTGCGCTGCAGGTAACCAAGACAAGGGATTAAGGCACAATCGGCCAAAGTGAACCCATCTCCGCAAAGCCAATGATGCTCAACCAGGCGTAAGTCCAACGCCCGCAGGCAAAGTCTGAGACGGTTTTCAATTTGACGTTGCACCAGAGGAAGTTGCTGTTCTTCCGGTAAGCTATATTGCTGCTCCAGCTGATAGAGACTGTTGTTGAGGTCGTTATCGGCAATTCTGTCATAGAGACGCACTTGCAGATTGAGCTCGGGCTCCTTGGGCAACAGCCGGGTGCCGGCGTCCATTTTATTGTCCAGATACTCTATGATAATGCTGGATTCAGGCAACAGGCTGCCGTCCTGACACACCAAGAGTGGCAGCTTACCGGATGGATAGAAATGCAGATAGTGTTGGCGCTCCAATGGATCCTGCAGATCCGTTACCCGGGGAAAGAAGTTTGCCTGCTTTTCATAAAGTGCCAGCAGCACCTTTTGCGAATAACGCGACAATGGATGGTAGTAAAGCTCCATAGACAGGGATCCCCATGGTTACCAACTTTAACTTTAGTTGCTGGCTACCGCTTAGGGAAGGCGTGAACAGTTACCATGAGTGCTGCGAGGAATTATCCACCCTCTGTTTGACCCAACTTCTGTTTGAGAAAGTCCAACATGACCCGGACTCTGGGTGGCATCCCCTCACGGTAAGGGTGAATGGCATAGATACCGCCCTCACGCAGATGATAATCCGGTAACAGACGTTCCAGCGCTCCCGAGTCCAATTGCCTTTGCAACAGATGATCCGGCAAGGTGGCTATGCCAAGCCCCTGAGCAGCCAGAGCCGCGATGGCATTGGTACTGTTGCAGCTGATAAAGGGGGTAACCCGAATACGAAACTGTTCGCCCTGACTATTGTGCAAAGTACAGCTGCGAGGCAAATGACTCGATGCATGCATCAGCCATTGGTGATGATGCAGGTTATCCGGATGCAGCGGCTTGCCGTGGCGACTGAGATACTCGGGCGAAGCCACCAGATACTCTTCGAAGTCGCCCAATTTTATCGCCTTGAATTCAGAGTCTTCCGGCCAGCCGGCCTGAATGGCGATATCTATCTTATGCTCCAGCAGATTGAGCTTATTGTCCTCCAGCAACAGTGTCAGCCGGATATGGGGGAAACGCTGGTGAAACGCCCCCATCAAGGGCAGCAGTGACAGTTCACCTACCCCCACAGGTGCCGTGATCCTCAAGCTGCCATGTAGCTGTTGATCACTGGGACGAGTCACGGCTTCGGCTTGCTTGGCCAGCTGCAACAACTCGGCACAATAGTGATAGAAACTCTGACCATCTTCACTCAAGCCTATCTTGCGCGTGGTTCTGTGCAATAAACGGCAGCCAAGACGCTGTTCCAGTTTCTTCAAATGTTGACTCACCATGGAGCGGCTGATCCCCAGCACTTCTGCGGCCGCCGTTAACGATCCCTGTTCCACTACAGTGGCGAATACCAACATACGATAGAGTTGTGCCGCATCCATCTCTCACCTTTGTTTAATTTCAATAACCAAAGTGATAAGTAAAGCACTCATTATCAATTTTTGCCACGGGGATACACTGATGCCATAAACCTACTGGAGTAAAAAACGGAGTAAAAAACATGATCCTTATCTTAGGTGCATCCGGCCAATTGGGCCGTCTGGTCAGCCAAGCCTTATTGGCAAAGGTTCCTGCCAAACAGTTGAGATTGGCAAGTCGCCACCCTGAACAATTGAACGAGTTTGCTGATGTAGAGAAGGTCTTTGCCGATTACAGTGACCCGGCTTCACTCTCGAAAGCCATGCAGGGCGTCAAACGCCTGTTATTGATCTCGGGTGATGCACCCAATGATCAGAGACTGCAGCAGCACATGAATGTGCTCAGCGCCGCCAAGGCCGCCGCTGTCGAACAATTAGTTTATACCAGTTTCCAATTGGCGACCCTGGACTCGGCATTCGACTTTGCCCGCACCCATGCGGCAACAGAAGCTGCAATAGTTCACTCTGGTGTGCCTTACACCTTGGTACGTAACGGTCCCTATGCCGAATTGCAGTTGGCCGGGTTGGAGCACACTCTGGCAACAGAAACCATGCTCAATGCCGGTGAAAATGGTTTGTTTGCCCCTGTGTGGAAGGCCGATCTGGCAGAGGCCATCGCCGGCATTCTCTCATCGGAATCGCCTGTAAGCAGCCATCTTGGGCAAACCTATACCCTGACAGGCCCGGAACTGTTGAACCAGGCCCAGGTGGCACAATACCTGTCGCAGGTGAGTGGCAAAAACATTCGGCTGCAAAACATTTCAGTCGCAGAGCTGGAGCAGATTTTCCTCGGGATCGGCCTCCCCGGTTTTATGGCCAAGGCGTTTGCCAACAACTCCAAGGCGATAGCCGATGGTGAATATCAGCAGCAAAGCGCAGATCTGGAACGTCTGCTGGGGCGCCCAGGGCATTCACTTAAGGCCCTGTTTGAACAGAGCCTCATTCAATCCTGATACCCGATATCGCGTGCCACAGTTCCTCCCTTTGCCTGGGAGGGACTGTGATTGTTAATCATCATTGATCACTCCCATCTTTATCCCGATTGGTATTACACTGGTGCGGCAGTAATTGAGCCAATCAAAAGGGAAAGCACATGAGCAAGCCGGAAGATTTTGCCACCATCTATGCCAGAGCGTGCGAGCGCAAAGGCGGCGCCGAGCGACTGGAGAGCCTGTTACCCAGAGTCTGTTCCACGGAAGAATTGCTGGAATATACAGATGCCGAGTTGCTTTCAGCTCTCAGCAAACAGGTATTTCAGAGCGGCTTTGTCTGGAAAGTAGTGGAACACAAATGGCCGGCCTATGAAGAGGCCTTCTTTGGCTTTGAACCCATGAAAGTGTTGATGCTCTCCCCCGAGCAGTTGCAGGCCAGAGGTGAGGACAGTCGCCTCATTCGCCACCAGAAAAAGACCCAGGCCATTTATGATAACGCGCTCATGGTGCAGGATATTGCCAGAGAACACGGCAGCCTGGCCCGATATATCGCCCTCTGGCCGGTGGAGGAGATCACCTCACTGTGGCAGGAACTCAAACGCCGTGGTGCACGCTTGGGTGGCAATACCGGCCCCTATTTTCTTCGTGGCATAGGTAAAGACAGCTTCCTGTTGACCGCTGATGTTCAAAACTATCTCAAGAGTCACAAACTGGTGGACGCAGGCTTCAGCTCAAAGAGCGGCTTGGCCCAGGTACAAGCTGTATTCAATCATTGGCAGCAGAGCAGCGGCAGGAGCATGGCCGCCATCAGCCGCATCCTGGCTTGTAGCACCGGGGACAATCGTATCTGAGGCCTGAGATAAATTTGTCTTGAATACAGACAAAAAACAGTTGCAATCGAAAATGAGAACCATTATCATTTGTTCTGCGTTCCAAAACTCATCCTTAACTGAGAGTCAGTTAACCGCTAGTCGACTGAGATTTGCTTGAAGTTATGGTGTTCCTGAGTTTGCAAAGCACGACATTGCTCACACACTCTTTTAGGCCGGGTTAATTACCCGGCCCTTTTTTTGGCTGATTCTTATTGTCAGAGCTTTATGCTCCTCCTCTCCGCCAACTATTTTCATCCCTCGCCGCTGTTTTTAAATTTTGATGCCCCTCTCTAACAAACCAATATAGAGGGAGTCAGGCGCTAAGGAAGGTGCAGCCATCTGGATTTAGCCCCAAAACTACCAATGACTACCGGCCTGCACCTTAGATTTAAACTAATTTAAAATTAATAAGTTAGGTAGATTTTTGGGTCGGACATCCAAGAAAGGAGGAATAGCACTGGAAAACTTTATCGCCAAAGGTCAAAAAATAGTTGCAAACATAAATGAGAACGATTATCGTTAACTTGCGTTCCAAAACTCATCCTTAGCTTTAGGCCCGCAGTACCCGCTGAGAGTTATGGTGTTCCTGAGTTTGCAAAGCACGACATTGCTCACACACTCTTTGTGGCCGGGTTAATTACCCGGCTCTTTTTTTGTTTTTTCACGCCAAGCCAAGAGCCTACCCGAACAGCAAACCATCATAGGGGCCTGACTGATCCTCTTTGGCCATATGGTAAATACTGACAGTAAACAGCGTCCCCTTACCTACTGTCGAACTGACCTCTATGGTGCCACCTATGCGTTTGATAATACCGTAGCTCAGCGACAAGCCCAGCCCGGTACCATCCTTACGGGTGGTATAGAAGGGATCGAATATCCGACTCAACTGCTCTTGCGGGATCCCAGAACCTTCATCTTCAATCTCTATCTTGATCCCCACAGGTTCGTCCTGTTCCACCCAGTCATAGGTACGGATCCAGATCCGCCCCTTGCCATCCATAGCATGAGCAGCGTTGACCACCAGATTGATCAGCACCTGCAGCAGTTGCGGACGATTTACCTGCACCGGATAACTGGCGTTCAGCTCAGGCAACAACACCACTTCCTGCTTACCCAGTGAGTGACGTACCAACAGCTGCATCTCTTCGATAATAGGTGTGATTTGATGCATCTCCAGCGGCGCATTGAACTCGCCGGGACGGCTGTACTGCAGCAAGCTGCGGATAATAGTGCTGATACGCCCCACCTGCTGGATGATGAGATCTATCTCCTCTTCGACCAGCTCGGCGTTATCCCCAAGCTCCACCCGCAGCAGTTCCATATTGCCGAGGATTACGGCGGTAGGATTGTTGATCTCGTGGGCAATCCCAGCGGTCAACTCCCCAAGGGCTGTCAGCTTTTCATTGGTCACCAACTGCTGACGGGTTTCGTTCAGTAATTGCACGTTGCGCTGCAGCTCTTCGGTTTTTTCCTGCAGGCTACGGGTACGTTCCTCGACCTTCATCTCCAGTTGCTCGGCCGCCGCTTGAATTTGCGCATTGCGGCGCTGCAATAAATCGAGCATGCGGTCGAACTGCTCGGCCAAGTTGGCCAGCTCATTGTCTCTGTCCAGTCCCAGCTCGCCGATACGCAGATTGCGCCCGGACTGCACCGCCTTAACCACTTGGTGAATACGCTCTATCGGCTGCAACAAACTGTAGGCGCCGCGATAAACCAAGAGCCCGGAAACCAGCAACACCAACATCAAAATGGTGCCCAACTCTATGATATTAAGCAGATAGTTATGGATAAAAGGCGACTCGGAAAACCCGGAATAGATCATGCCTATCCGCTGGCCACGAATATCGGTCAGCGGCGCATAGGCCGAGATAAACCAGTCGTTGTAAACAAAGGCTCTATCGACCCAGAGTTGGCCCTTGACCAACACCTGCTGACGCACCTCCTCGGACACCAGGGTGCCCAATGCCCGGCCGCGATTTTCATCCTCTTTGGGGAAGAAATGCAGAGGCACATTGGTGCTGATGCGGATATTGTCGAGGAAGATAGTCACAGTGCCTATGGAACGCTCAGGCAGTGTGCCCTTGTCATAGACCAGATCGCGAATATGGTCGACGATGCGAGTATTGCGATTAAACAGAATCCCTCCATCCAGATACCAGCCAACCTTGCCGTTTTCATCGGCTACCGGCAGCAGGCTGCGGCTGAGCATGCCCCGCTCTTCCACTTCTCTGTCGGGATTTTGTGCCCTTAAGGTCATTTTCACCGGGATCTTGGCACGCTCGGCCAACTCGGGATCGATTCGTGCCAGCCGCGAGGAGGAGAGCACCATCAGCCCTGAATAGGCCCTTTGCCCCTGAACCAAGGGCAGCATCTGCCGCAAGTCCGGATCGGCCGCAGCATCGGCAATTCTGACCAGACGCAGAAAATCGAGATCCAACACCTTGCGCTGTTGATCCAGGAAAGCATTGAGATCTTTCTGCTTCTGCTGTTCACCTTCGAGTATCGAACGAAAATGGGTCTGGAAATCGAAGGACTGCATCACATGTTCGAGCTGCTTTTCCTGACGCTCCTGCACCGCGGCCAGCGTGTTGTTGGCCACTGTCAGGTCGGCCTTGACCTTCATAAACAGCTGTTTGCCTGTATAGCTGATATTCCAGTAAATGGTGATAAACACCAGGCTCACCAGCATCAGCAAGATAGGCAACAGAGTCAGGATCAGAATGCGATAACGCACCTTTGCCTGCAGCTGCTGCCAGCTCAGGCCAAAGAGCCGTTTAAACAGTGACAAGCTCAGACCTCCGACTCGCAGTCAAACCACTCTTTGTATTTACGATCCAGTGTTTTGCGAGACACTCCCAGCACCCGGGCTGCCGCCGACTTATTGCCGCCGTGGGAGTCAACCACGGCCGTGACATGGTCTTTTTCCACATCCTTGAGCGCCCAGTCGTGGGGATAGCCAGGCTGGGCATTCAGTTCGGCCTTGGGCTGTTCTTTCCAGTATTCCGCCGGTGGCTTACCCAGCAGAATGCAGCGCTCTATCATGTTACGCAATTCGCGAATATTCCCAGGCCACTGATGTTGCTGCAGTTTGAGCAGGTCTTCATGGCTCCAGACCACCTCTTTCACCCCGAGCTCTGCGGCCAACTGGCGGGTAAAGTGATGGGTCAATTCCACCACATCATCCGGCCTTTCCCGTAATGGCGGGATCACTATGTCGAGCACATTGAGACGGTAGAAGAGATCGCGGCGGAAATGCCCGGCTTCCACTTCATCGGCCAGCTTACGGTTGGTTGCCGCTATCACCCGAACATCAATATTAACTTCTTTTTCACTGCCAACCGGACGAATCGCCTTTTGCTCCAACACCCGCAGCAAGGCCGTCTGCATTTTCAGCGGCATCTCCCCGATCTCATCGAGGAAGATGGTGCCTCCGGAGGCAAAGCTGAATAGACCTTCGCGATTGCCTTTGGCACCGGTAAAAGAGCCAGCGGTATGACCAAAGAGTTCACTCTCCAGCAACTCGGGAGCGATGGCGCCGCAGTTAACAGGCACAAACGGGCCCTGACGACCACTGAGCAGGTGAAGTTGCCTGGCCACCAGCTCCTTACCCGTGCCGGACTCACCTTCGATAAGCACTACGGCATTGGTCGGTGCCACCCGCTCTATCACCCGCTTGACCTCCATCATGGCATCACTGTTGCCTATGATGGTGGAGGAATAGCCACTGGACACTTCCCGGCGCAGCATCAGGTTTTCCCGCTTCAGCAAGCGCCGCTCGATGCAGCGGTCGACCGCCTTCATCATCTGCTCCAGATGGAAAGGCTTCATGATGAAGTCGGAAGCGCCGGCCCTGAGTGCCTGAATCGCCACTTCCATATCGGCATAGCCAGTCATAAAGATGATGTCGGAGCGCCGCTCCTGATCATCCAGCGCCTCACGCCACTCAATACCTGAGCGGCCGGGCAGACGTATATCCACAATCAGCAGATCGAAGTGACAACGGCTGCGCAGTTGTTCGGCTTCTTCTATGCTGGCAGCGGTTTCTACCAGGGCAAATTTCTTTGCCAGCGCTTTGTTGAGGAAACTGCGCATACCGGGCTCGTCGTCGACGATCAACACGGACACGGCAGAAGGCATTGGCTTAGACTTTAGTGGCTTTTCTATCTGGCTCATATTGTCGGCTTCAGGACATTTTGACTCAATTGAAATAGATTCTATCATTGATACGGTAAAAATTGGTCACTATGAACCAGAGAAAAAGCCGGTTGGGACAATTTGTCTGATACTTATTTACCAAGCTTGGGATCCAGTTCACATATTGGATCCCTCAATATCGGTTTATAGCAAACATTCGTTTTTGGCACCCAAATTGCTTTAATGGGTGCGAGTACAAGGCCGTGGCCCGCAGGCTTATGGGTTAGGCCCACTTATTAAAATCACGCCAAGGAGCAATAATGTTGAACTTGAAACAACTGCTGGGTCTTGCCATTGCGGCAGGCCTGATGATCTCTGCCCCGGCTTCCGCTCAGGAAACCATCAAGCTGGCCACTACCACCAGTACTGAAAACTCAGGTCTGCTGGGTTACCTGCTGCCAAAATTTGAATCTGAATCAGGCTATAAGGTACAAGTGATTGCCACTGGTACAGGTAAGGCTCTGAAACTGGGTTCTCAGGGTGATGTGGATCTGGTAATGACTCACGCTCCTGGCGCAGAAGCCAAGTTCGTCGCCGACGGTTTCGGTGTTGAGCCTCGCGGCATCATGGAAAACGACTTTGTTATCCTTGGCCCCAAGAACGACCCAGCCAAGGCCCGTGACAGCAAAAATGCCGAAGAAGCCTTCGCCAAAATCGCCAAGTCAGGTGTACCTTTCGTATCCCGTGGTGATGACTCAGGTACTCACAAGAAAGAGCTGATCATCTGGAAAGCCGCCAACGTGACTCCAGACTTCAAAGGCTACACTTCTGTAGGTCAAGGTATGGGCAAAACCCTGCTGATGGCCAACGAACTGCAAGGTTACACCCTGTCTGACCGTGGTACTTTCGTGGCTTACAAAGCCAAACTGGACCTGGGCATCGACTTCGACGGCGGTGCCACTTTGGCCAACCCTTACCAGGTTATCCTGATCAACCCTGCCAAATACCCTGATCTGAATCACAAAGGTGCACGTGCCTTCAGTGATTGGTTGATTAGCAAAGAAGCACAAAGCATGATCAACAGCTATAAAGTTCAAGGCGAACAACTGTTCAAGGCAACTTACGGCAAATGAGTGAAGGCTGGTTAGCCCTTATACAGCAGGCCCTAGGCCTGCTGTTTTCCAGAGACCCTGAAGTCTGGTCTATTATCTCCGTCTCTTTCTCGGTATCTTTCGCGGCACTGCTGATCACCTTGCTGCCGTCCATGATACTGGGGTTCGCCTTGGCGTTTGTTCAGTTTCCCGGCCGCTGGCTGGTGACTAATCTGGTGCAAACCCTGCAATCCATTCCCACTGTGGTGGTGGGCCTGTTGGCTTACCTACTGCTGACCCGTAACGGCGCCCTGGGCGACCTGCGCTGGCTCTTTACCCAAAAGGGGATGATCCTCGGACAGATGATGATCTGCGCCCCGGTACTGATAGCCATGAGCCATGCCGCCTTCACCAGTGTCGACCGCCGCGCCTGGGAAACCAGCCGCACCCTGGGTGCCAGCTGGAGCTCGGCTATCTGGGTGGTTTGCCGCGAACTAAGAGTACCGCTGTTACTGGCGATTATCGCCGCGTTTTCCCGTATCATTACCGAAGTCGGCTGCTCCATGATGGTTGGTGGCAATATAGCCCATGTTACCCGTAACATACCCACCGCGATTTCGCTGGAAACCAGTAAAGGGGACTTCGCCCAGGCCATAGCCCTTGGCTTGGTACTGCTGGTGCTGGCACTGATACTGAATTTTGCTCTGGGTACTCTGCGCGGCAGGGCCAGTCCCAGAAGTCATTAGGACGCTTGATGATAAAGCTGATAGCCCAAGATCTTGAGATGCGTTTTGGTGAACGCCTGTTATTTCGCGCCCGGCAACTGGAGTTTTGTCAGGGTGAAGTCATCTATCTGCAAGGTGACAATGGCTGCGGTAAAACCACTCTGATGAAACTGCTGGCCGGTTTACTCAAACCCAGCGCCGGTACCATCTATACCCAAGGATTTCCAGCGACGCCCTGGTGGCGAGGTGATACCTTGCTCGGTAAGGCTATTTACCTGCATCAGCACCCATACTTGTTTGAAGGCAGTGTCAGCTACAATCTGCAACTGGCGCAAAAATACAGCGGCTTGAATAAAGCCGAGCAGCGCACTAGGATGCAAAGCGCGATAGAACATGCCCAGTTGGGGCAACTGCTCAAGACCAACGCCTCAACGCTGTCCGGCGGTGAACGGCAACGGCTGGCACTGGCCAGAGCCTGGCTGTTGAAACCCAAGTTACTTATGCTGGATGAACCCATATCCAATATGGACAGAGCATCGCAACAAACCGTTTTTGCTATGATTGCCGAATTGAAGCAACAAGGCACAGGGCTGCTGATCAGTAGCCACCAGCATTCAGAACTGACAGCACTTTGTCACCAACATTGGCATATAGAATCACAACAACTGACAACCTCAGCCAATTTGACCCTGGCCACGGAAGAACTGCAGGAGGAGAACTATGTCGCAGCGCATTGATGCGGTGATACTCGCCGGAGGCATGGCCAGGCGTATGGGCGGAGAAGACAAAGGCCTGGTAGATCTGCTGGGGCGCCCCATGATTGCCTACGTTATCGACAGGGTAAAACCTCAAGTGAATCAGATCCTGATCAACGCCAACCGCAATCAAACACGTTATGCTGAGTTCGGTTTTCCTGTCATTGCCGACCTGGAACAGGGTTATCCCGGGCCGTTGGCGGGAATGATCAGCGCCCTGGATAAGACAGATGCCGATCTGCTGTTGGTGGTGCCCTGCGACTGCCCTTTGCTGCCCAAAGACCTGGTCGAGCGTATGGCGCAAAAGCTGCAGGCGTCAGAAGCGGATCTCGCCGTGGCATCCGATGGCGAGCGTGAGCAACCAGTGGTTATGCTGCTCAAACCGACGGTGAGGGATTCGATGCAGGCGTTTCTCGATTCTGGCAGGCGCCGTGTCGATCTCTGGTACAGTGAACACCCGGTAGTGGTTGAATCATTCGCCGATCAACCCAGCGCCTTTATTAACGTCAACACCAACGAACAAAAACAACAACTCGCGGCGGAAATATCCCAAGCTTAAGAGGTTTTTATGAGCACTGTCTTTACCAATCCCCTGTCCATTCCCGTGTTGGGCTTCTGCGCCTACAGCGGCACAGGCAAGACCACGCTGCTGAAGCAGTTGATCCCTGAGCTGAATCGTCGTGGTTTAAGACTGGCAGTGATCAAGCACGCCCATCACAACTTTGATATTGATGAGCCGGGTAAAGACAGCTATGAGATGCGCAAGGCCGGCGCCAGACAGATGTTGGTGGCCTCCCATGTGCGTTGGGCCTTGATGACTGAAGATCCGCTGGACAGAGATCCGGACCTGCTGCATCTACTCGGCCAGTTGGAACAGGACAAGGCCGACCTGGTGTTGGTGGAAGGCTTCAAGAAACTGGCGCTGCCCAAGATTGAATTACACAGAGCCGCCCATGGCAAACCCTTTATCCATACCGAGGATCCCAATATCCTCGCAATCGCCTGCTGTGATGAAACCAAGCTGCCGGGGGAGATCCGCCGCCTGGATCTCAACAATGTGGCGCAAATTGCTGATTTTGTGCAGCAGTATGTTCGCGAGTATCGCCCCGAATTCAAGTCCTCTTCAGCAAGAGCCCTGCCCTTAAGTGCCTGTGAGCTCGGCAGCGAACAAAATCTGTCGGTACGTCAGGGCATCGACCATATCCTGGAGCAAGTCAAACCCGTCACAGAGACAGAGCTGTTGACGCTCGATGAGGCCGACAATCGTATTCTGGCCCAGGACGCCATATCACCGGTGAACGTACCGCAGCAGACCAACTCGGCAATGGATGGTTACGCCTTCGCGTTTCAAGACAATATGTCACAATCCTTTGAACTGAAAGGAGAAGTGCTGGCCGGTCATCAATATTCTGGCCAGTTGCAGCCGGGTGAAGCGGTACGAATTATGACAGGTGCGCCGGTTCCTCTTGGCGCAGATACCATTCAACCCAGAGAGCTTGCCACCGAAACCGATGGCAAGGTCAGCTTCAGTGGCAAAATCTATCGCGGCCAGCACGTGCGTCTGGCGGGTGAAGATATCGCCCAAGGTGCCGTGGCCCTTGGCAGTGGCACACGTTTAGGCGCTGCCGAACAAGGCCTGCTGGCTTCACTGGGACTGTTTGAGATGCCCCTCAAACGCCGCCCCAGAATTGCCGTATTTTCCACCGGCGATGAAGTCAGCCAACCCGGCACTGAGCTCAGGGCCAACTGCATCTACGACTCCAACCGCTATACCATCAAGGCGATGGCCAAACGCCTTGGCTGTGAAGTGCTGGACTTGGGGATCATCGAAGACTCGGAAGCCGTTCTGAGCCAAACATTGAGCCAGGCGGCGAATCAGGCCGATGTGATTATCAGCTCGGGCGGGGTGTCTGTCGGCAATGCCGATTATATCAAGACAGTGCTGGCCCAGCTGGGGGAAATCAACTTCTGGCGTATCAATATGCGCCCGGGACGCCCATTGGCGTTCGGTAAGATAGACCAAACATTGTTCTTCGGCTTGCCCGGCAATCCTGTGGCCGTGATGGTCTCTTTCCTGATGTTTGTTCAACCGGCATTGCGTAAACTGGCCGGTGAACCAAGCTGGCAGCCAAGACTTTTGCCGGCGATTGCCGATGAAACCATGCGCAGCCGCAGCGGCCGCACCGAATTCAGCCGCGGCATCATGACCCTGGGAGATGACGGCCAATTGCACGTACGCACGACCGGTGCCCAGGGCTCAGGCATGCTCAGCTCCATGGTCAAGGCCAACTGTTTGGTGATTATCGGCGAGGCAGATGAACGCATAGAGGCGGGTGAAACCGTCTATGTACACCCGTTTGCAGACCTGCTCTGAGCCTGCCCTTGAACAGCCTGAGTGACGGCTTTGGCCGCAAAATAGAGTATCTGCGCCTCTCCATTACCGACAGGTGTGATTTTCGCTGCATCTATTGCATGAGTGAAGACCCCTGTTTTCTGGAGCGGGAACAGGTATTGAGCCTGGAGGAGCTGGCCTTTATCGGCCGCGCCTTTACCGAGCTTGGCGTCAGCAAGATACGCCTCACCGGCGGCGAACCCTTGGTTCGCAGCGACTGTGACCGCTTGGTGGCGCAGCTGGCGGCACTACCCGGGCTCAAGGATCTTTCCATGACCAGCAACGGCTCCAGGCTGGCCAAGCTGGCTCCGGCGCTGAAAGCCGCCGGCTTGAACCGCCTTAATATCAGCCTGGATACCCTAAAGAGTGATCTTTTCACCACCCTGACCCGTAACGGCAAGCTGGAGCGGGTGCTCAAGGGCATAGATGCTGCCAAGGCGGCCGGCTTTGACAGGATCAAGATCAACGCCGTGATCCTCAAGGGCCGCAACGAAAACGAAATTATCGATCTGCTGGAATATTGCCGTCAAAAGCAGCTGGATATCGCCTTTATCGAAGAGATGCCTCTGGGTGTTATGGAAGAGCGTTCTCTGCCAAGACACATGAGCAGCAGTGATGTCAGGGAAATTATCAATCAACGCTGGCCCTTGAGCCTGTCATCCAAGCGTACCGGCGGCCCGGCACGTTACTACAGCATGGCCGACAGCCCTATCCATATAGGTTTTATTTCACCCCACAGCCATAACTTTTGCCATGAGTGCAACCGGGTCAGAGTCACGGCCGAAGGCCGCTTGCTGCTTTGCCTGGGAAATGAACACTCACTGGATCTGAAGCAGATCATCCGCAGCCATCCTGGTGATATAGACGTATTGAAGCAGGCTATCTTCGAGGCTATTCAGCGCAAGCCCAAAGAGCATCACTTCGATGATCCCAATCAGGTGCAGATCTTGAGGTTTATGAACAGCACAGGTGGCTGATACTTGCCACCGTGCTACACTGGCGATTCGACCTCAACCAAACATTCTTGCCCATGGCACTGACCCGCAAACAGTGGAATAACATCATTATTCTGGCCTCCATTCTGATGGTGTCGGTACTGACCTTGCTGGATAAACGCATGAACTCAGTGCCCGATACCCGCGAGCTGTTTGACAGCAATACTGAACTGCAGCAGCTGCAACTGGGCGGGATCTGGTTGGCACAGGCCGCCAATGGCCAATGGCAGTGTGATCCCAAGGTGCTCAATTGCGCCGACTGGAGTCAAGCCTGGCTCAGTATTCGGGTATCACCATTGGCAAGTAAACCAGAACTCACCCAAGATGAGCGGCCACGAGAGTTGCTGCTGAAAGTCAGCGGCGCTGCCGAGCCACAACTTTGGCTGTTCTATCCCCATCAGGGACTGCTTAAATCTGCCGCCGGGAACTGGTATCTTATTCCCCCCAGCCTCAGAAGTGGTGTTGTACCTCTGCTGAGTGTATCCACAAGCTGATAGAGCAGAGAGCCTTATGCCAGAATTGCCGGAAGTGGAAGTGACCCGCCTCGGGGTTGCGCCGTATCTTGTTGATCAGACCGTCAGTAACCTTATCGTTCGTAATCCTTCGCTGCGTTGGCCGGTACCCGAAACGGCCCGCAATATCATAGGACAGACCATCAGAGCCGTGCGCCGCCGCGCCAAATACCTGCTGCTGGATACAGATGCCGGTACCTGCATAGTGCATCTAGGGATGTCCGGCAGCCTGCGGATTTTGCCCCGTAGCACACCGGCTGAGAAGCACGATCATATAGATTTGGAATTGGAAAACGGCCGGGTGCTGAGGTTCAACGATCCGCGCAGATTCGGTGCCTGGCTCTGGTGCGAGTTGCCGGAAACGGCTCATCCGCTGCTGGCCAAACTGGGGCCCGAACCTTTAACGGATGCCTTCAATGTCGAGCAACTACACGCGGCGCTCAAAGGCAAGAAGAAGGCGATAAAACTCTGTCTGATGGACAATGCCATTGTGGTGGGTGTCGGTAATATCTATGCCAACGAAGCCCTGTTTGCCGCCGGGGTCCACCCGCAGGCCGAGGCCGGTAAAGTGGATAAAGAGCGGCTGACAGTGCTGGTCGCCGAGATAAAGCTGATCCTGGCCCAGGCAATCAAGCAGGGGGGCACCACACTGAAAGACTTTACCAATGCCGAAGGTAAACCGGGTTACTTTGCCCAGAAGCTGCATGTCTATGGCCGCGGTGGGGAAACCTGTACCCAATGTGGCCATATGTTATCCGAAATACGCCTGGGACAGCGCACTACAGTGTTTTGCAGCCTGTGCCAAACGCGCTGAAGCACAATCACTCCCGCATCCACTGTCCCGGGTGCGGCGTGTGGTAACTGACCATGGTCTTGGGGGCCTGACACTCGGGCAAACTCGCCGAAGCCCCAAGTAAATACCACTCCTCTCTGTGGGCTGTGCCCATGTTCTGGCCCTTGCTCATATTAAAGCAATCAAGCGTTATCCCACCGGGAACCAGGAGATAACGCTGTTTACCTTGTTGCAGCCACTGCCAGGCCCTGCGTTCCTGCTCGGCAGTGGAAGCCAGATAACTGAAGTGGGTAATACTCATGGGAGAAAACAGAATAAACTGCTCCTTAAAGCGGATCAGCCCAAGCTCGGCATCTTCACCTATTACCTCGGCCGTGTGCTGCATCAAGGCTTTGGGAGTACGTATCCCATCGAGCAACAGATAGCCCCAGCTACTGACCAAGGCCCAACCAAGAATAGTCACCACGCCGGAGCGGAGCAGCGAAGGTTGTTTCCTTAACCACCAGAGCAAAATAAGCCAGGAGGAACCGAGCACCATAAACAGATAACCGATACCTGTGAGATCATCGGTATAATCAGCCAGTCTCTCAAGCAATTTGGGATGGTGCAGCAATGCCAGCACGCCCAGAGTCAGCAGCAAGCCCCCCAACAACCACAGCAAGGCGGAAACCAGGCGCTCAAACCATAGACACAACTGTGCTCCCTGCAGTGCTGCTGCAATGGCCAGCGCGGCCAGCGGCAGTGCCGGCAAAATATAGACATTACGCTTACCTGGGCTGATGCTGAAAAACACCACCACCAGCAAGACCCATAACAGCAAAACGGCAATGCCAGGGTCGGCCTTGATAGCCGCCCAGAGTCGCTTTCCGTAAGCCAATGCCAATAGGGGCAGCGGAAACCAGAGCCAGGGAATGACACTGAAAACAAAGAAATACCAGGGCTTGATATGATGCCAGGCGTTGACGTAACGCTCACCCGTCTGCTTAAACAGAATATTGTTCATATATGCCAGGTGTTCCGGGCTTGCCGATGCTTGAACCGTCAGCACCATGGGAACCAACCAGAGCGCAATTACGGCCAGCATAACAACCGGCCCCAATACTATTCGCCAGCGCCAACTCTCTCGCCACAAGCCCTTTTGCCAACTGTACACCCCCAACGGCAACAACAGCAGCAAGGGCAGAAAACCAACTCCCTTGGTGATAACTCCCAGCCCCATAAAGCCCCAGGCGGCAAAATACCAGCCCCAACTGGGTCCCTTGAGGAAATGGCGCAGCAAGCCATAGCACCCTAAAGTTATCCAGCACATCACCATGGCATCTATCTGGGCATTCTTGGCCTGCATCAAAAACTGCGGCACCAACATCAGTAGCAGAGCGGCGTTGCGCCCGGTGCGAACATTCCACAGCCTTGCGCCCAAATCGTAGACCAGCATCACGGTCAGCAAACCACACAGGGCATTGGGCAGTAAGAAAGCCAGCTTGAGGTCTCCAATCAAGGCGTAACAAAGTGCTATGGCCCACATGAAAACCGGCGGTTTGTCCGGATAGAATTCGCCACCACGGCTGGGAAACAACCACTGACCGCTGCTGACCATTTCTCTGGCGACTTCGACAAATCTAGGCTCGTCGGCAGGCCAGGGAGAGCGGAATCCTATTCCCAACAACATAATAAACAGAGTCAGCCAGAACAGTGCCCAAAACACTTTTGTGTAATCATCACTGTCAAAGTAGCTACGCAGCCAATTCATCAAAGCCCCTGTTTATCTGTAACCAAATCATCCACCTGACGGCTCAGACGATTACGGTAAAGGTAAGTTCCTATGGCGCTGGAAAGCAGCAATAACACCAGGCTGATACCGAGTTGATACTGATCAGACAAGCCCAAGCCGGCTCCCGCATAGGCAAAGATCAGCATCTGCGGCAGGTAGCCGATGAAACTGCCGATTAAGAAACCGCTGGCAGGCACCCGGGTTGCCCCGGCGAAGAGATTGGTCAATAGGTTACTGCCAACAGGTAACAGCCTGATCATTAAAACTTTAAGCCAGGTGCGATGAATGATCAGCCGTTCAAAACGTTGCAGCCGCGACCCAAAGCGCTTCTGTAGAAACTCGCGCACCGTCAAACGGGCACAATAAAAGCTGAGGAGACAACCCGCCAAGGCGGCAAAAGTGGAAAACAGGGCGCCCACAGCACCACCAAGCGCGAAGCCGAAAACAAATGCGATGATCTGCCTCGGGCCGCCCACTGCGGTAAACAGAGCGCCGACAGCAAACAGTAACGCCACTCCGGCAGGCCCTTGGCGGTGAATAAAGTTAGCGACCCAGTTACTGTCGGTGAGATGCTCAAACCAGCCGGCCTGAACGGCCAACATCAGCCCAAGCAAGACGGATATCAACAACAGCGTCTTTAGCAGGCGCTTCAGTTTAGTCCCGGCGGCTGTATTCAATGCTGTCTATCTCGGCAATTTTGGCCCGGCGAATCAACCACATCACCCCGAGGATATCGACGATTCCCACCCAGAGTCGATTCCAGGCGGTATATTTGGAAATACCGGCTTGTCTGTCTCTGTGATTAACCACAGAAATCCGCACATCACCGCCCATACGTCGGATAAGCGCCGGAATATACCTATGCATATGGTTGAAATAGGGGAGTTTCAGAAAACTGGCTCGCGGAAAGAGCTTAAGACCGCAGCCGGTATCCGGGACGCCATCGTGCAATAAGGCATCGCGTACCCTGTTGGCAAAACGGGATTGAAAGCGTTTCCAAGCCGTATCTTTACGGTGCTTTCGATAACCAGCGATGCAAAAATCAGCACTGTTCATTTCCGGGATCAGCCGGATCATGGCGGGAATGTCGGCAGGATCATTTTGACCATCGGCATCCAGGGTCACTATATATTCCCCTTTGGCCTCGCGCACACCTGTGCAGATAGCCGTGCTCTGGCCTGTACTGCGTTTATGGCGAATAACTCTGGCATCACAGCTGTTTTGCTTTGCAGTTTGCAACACTTCGTCGGCAGTATTATCGCTGCTGCCATCATCTACAACCAGAATTTCAAAAGGGGTTGTCGTTGCTAAGGCCTGACAGATCTCATTAATGAGAGGGCCTATATTTCCGGCTTCGTCTTTGGCGGGTATTACGACTGAAATCAAAAATAAGCTCCCGGGTTCCAAACTTGGAACTGATTAAAAAACAACCTAAACAGGAAGTAGGTCTGGATGCAATATAGCTGTAGTTTCTTAAGGCCAAATTACGTTAATGCCGTTTTTTACGCAATCATTCCGTTTAAACTTGGTAACATTTTCTTTATGAGCATAAAAAAGCCGGCTAGGCCGGCTAAACTTGGTAACATTCTTGTGGCTGGGATTAAAAAAGCCGGCTATACAGGCTTAGTTAAGCAGTTGTCACTCAGAACCTGTACTCATAACTACCAAACAAACTGGCATCGTTATCGTTATAAGTTGCAAACTCTGAACGGGAAGCTGTGCCACCAAAAGTCATCATCCCCTTCAGCAAGGGCATACGATAGCTGAGTTCCAACATCAGCAAATCTTCCTTGGCGGGTTTTGGGGCCCAACCATTATTTCGGTTTTTACCGTCTTTGTTGAGCTGAGCATAGCGCAGGTAGGCGTTAATACCATGGCTGTCGGCAAATTGCCCTACCAAGCCCAGAACGTAGACCTTGGCATCGCTGTCATAGGTAGAACCCAAGGAACGTTTGTAATAACGGGAACCACTCAAATAAGTAGTATGCTCATAGAAACAGTTGAACACATTGGGATCACCACCACAGGCAACCAGAGTATCCGTATACTCAAAGAACAGCTTATATTGCTGCTGCGCCAGGTTGAAGCGGGTATCAGCCCCCACCAGCACGGCGCAGTCGGCAATCTGCCATGGCGCCGAACCGCTGGAGTCTTCACAGGTGCGCTCCAGATAGAGACCAAAAGGCACATTAAACAGGGTATCGGCATAACGAACGTCGAAACCTGCCATCTGGTTACCTATCTTGGTATTCATTGAAGGGTCGCAGTTCGGGTCACCATCAGCACACTCGGTTCCACCGGAAATAGCATCCCAGAATGAACCAAAGCCGCAATCCTGCCCCTCTCCACAGAATTGTGTGGTCCAGGAAAGGCCTATTTCCAACTGTTTGAAGGGCCTGACACTGCCGCGCATGTTCCACAGCAGGGTGTCTTCAACGGCTCTGTCGTCATTCATCCAACTGAACCCCGTAGTCAGAGTCCAGGGGCCAATCCAAGATAACCAGGGAGTTTCAAAACCCGCAGCATTGTTGCGACTGAGCATGACAGATGGCATGGGGCGGGCATTGTTTGACTTGTGCAAAGCCGAATCAAACCCCGGCCCCCACCACTGCTGCACGGCACCCGCAGTCACTATCCAGTTGCCCAGCATCAGAGCCATGTAGGAGTCATCCAAACGGGCACTCTCATCATCCTGGGCGTCATAGGCACCGGTTCCCGCAGCCTTGAAGGCAAAACGTTCTCCGACATATTCATATGAGGCGCTCAGTTGGCCCTTTTCACGGTAGTCAGAGCCAAAATGTTGAAACCGGGCGGCATCCGTGGC